>JASJAT010000105.1 GCA_030066885.1 Arenicellales bacterium | reverse complement strand
CCGCCCGTCAGATCTTGATGCTTCCCAGTAATTTTTTCGATCCCACACCCCACTCACCGAGACATTCGAGGTATTCGAGATATCCGACATCGAGGTGTTTAACACGCGATCGCTCGACTACGAACAACGTACCAACAGTTAACATTGGAATTGACGGGATAAATACAGTGATTGTGTCATTATCATTCTCCTCGATCACGATGCCCATCTGCGAGGTACCCGGCATTCCCGTCTGAACTAGAGCCGGCTGGTGTTTTTTCTCCTGAGCGGCGTAGCCTTTGAGTATGCCACTTATTACTTTGTAAAGTGGAACTTGTTTTAAAACTCGATTTTCGAGTCGTTCGAACGACCATGTACCGAGTTGTGTGTGAATAAACGCCCCAATTAAGTAACAGATCAATAGCAACAAAAAGATAACGATCAACATTGTCACTCCAGCATCCAGAGCAGACTTCAACGCGAGTTCGTTTGCCACTTGATCGAGAAATTCAAAGAGCTGAACCACAACGACGATAATGATGGAAACTGGGATGAGAACAATCGCCCCATAAGTTAAATTGGTCTTAAAGGAATTTCTTTTTTCAGGCATTACATTTATCCCCTCAAAGGGTTGCTCATGAGTTCGAGCATAGCAATCCTCACTTGATGGCCCAAACATACAGTCCATATGGCAGATGCTTGTATGAATCGCCTCACCGGACGGTTACCGTTCAATAACCGAAGTTCCGATACCCGCTTGTTTTGGTCAGAATCTAGTAGGTGCAGTGGACTCGCCGCGATGCGGCTGGATTCCCGCTAAAAACATGCGGGAATGACGTTGGGAAAAACAGGCGGGAATAACAGGTGAAAAAAAGCATGTAGGAGTCACGGCCAGAAGACAGCTTACGGGAATGACGATTATCCAAATGGCCGATTGTAAATTCACCCTTGTGTCGTAATTGCAATATACCCGGTTGTACCAGTTTGTTACTAGCACAGAACCGAAAACGACTTCATATTAACCTGTTTATCGTCTATCGCCACACGTAATTCCCACTCACCGATAAACTCGTCCATGCCTGCGCTCGGGTTCATGAACGCCGCTAGAGCAGCCTCCATGGGACGATGTAGTTTCAACCAGACCCACAGCCTTGTCGTGTTGTCATGCACCGTGAATTCATACGCGGTATGTTCCCGGTCCTTCCCCGATGGGTCACGCCACAAGGCATCCAGTTTGTGCCTGTCCCGCGTAAGCCCGTCGATTTCGATGACGGCGAATATCTTGTCATGACAACTAAATTCCGTTGCCGGTTGGGCGAGGGGTTTGCCTTCTCGTTCACTTGCAGTTAGGTAAACCTTATGGGCCGGTGTGGCATACACCAGCAAACTGTACATGGAGATGGAAACACATAAAGCTATAAAGAAGCGTTTGATCATACTGTTGATTACCTCACCTTATCTAAATCGCCAGGGTACCTTTCAGGCCATCAATCAACCTGTCGTTTTGCCCGGCCCGACCATATGCTGACGAAGTACAAGTTTTGTTCTTAGTGCTGGACCACGTCGGTATAACTCGCAATGACGCCCAATTTTATTGATACGACTTTGCTTGTTGAGAAATGTTCTGGTTTGCTTCCTCTATGGCTGTGGCCAGTCTGTCGCCAGTATCCGCGAGGTCACCAGCACCACTGGTCACGTCGGCTACACCACAACCCGAAATAATGAATGCCACGGCTAAGACTGCTATTAGATGTTTCATGGTTAAGTCCTCGTTGGTTGAGAAATTTGGGATGGGTACTGTAAAAAACGAGGAATACCGTGGGCTTGACATTTCGCGCCAACTATTTGAGAAAGGGCTTATCACTTCACGACGAATCGATATCATTTCGTGTCACAAGTGAGTCACATCCAGCCCGGTCTCACCAACACTTGGAGCTAAGAACCACTTCTCAAGGCGTTTAGCGCGACGTGTGACTAAGCGCTTGTCAGTCGATTCTTGGTGTACTCCTGGTACAGCTGGCCAAGTATTAGCAGTAGAAAAACACAGCACAACATGGGCTTCATCCATATTGTTGCAGTTCCTGTCAGTACTTTGCCCAACTTGTAGCTTAAGACAAACATCACGGTAACGGCAAAGTAACCACATCCCCAGAGGAACTTTTGGGATTGAAACGCCCAGACCGTGAAGACCGCGAGCGCGGGGGCCAGCATGACATAGGTATTGTTCTCAGTCCGTGTATTGAACAGCATCAAGTAAATTACGGCCAACGAATAGAGGTAGATTGCAAAAGTATCCGGTTCCTGTTTGCCTCGGAGCCACCAACCAAGCCCTAGAGTCAGCATCGCAAACAGTAAACGTATTGCAAATTGCACCGTGTCCGGGATGTCTACACCAGCACTACCTAACATCCAGAATACTTGGGCAAACTGGATTTCTCTTGTCTCATTCGCAATGTGGGTGATGGTCTGCAGGTTGGTTGCGTATTGCTCCCACACATAACCGGGGTCTTGCAGCGTAAAAGGCACAAGCAACAATACTGCAAGGGCGACGAGCAATGGAATACGCGCCCTCGGGTAGAGGACGGCTACCAGCAGGATTAAAACTATTGACAGAGGTTTGAACGCCAGAGACAGAATCAGCATACTCGCTGCCCGCCACCAGTTTTTTTCTGTCAGATCGACCAGAGCAACCATCATCAGGCCTGCCATAATCAGCGTCATCTGGCCAGACTTGGCCGCACCCATGGCCATCGCGATACTCACGATGGTCATTGGCAAGAAAAGCTCCGAACGGTAGCGACGGCTCGCTAATTGCGCGAAACTGTAAATCCCAACAGCAAACATGCCGATATTCAAAACCGGCCACAACGACGTACCTAAAAAAGCAGGTATGTAGGCAAACGGGGTAAACAACAAAGCCGACTGTGGAAGGTAGATAAAGCCGTAATAAGCCGTGTTATACAGTGGCTCTGTATTAAGCCAGTGGATTGCCGCATCCCGATACGTCAGAAAAGTATTTTCATAGTCGATAGGGTCAATACTTTTCTTTACTACGACATACAATACACACAAACTCCAGAGGAACCATGCCCATCTGGCAGATCGCGAACTCCAATTGCCATACGTCTCCCATACTGTTCGAAGACGAGCCGTATTCAACTAACGCCCGCGCCCTTGATTACTGTTTTGATTCTTGTTTAAGCGGTACGTAATTCGGCCACCAACATCGGAATTCATCGTAAGCTCGATAGCGCGCTTAATGTCGCGAAGTGCCTCTCTCTGACGGCGCACATCCTGCTCATCTCTCTTGTTCGGTTTACGTTTGTCAGGTTCTTTACGCATTTTTTACCAGTTGAACAACGTGCACTAATTATACTGAGCATGCCTCTGATTTCTGAATCTACTATATTTACGGTATCCCAACGTGAAAGGCTACAGAAGGTGTATCGAAAGACGGTTATAGTACGAATAGAGACTGGCGATATACCAGAACACCAGCACAGGCAACGCATATCGTTACCTGCGAGGTGGCCACATTGAGTGAGTGGTGGCTTCTTTGGGTCGTGCTGTTCAGTTCGTTCGGGCTTGGCTTCGCGTGGTACGGTAAAAGGCAGAAAGCCATTGTCCCATTGGCCTGTGGGATAATCCTCATGATCTTCCCCTATTTTGTTTCCAGCACCACACTTCTAGCTGTGATAGGGATCTTACTTATTGTTGTCCCTTACTTCGTTAGAGTCTAAATAGGTTCGCTCTCATCACATAGACACAAAGCTTAAAATCTTAAATCCCAGGACATGATTCCACTTCTCCGCATTAAGGGGCCATTAATGTTGGCCTGCTACAAATCTGGTCCACACAACAATACAGGAGACAATCATGTTCAAGTACCGAAACACGATATCGATCGCTGCGGGCACTCCATCACCTTATCCTCCCGAGACGGAGACCAAGTGCCTTACTTTGCGAATCAAGTAGAATAAAAACCGGTGTGATACATCCACTGGGGAGAGAGCTACCTTGTACTTTCACGACGCTTGGTTTAGGCGTATGATATACGAGGCACTACCGCTTATTGAGCTATCTAAAATACTCGGGACCACCTCCTTCCCACACCCCCAACACGGTGGTACCGATACATAGGTAAGAATGAGTGGCTAATAGACCTGAATAAAGGCGCAATTTAAGGAGGAGCGGTAGCTGCCTCATCTCGTCTTTTTTTATTCTGCTTAATATCCAGCGTTCACAAATCCTTAACAACAGTCTCGTAGGATACTCACCGGGGTTATCTTCGAACGGTACTTTGGTCTAGGTCCCTCCAGACTGGCCCTGATCAGCGAAGACCAGAGTGCCGGGTTTTGCACACTTACCCCTTACGGGATCTATGCCAAGGATGGCCTCTGCCCACTTTCGCCCCTAGTGGTTGTAGGCTATGCCCCTTGTAACAACTCCGTAACATTTCGATTATAAATTGGTGATGTATCCCTCTGTTTCATGCTTGGGGCGTCTTGGTCTTAAGGTCTTAATACGTCCTACCTCTAGCCGGACCAGGATGCCTCATTAAAATAAGCAAACGACCTAACACCTTCTGCTCTTTCACGTAGTCGTCGGTAGATCAACCTGGTGGTCGGTTGGTTGCGGTGTTACGGTCATAACCTTTACTCCTTCTGGTGTCTCGAATCGATGCCACGTGTTCTGTGGCACGATAAAGAGCTGGCCTTCGTACAAGGTGCTAGGTATTTGCTCACCCTCTGACAGCAGGAACAGTGTTGTTTGCCCTTCTACTACATAGACGATTTCATCGCCTTTAGAGTGTCGTTCCCACTCGCTGTTACCAGCGTAATGCCCGATGAAGACAGCACCATCTCGGTATCCGGATAACGCTGCAAAGGCACGGCTGCTTTCTTCTTCGCTGGTGTGCGGTGTACGATTGTCTAAAAAGCTAAGCTTGGTGAATTCTTCGTGCAGCGAGATTGGTTTTCCTTTACTCATTGATTAACTGACTCCGAGTTATCGAACGCATTAACGACGGGCTCAAGTAAGTCACCCTCTAGTTCCAACGCTTAAGATACTCCAAATTAGAAGTTCTTCGCCCATATATTTCATGCTTTGGGATCATTACGGTATGCGCGAGCCATAAAAAGAACGACGCGCCGCTCAAGAGTACGACATCAACTGAACTTCCAGAGGTCAGTTGATGGGCTACGGCAGCGCCAAACAGCAAGGTAAAGCCTCCTTCCAAACACGTCCAGAATACATAACTCTTCTTATTTCGGCCAGAATGAACCCAACGCCTCCAAGGCGCTAGCAGGAAACATACCGAGAATAGAAACAGACCCATTACTTGATCACTGGCTTCGCCGATACCACTCGGCTGATTCAACTCTACAGATAGCCTTTGAAAGCTGACAACTGCCCCGAGAACATAGAATATCAGCGCAGCGACGTGGGTACTGACGAAGGTCGTTTCCGCGACATACCACCCGCGAAGATCCCACTCATTTTGGTGCGTTCTATTCATAATCCAACATAATATCGCAGTTCATGAGTTTAAAGGCGAAAACAAAAAGTGAAGTACCGAAGAGGCTCAACCAAGGTGTAAAGACATGGGTAGGACCCGCGCTGTTGCCGCAATCAAATAGATTGCCGTCCTCAGGGTATCGGCGCGGAGCCGTGCCTCCTACATTTTTTTACTGGATTGCCGCGGCTGCTATGCAGCCTCACAATGACGACGCCATCATTTTAGCTGTTAGTCCGACTCGGACACGGGTATCAGAAACTCTTTTATGGTTATCTTTTCCAAGGGGGCGTTTTGTGCAACGGGAGGCATGTACACGAACGGCTCCCGAGGGACTTGTATATTCATCGAAAATAACTTGTTTATCGACTCTGTAAAAGCCTCGTTCAAGGAAATGAAATCACCTTTTTGCACTGGCGGTTCTTGCATTTTTACCGCATACAACGTCGAGTAAGTATCAACGTAATCACTATTTCGGAGTTGGTCTTTCCACAGAGAAAAAGAATTCAACCTTGAGATTTTGGAGCCGTGGTCACCATGAACAACTATTATGGCGTCATTGTATGCTTCAGTCTCTCGTAGAACCGTCATCATTTGGTCGAACATTTTCAGGCCACATCTGATTTGGCTGAAGTAGTGTCGATACCGTACTGTCCGAGTGCCTACGGTATTGTTTCCTTTTTTAATCTTAAGTTTGTTGTCCACTAAGGTCGCTTGTAGATCGCTGTCAGATGCTTGGGTTTCAGCAATTGGACGCTGTGCCTGTAAGATACACTCGTCATCGTAAACAAAAGGTGGGTGTGGGAAGAGTAAATGCCAGATATGTGCGTAACCTCTGGTATGTTGCCGCAAGTCTTCTAACAATATCTGCATCATTTTCGGATTGTTTCCTGGTACTCTGGTCACACTAAGCTCTGGCAAGTTATATCGTTTTCGAAGGCCATCGTAGTATTTGCTGAGAATATCCGATTGTTTCAACAGTATCTGAAGCACCAAATAGATTTTTTCTTCTGCCGGTAATTCCGCATCCTCGATCGATTGCAAGTTCAGATCCGGATACTTGTAGCAATAGCTCACCCAATCGGAGTTGGCAGAACAATAGTCAAGATAACGCGGGTGCAGAATCCTCAAAGCATAACCATGCTCGTTTAGTATCTTGAAATACTTTGGCCTATCCAGGACATTTATCGTTTTAGAATGAGACTTAAATCTATTTTCCTTTGTATCCGTGAAATCGAACAAGTTGCTCACACTGTTGATGGTTGCCACGTAGCGACTGTAGGCCTTGTTGTATTGCATGAAATCGTGGCGAGTGTAAAACTCTGTCAACTCTTGTTTTATCCGACGCCCGCCAGGTATATCCAAGGGAATCCCGTCAAGACCAATATGCCCATCAAGAATAACGTGAATATAAACAGGTAGATTCGGATCGCGTGGCAGCACCTCCGCATTCTCCTTCATATTACCACTGCCCTGTACTAAACCTACGGTGGACATGGTCACAAAAAACACGACGGTGAGTGTACTGAAGGAACGATGCAGAGCGCTCCCTATAATAACCATCAATACAAACAACCCAAGCGAGGTGTACGATGATAAATCCAATTGCAGTACCAGCGCTAAAGTAATCAACAAAGAAAGAAACACAGTCCTCACAAAGGGATGACTTAGATGAATCAGGCCAAATATCAGGCCGACGATGACGATTCCGCAAAAAAGAACACCGACTTCCGGATTGAAAAAACTAAAGTGGTGATAAACAAAAAGATTTACGAAAGGGAAAGCGATAACAACGATAGGTGCAAGGACTATCAGGAATTTCTCATAGTAAGGAAGCTTCATGGAACGACAATCCGACATGCAGGTTTGAATCAACCGGCTATGTCATATCCTGGCATGGTGAAGCCAGATATTGGGTAACCATCTGTACTAAAGGAGATTATTTGCCAATTACCAGTAGAAGTACGAATTCACTCTTGAGTATAGTAAATTGCCCAAAAACTATCTTTGTGTAATTTGTGAAATTGATTCAGATATTTAAAGCCTTAAATCTATTTCAGACGTTGCTCTTCGTTGCCGCCCTGATTTGGTTTTTCTTTGCAGCCCCAGATACCAGTGGTAATACCGTGTTAATGGTGATCGGCTTGTTCGTGGTATGGCTTATTTTCATAGCGGTAGTCGGTAAAGCACTCCACAATGCCGAAAAAGGGGGAAAACCGGACAAACCAGGTCCACAGCAAATCTCCGTTTATGAGTTTATACGCAGAACCCAAGAGGGAATTGAAAAGGAACAGGACACAGTCAGCTAATTCTGCCCTGCTTCTACTTGGAATCTAATGGCGCGGTGGGTCATGATTGTAGGCGTGATATTGGTTGTTATAGGGGCACTAATGCATTTTGCTCCTTGGACCCTCAACTGGTTTGGCAAATTACCCGGCGACATCCGTATCGAGACCGAACGCGGCAGTATATTCATCCCAATTTCATCCATGATAGTGGTTAGCATCGTATTGACGGTACTAGTCAACTTGTTCAGGCGTTGATTTGTGAAACCAAGCTGGACAGTCACTGCTTAACAGCCAAAAGCCCTCAGCCCAACACTGCCCTGTTTGATTTTTCTGTTTCTAACGTGGTCAAATCAGACGGCGACTGCCTCTACCGACTAATATAAAAAAGACAAAAATTTGAACTTAATAAAATCGATCGTCCGCCGGTCTTTCAACTGGATCCAAATCGACCCGAATCTCGCTGCCCGCAAACTACCCGGGATCTACTATCGCAGTTGCAATTTTTGTGGTTGTAAGGACATGGTACCTTTTGAGTTTTTATACTCAAAAAAACCCCGCATACCACCGAGATTTCCATTCAAGATTTATGGTGACAGTGGACTCAGTAATCCACTGTCAACAAGGTTCTTAGCACTACAGTATTTATGCTGCCGCGACTGTGGCCTCAGTTTCATTAATCCTTTACCAAAATTCTCCGATATAAATAGACACAGTTTTGATGGTGAGAGGAACATCGTCGCGTGGAAGGACGAAGACTGGAAGGAATATGTTGCAGACAAACTCCGTTTTATCGAAACATACTATGAGGAAGTAGGTCTGGAAAACACTCGCAGTAGCGGACGCGTACTGGATGTGAGCTGCGGACCTGGTGTCACTATTGACTGGCTTAAAAAAGAAAAAGGGTGGAATGTCACGGGAATAGATCCGGATCTTTATTCCCAGCGCCAGGCCCGTAAACTCTTTGGTCTGGACATTCAAAACGGGCTAATCGAGGATCTGGAAGCGCCGGAAGAATGTTTTGACTGGATCATTATGGATAATTCCCTCGAACATCACTTTGATCCACTCAGTGCCTTGCTGTGTGCTTTTCGATTCTTAAGGAAAGGTGGTTACCTTTGTATCATTGTTCCGAACGCAGACGGATTATCAACGCTCTACCATGAAGGCAACATGTATTGGGGACATTGGTTTGCTTACACTCCGAAAACTCTGGGGCTGAAGTTGGCTGATATCGGCTATCAGATGCATGGGCTCATCGCAGACCAAGGCGGACTTCCCCCTGAAAAACTGCGTCAAGGTCAGGTCGCCCTCTCTCGAGAACAGCTTGATCAATTAGCGGTCAGAGAGTTTGGGTCGAACACCCTGGATTACTTAAAAAACCACCGATGCTATGCGGACTATTTTAGCCTCATTGCCACCAAGCCAAGCGATGCCGCCGTCGCATCCCCGCAAGAGGAGACGCTACGCGAAATCGCACAACAATCAACAAGGGAACGGATAGAAAATCACCGATAACTTTTGAAATGATGTCAATAAAAAGGATTCCAGGAAAAGTTTATTCTTCACTAGCCTATTACTATAGAAGGCTGACCAGTCATTGGAGAAGACTGCCCGATTTCATCATCATTGGCGCTCAAAAATCCGGGACGTCTTCTCTGTACTACTACTTGTCACAGCACCCTCAGCTCAGAATGTCTGTAGAAAAGGAGATCCACTATTACAACTACTACCTACATCACGGCAAGAGTCTGAGCTGGTACAAAAGTTTTTTCCCGTTGCTTATCAGAAGCCGCGGGAAGAAAACCGGTGAAGCGTCTCCTAATTATCTGTATTCCGAGCAAGCTCCGGTTGAACTAAGGAAAGACATCTCCGATGTAAAGCTGCTGGTGTTACTCAGAAATCCCATTGAAAGAGCGTACTCTGAATACAACATGCATGTCAGACAGCTCAAGCGTAAAGACTTCCCAGCGTCTTTCGAAGAAGCCATTTCGAATGACGATCTATCAATAGAAGGCAGTCGTCTTTATTTGGTACGTGGGCTGTATGCGGGGCGTATCAAAAACTGGTTAGAACACTTCAGTCGGGATCAGTTTCTGTTTATTAAAAGCGAAGATTTCTTTCAAGACCCCAAGAAAGTCCTGAACGAGGTATACGAATTTTTAGAAATCGAAAAAATCTATCCAACAAATCTAAAACCGCAACAAGTTGGAAGCTATTCAGAACTATCAGCGGAGACACGTGCCGAGCTCGATGACTACTTCGACAAGTCCAACCGAGAATTGGTTGAGCTTTTGGGGGATCAGTTTCGCTGGTAGATCCACAGATGTGGCGTTCTTTTTTTACTTTGACCAAGGCAGGGAACGGCCTAGCCACGTCTCTAACTTTGCGTTGTGTTCATAAAAGTAGGAATGCAGGTATTCTCGATCCGCTGAGGGAAGTTTTTGTTTTTGTTTCGTTGGGCCAAGGTTTAATCTATTTAACACCCTGTTGAGTATGTTAGCGCGTTTATCTGCGAGCGCTCGCTGTCTCGACACAACCCGATACAAGTTGGACATTTCGTTCAAGTGTGGCAGCGCAACCCGTGCGGGCTGCGTCGACAGATCCAGAAAGCTCAGCAATTCCAATAACACCTGTCTTGGGTCTGACAACAACTCTTCGAAGAACACAATTTTTAGTCGATCCCGATGGAACAATGCCTCAAATCTGAGAAGGTGTTCCACATAACGGCTGCGTTGAAGATAGCTGAAGAAGATGTCGGTATGATCAGATTTAACCTTCAACCTTTTGGTTTCTTCTTGCAGCGCAGTTTTAAGGTCCAGAGTCTCAACTTTATGCAGGACGCTAAAGAGATAGTGTGACCAGGTCCTCTCTACTGGGTCGCGCAATATGACAACCAGCTTCGCGTCCGGGATGACTTCATAGATATATTTGTCACATCCCTCACTAGACAGATAGTCCGGTGTTGTCTCTCCACATAGCTTATCGACGGGACAACCGGCAAACAAACGCTTGTAGCCATCGAGAGAAGTTCCAAGGTCTGGATTGCGTCTATCGAAAAAGTGCACTTCCTTCTTTGCCGGAAACCATAGAGAAGGTTGCTGACGGAGTAACTCGTGTAAGCTGGTTGTTCCACAACGCATCCCCCCAATGATCAGAAAATCGGGAAGCCTCCCTGAATTCCCCAATGTAGCCTGAGACTCTATCTTGGTGCCCACTACTTACTGTTCTCTGATTGAATCCCCGACTACGACTTTTATTGCTGTTATCGACCCAGTCTTCAATACACTCCGTTATATGATTTTACCAGGATTGAGCAGATTATCCGGATCAAACGTTGCTTTTAGTCGTTTCATTAACTCGATTTCAATCTTATCTTTGTACTGATAGAGATCGTCACGGCGTAATTTCCCGATACCGTGCTCCGCGCTAAAGCTCCCCCCCATCGACATGACTAAATCATTAATAGCATTGACGAGTCTCTCACCGTACTGCTGCCTGAATATTTTTGGATCCAGGTCAGCAGGCCCGAGTATATTGTAGTGAATATTGCCATCACCGATGTGACCGAAAGGACATGGCCGTGCACCCGGGGCTGTGCGTTCGATTATCTCCGGTGCACGTTCTAGCAATTCCGTAACGCGGGAAACGGGAACCGACACATCGTTCTTGACCGACACGCGTTGTGCTGGAGAAATCGACTCTCGAATTTGCCACAACGTTTCTCGCTGACTGTCGTTTTGTGCAATAGTCCCATCCAATATGCTGCCGTCTTCCAGCCCTTGGGCGAGAATATCCTCGAGTTGTTGTTGCTGAAGATTATCTTCAGTGCCCGAAATCAGTTCTAACAAGATATAGTGTTCGTACCGGTCATTTAACGGATCGTTCCCGACCAAATCCAAAGCCAAGCGCGGCATGTATTCAAACGAAACCAAAACATCGGCGTTCGTCCGTCGCGTGGCAATGAATAGATCGCTTGCTGCGGCTGGGTCCTTGACTGCGATGAATGCGGTGTGTCTCATGCCTGGCGTCGGAAACAACTTCAATACCGCCGCGGTTATGATGCCCAGTGTGCCTTCCGCACCTATAAACAGTTGCTTAAGGTCATAGCCTGTATTGTCCTTCCGAAGCTTGGATAGACTGCTCCACACTTGACCATCAGGTAACACCACTTCCAAGCCCAAAACCAACTCCCGAGCATTACCGTAACGCAATACGTTGATTCCTCCCGCATTGGTTGAAAGATTCCCCCCTATCTGACAACTGCCTTTCGCACCGAGGTCTAACGGAAAAAACAGATCATGCCGCGCCACCGCTTCGTGTAATTGTTGCAATATCACACCGGCCTCCACCGTAGCGGTGTGATTCACCGGGTCAATCTCTCTGATTGCACTCATGCGCGACAAACACAACACGATCTGATTGCCCGTCTGATCAGGGGTCGCACCACCACACAGACCAGAATTACCTCCTTGTGGAACTACCGGAATACCGTATCGTCCACACAATGTAATGAGCCGAGCGACTTCTTCCGTAGTTCTGGGCTGCACGATCATCCTTGCTTCACCGCGATAGTACCCGCGCTGATCCTCGAGCAATGCGGCGTACTTATCTTGGGTGACCATACCCTGTTGCCCCACGATAGCCTGAACTTGAGACAGAAAATCTGTCATTGGGTATTCATAACTGTGCGCTAGGCCGGGCGGACACTAATTCATGCCACTTCTTCAAGTTACTCTGCCGTCCCTGAATATCTAGCTTAATGGCTTTAGCGAAATCTACCGTGACCAACGCTGCGATATCTGCCAGAGTAAAAGTATTGTTCACGATATATTCACGACCATTGAGATGTCCATCGAGATCTTCAAAAAACCTCTCCGCACGCCTACGCCCGCGTTCGACTAGCTCTGGGATCTGATCGTAGCTTACAGGCCCTGTTAGTGCATGGCCACGATACCCTTTAACGAAGTTTCTGAATGATTCTGATACGGCCATAAATCCATCATCGACGATACGCTGATACCACATCAACACCCGCGCCCGTTGTTTGGCATCCCGACCTATCAAGGGCGGTTCTGGATATATAGATTCCAGGTAGTCGCAGATGGCTAGGGTGTCGTGGATGTACTCACCATCGTCCAATTCCAGCATCGGTACGGTGCAGCGTGGGTTCTTATCTTGATATTCCTTGTTAAACTGGGCTTGATGTCTAAGGTCCACCTCCACCACTGGGATATCAATTCCCTTCTCGCTAATAAACATTCGAACCCGCCGCGGACTGGGCGCACGGTGGTAGTCATAGAATTTCATCAAATGCGTTCGAATACCGTTGCAATACCCTGGCCCAAGCCGATGCACATCGTAGCCAACCCAAATGTACTATCGTTATCTCGCATGGTGTGGAGTAACGAAGTGGATATACGGGCGCCAGAACATCCCAACGGATGCCCGAGTGCGATCGCCCCCCCGTTTAAATTGACTTTTTCGTCGAGATGGTCCACTAACTCCAGATCTTTCAGCACCGGCAGTGATTGAGCAGCAAACGCTTCATTCAATTCGACGACATCGATATCACTCATGGTCAACCCCGCACGTTCGAGTGCTTTACGTGTCGCGGGAACTGGGCCATAGCCCATAATCGATGGGTCAACACCAGCTACCGCCATCGATTTAATGCGTGCCATTGGTTTTACGCCTAGCGATTCGGCACGCGCTGAAGAAAGTACCATCATTGCCGACGCACCATCGGATAAAGCCGAAGAAGTACCCGCGGTAACGGTACCGTTTACCGGATCGAATACTGGTTTCAGCTCCGACAGAATTTGCACCGTCGTTTCGGGACGAATAACTTCATCCACTTCGCATACGATTTTTAACCCTCGTTCATCATGGCCCTCTGTAGGAATTAATTGCTTGTTAAATCGTCCCTCAACCGTCGCCGCGTGAGCACGTTGATGTGAACGTGCACCAAACTCATCTTGTTGTTGCCGGGTGATGCCGTGCATCCTTGCGAGCAACTCTGCGGTCAATCCCATAACCCCAGCCGCTTTGGCGACGCTTTTACTCAACCGCGGATTAATATCTATCCCGTGATCGATAGGAAGATGGCCCATGTGCTCCACCCCGCCAACCAAAAACACGTCACCACAATTACTTAAAATGGATTTGGTTGCCTCGTGTATCGCCTGCATGGACGAACCACACAACCGATTGACGGTCTGAGCGGGCACCGTATGCGGAAGTTCGGTCAACAACGCCATGTTTCGAGCAACGTTCACACCTTGCTCTAGCGTTTGGTTGACGCAACCCCAAATAACGTCGTCGACTTCGGCAGGATCGATTTCACGGTTGCGTTCAAACAAAGCATTAACCAGATGTGCCGAAAGGTCTTCAGCCCGAACGCTACGAAAGACGCCGTTTTTGGATCGACCCATCGGCGTCCTAATACAATCAACTACTACCGCCTCACGCCCGTTCAAACCCATAGCAAACCTCCTGCTATAGTGAATTGGTTAGTCCGCCCGCGTAGCGGGCCGTTCCCATCAGTTCTCAATCGAAAAATCGCCTGCCCGCGGCAGCCATGCTCCGCAGTCCTTCAGTGACCTCATAAGCTCTGCCTAAAGCAGCATGTCTATCAGCAAGCCTGCAGAATTCATCAGCGCCTAGGGAATCGATATAACGCAGGGCTCCACCGCGGAAAGGGGGAAAGCCAAGGCCCCATATCAAACCCATATCTGCTGCAACCGGCGAATCAACGATATTTTCTTCCAGACAACGTACGGTCTCTATACACATTGGCACCATCATGCGTGCAACGATTTCCTCATCACTGAAATCATTCGACGCAGATCCGATTTGATTCACCAGCTCTAATGCCTCACTGTCAGGCACTTTTTTGGGCTTACCTTTCTTGTCCTTTTCATATTTATAAAATCCACTGCCTGATTTTTGCCCCAACCTTTCTGACTCGTACATGAGATCCGTACTCGATTTGAAATCGAGTTGCATCCGGTCAGGGTAAGCCTGGGCCAAGACCTTACCTGCATGATGTGCAGTATCGATACCAACAACGTCGAGCAAATACGCCGGTCCCATAGGCCACCCGAACGCTTCCATAGCCTTATCTACTTTTCTGAAATCCGCACCGTCGCGCAACAACATTTCGAACCCGTTCAAATAAGGGAATAATATTCTATTCACCAAGAATCCAGGGCAGTTATTCACCACAATAGGATTCTTTCCAATGGTGCGAGCAAACGTTACCGTTGTTGCAATAGTCTCGTCGGAGGATTTGCTCCCCCGAATGACTTCCACTAACGGCATGACGTGCACTGGGTTAAAGAAGTGCATACCGCAAAAGCGTTCCGCATTGCTTAAAACTTCAGACAGCGTATCTATGGATATTGTGGAAGTATTGCTTGCGATAATGGTATCTGCATCGACCACACCTTCCAACTCTTTTAAGACCGCTTTCTTTACACCTTCGTTTTCCACAACAGCTTCAACTACGATATCGGCATGCTTAACTTCAGCGTACTCTATGGTTGGATTGATCCGGTTCAGTACATCACCCATTTGCGCAGGCTGGAGTTGACCACGTTCAACGCGCTTGGCGAGTAATTTTTTAGCTTCACTCAGCCCTAAATCGATGGCATCCACTTTTATATCTTTCATCACGATGGGTATGCCTTTGAATGCGGTTTGATACGCTATACCACCGCCCATGATACCGGCGCCGAGTACTGCTGCTGATTGGATCTCGTGCCCTTGCTTGGCATATTTTCTGGCCTCGCGTTTAAGGGTTTGATCATTTAAAAACAGGCCAACCAAACTGCGCGCAGCGTCTGTTTGAAAAACTTCAGCGAATGCACCTGCCTCGATTTCGCTGGCTTCATCTCGCGGCAACATGACATGTTTTTTCATTGCCTGGAGCGCTATGCCGGGCGCCGGATAGTGCACACCTGCTTTGGCCGCAACATAAGCCTCAGAAGTCGCAAATACCATCGCGCGCTCGGTCTCGTTTAAGCGCACAGGATCAAGCTTCTCTTTCCGCCGCGCCCGGTAGTCTAATTTGCCGTCTATACATTGTTGTAAAAGACTGAGAGCCGCCTCACGTAACACCTCTGGTTCAACGACGGCATCGACAGCGCCCATCTTTAATGCGTCCTCCGGACGATGTTGCTTACCGATACCGATCCATTCGATGGCATTGTCGAGGCCTATTACTCGAGGCAATCTAACCGTCCCACCCCAGCCCGGAAAAAGCCCAAGCTTAACCTCCGGTAAACCTACCTGTGCCCTTGTACTCATTACGCGATAATCACATGCCAAGGTGACTTCAAACCCGCCACCCAGTGCAAACCCGTTGATGGCTGCGACCGTCGGAAATGGGAGGTCTTCCAGCCCAGAAAAAACACGATGAATATCTAAGACATGTTTGCTGAGTTCCGGCGCGGCAACACCAAACCATTTAGTGAACTCAGTGATATCAGCCCCGACTACAAACACATTCTTGGCGCTGGTTAGTAGCAAGCCTTTCACACTGCCCTCACCCTTGAGTTTATCTACAACTTCTTTCAACTCACCCAATGTAAGTGCATTGAATTTGTTGACTGATTCACTCTTCAAATCAAACTGGAGCTCGGCGACCTCATTTCGCATAGAAACGTTGATCGCCTGACCCTGATAATTCATCTGTGGTTACTCCCGGTCATAGATTTTGCTTTCGAAGGGCGGACAGTCTGGACGAAAAACGCCGCTACCTCAAGGGATCCAGGACCGCTTCGTGTGGAAAGACATATGTAGCGAGTATCTAGCAACTAGCTACTGTGTTTGACACCAATCTTCGACTAACCGTCGTGCAATGGAAATCCGGGAAGGCAGTCGCAGCCAACCGGTGCCCGCTTTGGCCGCCAATATTTCAGACCGGCTGAACCACCTTGCATCCCTTAACTCGTCATCCAACAAAGTAATTTCTTGCCGTGTGGCTGTAGCGTGAAACCCCAACATCACTGATCCCGGAAACGGCCATGGTTGAGACGAGTGATATTCCAGGGTATTTACGTCTACTCCAGTCTCCTCTTTTACTTCCCGCACTACGGCTTGTTCGACCGTTTCACCCGGCTCGACAAAACCGGCAAGGGTTGAAAAGCGGTTTTCCGGCCAACTACTCTTGTTTCCTAGCAGGCAATGCTCACCCGCATGTACTAGCACGATAACGGCCGGATCGGTACGCGGGAAGTAAATCGATTGGCACTGCTCGTTGGCACATACTCTCATATGACCCGCGCGCTCAGACCGTGTATCCCCACCGCAAGCCCCACAAAACTTCGTTCGGTGGTGCCAGTAACACATACCGCGGGCATAAGCCAGCAAGGAGGCTTCAAATTGATCGATCAGCATTCCGGTGCTCCACAAGCTATCGAACGCCAGTCCTTCATCCAATAGCTCCCAGGGAATCGCGTTGACTGTTTCGTATACAGAAATTGCGAAAAAATCCTCGCCCCGGTGGTGACCCAAATAAACTAGATTATCCAACGCGGTGATCCGCTCTCTAACAGCTGGAGCCGGAAACAAAGCCGCACGCGGCTCAGGCTTTCTATAAAACAAACTATCTTCGCCACGAACCGGAATGATAAAACTAGACGCTTCACTTAAAGCACTTTCTACCCAATCCGGGTTTAACCGTTTATGCGACTCCCGCCCAAGGCGATCACTGACCAGCCCATTGCGCAATGAGCGTAGCAGTGGATCCATGTCATCACTTGCGGCGAATCTGTTCATATATCGTTGTCATGTTCCGCATCATGTCGCCAAAACCAATCAACGACCACCCCCCATCCACTGGTATGATCGCACCGTTAATATACTCACACAGCGGTGACGCCAGTGCTAAAGCGGCCTGGGCAATATCTTGAGCTTGACCGAGTCTTTTAGCCGGAACACTTTCACGCACAGCATCAAGTATCTCGGGTGTGGGCGCCAACCGAGCCATCCCTTCCGTTTGCTCAATCGGACCGGGCACTAATGAATTAACACGAATACCCTGCTCCCCCCACTCCAAAGCCAAGACACGGGTCAGCATATCCACACCGGCTTTAGCAGCACATACGTGTGCTTGTAAAGGCGCGGCGACATAGGCCTGAGGAGCTGAAATGTTAATAACGCTGGCCCCTGGTTTCTTAAGAAATTGATGACCAACACGCAGTACGTGAAAAGTGCCAATTAGATCAATATCCACTACCGCCCTGAACCCATTGGGTGACATATCAAGAAACGCTGCTGGGAAATTCCCCGCCGCTCCGGAGATCAGTACATCGATGTCTCCCTGTTCACGGTGTGCCGTGGTAAGTGCCCGTTCAACCCCTTCGTAGTCACGCACGTCAGCACTATAACCCATTGCTTTTTGGCCAATCGCTGAAAGGGTTTCAACCGCTGCATCAACTTTTTCCTGTGACCGGCTCAATACACTAAGTCTTGCTCCAGCTTCAGCAAAGCCTTTGGCAATACCAAGATTAATGCCGCTTGTACCACCCGCCACAAAAACATGCCGGTTGCTAAAATCTATCGAGTAGCCCATAAACCTCCTTCGATCGCCAACACACTGTGGACAGATTGAATCGCGGCGAGGCGCCGCTCCTACGTTTTAGAAAAAAGCTTAAAATTAAAGCCAAAAGGAATAGCTTCTGGCCTTTTAAACATCTCAAAAAATAGTCACAAATATAAAACAGATTATTCCCGGACTAGCGGGACAAACCCAACCGCCATGACTACTTCTTTGTCTACCGTACCGTCGTCTTTCTTTGTTACTAGTGTCAGTTTCTGGGTGCTCCATACCGGCCCGACCGGCAGAACCATTCGACCACCGGGTTTCAGCTGGTCAATCAAAGGCTGTGGTACATGGTCTGGTGCAGCGGTGACAATAATGCTGTCAAAGGGCGCGTGCTCAGGCCAACCTAAGTAACCATCGCCAGCTTTGACAGTAATATTTTCATAACCCAGTTCCTCTAGTTTGCTTTCAGCTTGCTTTGCTAAAGGTTCGAGGATCTCTATGGTATAGACGTGTTTGGCCAGTTCGCCCAGGATCGCCGCTTGGTATCCTGAACCAGTACCGATTTCAAGCACTATATGATCCGGTGACACCTCCAATAACTCCGTCATAAACGCAACGATATAAGGTTGAGAGATAGTCTGCCCATGTCCGATGGGCAGAGGGCGGTCTGAATAGGCTAGGTCCAGATAGCGCTCATCCACGAATCGATGGCGTTGTACCATTCGCATGGCCTCGATCACTCTGGCGTCAGTCACAGCAGGCCGGCTATCAAAAGGACTTGCGATCTGATCGTCGACCATTCTTTGTCGCGCTTTGCTAAAAGGGTCGTCTCCGCTAGTCATTTGTCCAGATGTGACACATGTATAAAGGTATAAAAAGCATGCGCATATTAGATAGATTCCTGCGCCAGATTTACTTTGTAGCATTCGCATATCCCACGAATCAACGTAAACGCTTCGCTTACCTGTATTGTACGCGAATGAACCACCGGCGACGAATCAATCTAATCAACCCTAACATAAAAAGAACGTCTGGCTTCCTCAACCTAAACCTGTTCCCAATAGTCGTGCCTGAATCGACGTTCTTCCCGGTAGTTTGTAATTTCCAGTTTGATCCCATCAGGATCAGACAAGAAAACGGCATAGTAATCTTCCGCGTACTCTGGAAAGTCCTGCGGCTCACTGCAGTCTATACCTAAAGCTCGCAACTTGTTTGCTGCGCCTGTCACATCCTCCCTTGTATCAACCCTGAAACAAAAGTGGTGTAACCCTGGATGGTATCGATTGTGAGGTGGCGCCCCAGTTGTGGCAGGCCGAATAACGTACCCAAAGTGTCTGTTGAAATACTGAATATGGCCGACATCCCCAATATCAAATTGATTCTTCTTAAATCCTAGGGTCGTCATCACTTTGTCATAATAGCTTTCGGCCGCCTCCATATCTGTGACCGAAATATAGATATGGTCAATGCCTATCACTTGTGTCGTCATGAACTGTCTCTAGTTACATTCGTACGTGTCGTGCATGTAATCCACCGATTGAGTAATCAATTCTCGTAGTTGTGTAAGGTCTACATCGTCTAACTTATTGAGATATAAACATGACTTACCGGTTTTATATTTACCTAGGTTTTTCATGATCCCACTGTAGCGCGAAAAACCGGGAATGATGTAAACAACCAAGTTTTGCTTTCGCGGAGAAAAGCCCGTGAGCATGAACTTTCCGGAATGACCACTGGCATATTCGTAGTGGTACTCACCGAACCCGATAATACTCTCGCCCCACATTCTGGCTTTCTTGTTGGTAATCTGTTCCATCAGCGCCCGCAATCTGAAACAGTCGTTCCTTTTATCATCCGATTCAATGGTGTTTAAAAAAGCCGTCACACTCTTATTGCTCGGTTGTGTTTTAAGTTCTGCCATTAAGTTAATATATCGGCTACAAACCTATACGAGTGGCAGACTTAAAAATCATAGGGCCCGGAGTCCATAACGTCTTGGGGTAGCCACGTTTCATGGACATGAAACCAATTTAATTTACCGTCTAAGTGAAAAACTACTGTAGCTATCCTGCCATTGTTAGCCGGCGTTGAGGCAAGGGCATTTTTTTGCCACTCTTCATAGGTCGCCAGAATATAGTGATCGGATTTACGACGTACTCTGACCTGACGAATCGAAATACGAAAATCGGGATTAGAGGCATAGCGTGTATACAATGCCTGGGACAACATGTCTAGATTGAGTGCGGTACCAGCTGGTGGGATAAGTAGAAACTTCGGATCGAATCGCTGTTTGAATTCCTGTGCAAAGTACTCTTCAGTTTTAGGGCACCGCCCAGAGAACCAATCGACAAAAAAACGATGAAGGGTCTCGATCTCAGTCCTTACAGCAGCCTCGATACTATTTGTATCCAAACAGGAAATTTACCTAATAAACGTTTTAGATTGTAAAAACTGCAGTTAATATACAACCTTCCCGCACATGTTAAAACATAAATCGATCCTCTAATGCGCACATCACAGTTATTGCTGGCAACCTTGAAAGAGACTCCAGCGGACGCAGAAATTATCAGCCATCAATACATGCTACGTGCCGGTATGATTCGAAAAGTGGCAGCCGGTATTTACAATTTACTGCCTTCTGGGCTGCGCGTTGTTCGAAAAATTGAGAAGATTGTGCGGGAAGAAATGAACAAGGCCGGCGCCCAGGAATTATTGATGCCGGCAGTACAACCTGCGGAATTGTGGCTGGAGTCTGGACGTTGGAATGAATATGGCCCGGAACTATTGCGCTTCAAAGATCGTCACCAACGCGATTTTTGCATAGGACCAACCCACGAAGAAGTCATCACCAATATCGTCCGCAACGAAATAAAAAGCTATCGTCAGTTACCGTTGAATCTTTATCAGATCCAAACCAAGTTTCGTGACGAGATACGGCCTCGCTTCGGCGTCATGCGCGGGCGCGAATTCATCATGAAGGACGCATATTCTTTTGATGTAGATCAAGCGGGACTTCAGAAGTCTTACAACCAAATGTATGAAGCTTACGAACGCATCTTCACCCGGTGTGGCCTTGAGTTTCGAGTTGTAGCGGCAGATTCTGGAGCAATAGGTGGCAGCACGTCGCACGAATTTCACGTGTTGGCCGATTCCGGTGAAGATGCGATCGCGATCTGTAGCCAGTGTACCTATGCAGCCAACGTCGAGCTTGCGCCGGCAGTGGCGCCAATGGATCAGCGTCCACCACCAAAACAAGAATTGAAAGTCGTTGATACCTCGGGGCAACACACGGTAGAACAAGTGGCGAAATTCTTGGATATCGATGCATCAAAAGTAGCTAAAACCCTGTTGGTCCGTGGTACCGAAGGTGTTGTAGCACTCGTGGTTCGCGGGGACCATGAGCTCAACACAGTAAAAGCAGAGAAATTGGCGGAAGTTGC
>JASJAT010000104.1 GCA_030066885.1 Arenicellales bacterium | reverse complement strand
TATATTGGACTTCTCTGTGATATTACCGTGCCGGCATAAAGTTAGCGAGCGAACTTAAGCGACCAGATTCGATCAAAATCTAAATCGAGTGCTGGGAGTTGGCCGCTCAGAGGCAGCCGATTTAGAAATCCTTGCTATGAACCAAACGACAGTTGATCAGGCAGCTTTGAGGGTTTCCCTGAAGCGACTTATAGGTTTCAGAATACTAAGGGTCCGGTATTGAGAGAAACCTATTGCTTATCGGACTTTTTTGGTGTGTCGATAGAAGGCAACCAGGGTTGAGCAGATCGGCACCAAACTTGAAACCGAGGTGGAAACTGAGCGCGCTGGCATACCGTGCCCATACGAATGTTGTGTGCCTTGGGGTCGTCGCCAACCGATGCAGCGTAAATACCCGAACCACAGTTGTCGCAAAATGCCTGTTCGCGCCGATTCCCACTATCACCTGTTTTGACGTAGATTTTCGGGGCACCAGTCAACAAACGAAAAGCTCCCGCCTTAACCAAACCTATGGTGCGGAAGGCCGATGCCGACAAGGCCTGGCAGTCTGTACAATGACAAATGCCGACCGCTTCAGGTTCTAATTCCGCTTCATAAGTAATAGCGCCACAGTGACAACTACCGTCAATTTTCATAACTTAAATCCGTTGAAAAATCCAAACCGTTTAAAGGGCGTGATAACGAACGAGTATAAACTATCACTATCTACCTGCTACACTGCCGGACCGCAACTGTCGAATCCAGTATATAAGCTTAAAGATAGGTTTCTTACATTCAGGTAGCTTTGCAGTTAATAGCAGACATGGGCTCGCAATTTTTTTGCGATGCAGTAGCTACTTCTCTTGTCGACCAGTTGCGGTCGTTCGGCCTTTAATCGCCCTACGCCGGAAAGTTACTCGATTCCATCCTTTAACCCGTAAACGGTACCTCATAAACCACCCCTGTCGTGATGTTCCGGACGATCCTAGAGATGTTCGGCAATGTAAATGAATAGAGGTAGAGTAAAAAACGCGATGATCACTTGGAAGGTCACAATACTCGACATCAGTGCTGCATCACCGCCCATCTTGCGTGCCATAACATAGGATGATGCCGCAGTTGGAACCGCGCCGGCGATAATTGCTACGGTGCGTGCGAGTCCATCGAGTCCTACCAGCCAGGACATGGCGATGATGATTACTGGCATTCCGATTAGACGCGTCAGCACACCAGTGGCGACCAGCAATTTGCTTTGTGCCGCGTGACCGAATCTCATTCCCGCCCCCACGGTAAGCAATGCAAGGCCCAGACCACCAGCACCGATAATATCGATTGCATCGAACAAAATGTTTGGTACGCCTAGCCAGTTGAATACCAGTCCGACCACACAGGCTAGGATCAACGGATTTTTCAGTATTTTTATTATCACTTTGTCGGTGGTGAGCTGCGTTTCGCTGCGACCGTAAACCGATAAAACAACGACGGATATGACATTGAGCAGAGGAACCATAATGCCGAGCGCCAATGCGGCGAGCGTAACACCTTGGTCCCCGTAGAGGGGACCAATCACGGCTAGTGCGACAAATCCGTGAAAGCGGGTGGCCCCCTGGAACAGACTGGTAAAACTTGGACCACTATCCGGATAACGGTTTTTGAAAAGTGCATGCATCAAAATCAGTAGTGTGGACATGCCCAGGACCGCTACGACAAGCACTGTTATGAAATCGAGTATTGGCACATCACCGAGGTTGGCGCGGCTCAACGTGCGGATAATTAAGAAAGGCAGCAACAGATAAAAGCAAATATGCTCAATCGCTGACCATACCGGTTCGCCGACTACGCGCAGCCTGAAAAGCATGTAGCCGGTGGCGATGATCAAAAAGATCGGTGCAATCGCGTTTAGTGTAGTAGTCAAATTGGATCAGGACGACCGATTAATGGTTTAAGCGGATGGTTGAAGGAACGACGGTAATCTTGATGGAGTTGTTTGCTATCCTTAATCGACTGTCAACGTAGTGAGTTATTAAACCTGCTGAAGTATACAGCGGAAATAGAATCTACAAAGTTATAGGTTTCTCAACTTTGGGGCGTGGCTGTTTAGATCCGCTTGCTCCGCAGCAAATTAGGTGGAACTGAACGCTTACGGGAATACGGACCTTCCTTGGTCCGCTAATTCGTAAATTGGAATTAAACGCTTCGCGATAACCTCACTTCAGATTCCACATCTGCCGCTTGATCAACCAATGTCCCGAAGGTTGTTTTTGCAGAAGCCATATCTTGTTAACCCGAAAAGATTTGGTCGCACCATCGGCATGGGCAACCGTGGTGACGTCACCCTCGCCAATACCAAGTATCCAATCGTCATTGATCTGGAGGGCGTCCAACGCCCTGGATCGAACGGTCCATCTGGCGATGTCATAGTCTCTTTGTTCGCCTTGCTTGATTTCGTCTGGGCCATGTTCGGGTTCGGAGCCTGGTGGTATTCGGATGGCATCTTCGGCAAATAGTTTGCTGTAGCCGTCAGAATCATTATTGCTGACGGCGGTCTGATAGTTTACACAGAGCTTTTCCACAACTTTCATAGGGTCGGTCATAATTTCCTCCGTTTTAAATGATATGTTGGCGTTGAGACCTTGGAGCCAAGCGACAATTTCGTCCTGGCTACGCGAAGGTTCGCAGCGGGTATACAGCGGAAGGAAAACCTATGAATTTGATGACTCTTCTTCCGCTTTTTGGTTTCAACAAAGTGGGCTTCCGGGAATGGAAGCCCACTGATTGTTCTGAATGTTTAGGTTTGCGTATTTGCATTTTAGAACCGGTGAACGCCATCAGTATTTGTCCCGTACACCATGGTGAAGATCTCATGACGTTGTATCCCTACATCCTGCAAGTGCTGGTCCGTCATTGAGCGAAGGTGTTCGACGGCGCGGCGCCGTTGATTGTGACGCTTTACTGCCTGCCAGACAGTGTGAGCCGTTTTCGTTACCCAGGTCTTGGCCCCTGAGGTGTTCGTTCCAGATCGGTTCAATGTGAAGGTTGCAGTAGTCATTTAGATGGTCCTCTTTTGTTAAGGTTGAAGTTGTCAATTCGTGGGGATAACAATAGAGCTGGCGTGGTTTTTAAGCTTGGAGAGATTCTGGAGATTTTGTGGAGAATGACCGGATTCGCTGGGGATCTGGGGATCCCTAGTCAAAACCAATTCCTTCGCGGCTGGGCATAAGCGCTCAGCTTGATGATCTACCGGGTAAGCAAAGCCTTTTGCTGCTGTTCACCAGGTTTGCGGTATTCTGCTTAAAAACCGCTATCACGTGACTTACCGGATCAGAGCCTGTACGCCTTTCAGTTAGGATACGACCGAGCTGAAACACATTGAGGGCGATGAAGAACATATTCCAACACACAACGGTCATCATGGGTTCAGGCTGGAAATAGAAGTATCCGACCAAGCATGTAGCTGCAAGTACGGTCAGTACGCGCAGACGCAGCATGTCTTGGACAAAGTAAGACAGCAAATAAAGCAAGTTTGCGATATAGACTAAGGTTTCCATTGTTCTCTCCCGATTGTGTCAGTTGTTAAAGCTGACGGTTCGTGTTGAGAACAAAGGTACCGGTCTTGGTCTAATCAGACTTGGAGATCAAATGATGCTTTTTGGGAGGTTTTATGGAGAATTGTATTTATGCCTTCGGCTTATATTGCCTTAGTTCTGACCTGTTCGTACTAAAAGGGTGCGGACAAACGCTGGAGCGATTGATGGGTCGCAATTGACGGCTTAACGGCTGACTCGGTCAGTGACTCCTGACGAGGTTATCGGTCTTCAAGTCCGGGAGGTGCGTTTTGCCACGCCGTTCCATCCCTGCCTCGTTGGCGACCCAGCTCGAAGAGCTGCTTCATGTACTCTGGATCGAACATTTCGGTCGGCTTGAGTGTGAATTCTGACGGGATAAAAGTCAGACGATAGTCCACCTCATCACGACGGGCACCCAGATAGATCCGGTACATGTCGCCGATTCCCTGCGTACGGATCAATGCGCTTATGGAGCTACCCGCAATGGGTACAAGCCTGGGCTTAACGGGCTTGTATTCAGGATCGAGGAGGGCATTGCGTATGACGTAGACAGTGGGTTGCCCTTTCACGCCGAGCTTTCTCGTTATCTCACGCCAATCTATGCCGACTGGATAGAGATTGATCTGTGTAGTGGTACCACCGTCTACGTGCATCTCGTCATAGCGTTTACCGTCGACCTCAACCTCTATATAAAGCGGAGGGAAGGCGCCAGGGATCGAAGCAGAGGCCAGCATCACATCGTGCACAAGCTCCAACGCCTGCGGGCTACCACTCGCGGCAATTGCACTTACATTCCACAGAACGGGGCGGCCGGCATCCAGATTCGTGGTCGCTATCCATAGACGCCGACCTCTGCGGTGCTCCACCCCCAAGGCCTCGAGTACAGCCTCATCGATATATTGTGCAATCAATGCTCTGAGCGGTTCACTGCTGACGGCCGAGTCACGCCAGATGATGGTCGCTTTGTTGAGCTTACGGACAAGATCTTTGGTGGAGTAGGCCGTGTACATCTCCTCAAGCTCGTCGTCATAGTCCGGCCCGAGAAAGGCGAAGGGCGCGATGAGCGCACCTGTGCTGACTCCGGTAACGATCGTAAACTCGGGTCGCGTCCCCGTATCGCTCCAGCCGACTAAAACCCCAGCACCGTAGGCTCCTCTGGCACCACCACCGGAGATGGCAAGGTAGTTGTGCTCGCGGTTGATGATTCCAGGGTGATCGGCTTCCAACTCGGCTTGCGATTGGGCAAGCCAAGCCTTAAGAAAGGGTGGTGCTTCGTCTCCCCAGAATCGCGCTCGCGGAACTCCAGGCACCTCGGCCTCAGTATAGAGCTGTTGTGGGACTGGATTTCGGTCGGGGGTTGAGGCACAACCTTGCATGACAGCTATCGATGCTACGAGGGTAGCCAATAAGGATCTTCGCGCAGTGCGCGAGGATGTCGCAAAGAAAGTGCCAATCATGTTTATACAGCCTGAGGAGAACTATGCGATGTCCACAGTGGACCTTTGGTTTGTGTATGGTTTGACTTGTAGCGTGAACTGGCCAGGGCAACTAAACTGCGTCTGACTTGAGTGAAACGGACCTCAGAAGATATGCCAGCATTTTACCGTGTCATCAACTGACTAACGATACCGAGTCTTCTTCAGTTGTAAGCTTGTTACTTGTACACGGCGCACTATTCCACCGACATGATACGTATATCGAAAGTTAGGACTTCACCGGCAAGGGGATGATTAAAGTCAAGAACGGCTGTGCTTTCACGGATCTCATGTACACGGATGTTCCCTTGGCGCCCTGGCACGCTTAGCAATGCGTCAACGTGGCGCGCTTCCTCAGGAATCTGCTCCAAGGGCACTTCGCGGAAGGCGTCATCTCGCACCTGCCCGTAACCGTCGTCCGCGCTTAGTGTAACTTTTTTCTCATCTCCAGCCCGCATACCTATGAGCGCTTCCTCTAATGCCGGTAGTATCTGTTTCCCGCCCTGCGTATAGGTTAAAGGTTCCTCGCCGACATTGCTGCCCACAACTGAGCCATCGGTCAGGGAGAGCGTGTATTCAAGGGCGACGTTGCTACCGTTTTCTATAACCGGTGCATCCCCTTGCTGTGCTTCCGTAGTAGGGAATGTCAGCATCAGGAATGAAGCCACTACCAATATTCTTAAATCAGTGAGCCTTTCGTTCATGATCGATCTCCTGTCTGTGATCGTTGTATGGTTCCAGGCTGGTAACGCGGAATACCAATGTTTAAGACTCGGGAATAGGATTGGTTGGACCAACGGGATTCCGCTGCCAAGTGGGGAAGCTGGCAGGGTTTGGGTGAAAGTATGGCTTCTCAGTACCTGCGCTTGCTCTTGACACGCGGTTGTGCCTGGTTGAGTTTGAGCTTTCTCCCCTTGAAAAAGGTTGTATTTAGTCCCTTAATGGCAGCATCCGCTTCGCTGTTGTCGTTCATTTCAATAAAGCCAAATCCTTTCGATTGGCCAGTGTGCCTGTCTTTGATCAACTGGATACTATTGGCTGTGCCAAATTCAGAAATTAACTGACTAATCTCCTCCTCTGTCGTACTGTAACTTAAATTCCCGATATATAGTTTCATCTCATCTTCTATCGTTTATGGATTGGTTTCTCAGTTTGTATATGGTTTCGGATTTGGTCACAGAAATCATTTTGAAAGGCTCTTACCAACGAGACGATTCGCTGCCTTTGATTTCGAGCTGGCCATTGACCCTGCCCACACAGAGCGCCCTCAATTCCCACAATAACCTGTGGGAAGTGCTAGAGACACCCAATAGGGATTAGGTTTGGACGTTTGTCGCTTGTGGGCCTTTGGGACCGTTTTCGACGTCAAAGGTTACTTGCTGGCCTTCAGCAAGCGTTCGGAACCCCTCACCAGTGATAGCTGAGAAGTGAACAAAGACGTCTTTGCCGCCATCGGAAGGAGTAATAAAACCAAAGCCTTTGGATTCGTCAAACCACTTAACGGTTCCTGTCGCCATCAAAATTACCTCATCAATTATTGAAAAAACTAGGGTGTTACATATCTTTCGAGGTAATTACAGGAGGAAGGCCGAACAGAACTTCTGACAAAAACCAGGATAGAATGTAATCAAGACACAAGTGTAACCAAATTTTAAAACAAATTACATCACCACAATCGCCGCAAGGAACGGTTTTAGTGATGTTTTGGTGTGACCAACGAATCCAACCTCAATGATAGGATGCGTAGTCGATGAATAGCGTATTGGTCGCAAAGCGGGTCCGCTAACGACTTAAACCCGAAATAGTAGTTCGTCCCGAATTTTCGCCGAAATCCGGCTACTTTAAAGGCTTTGAACGACTAGATTCGGGCATGAAATCAAAGATTAGCGGTCGTTTCCCTAGCGCCTTCCGTAGCATTAACATTATGGAGAAGTCTTACCGTATCACCCGGTTAAAAGTGGATCATGCAGAACCCCGTACAATGATTCATTCGGCAGATATTTATCCGCGAGACTTAGTTAACCCTGACGCTCGACCAGGAGGATTGATTTGAGAAAACACTCAGCAAGAACAATTCTTGCCCAAGCAGGGCATTTTATAGATAGCGTGACCGGTGCGGTTACACCGCCGATCCATCCCTCGACCACGTTTGCACGGGGCGATGACTATGAACTAATTGGCGACTACAGCTACAGCCGCTATCAAAATCCCACCTACGATCAAGTTGAACACCTCGCTGCCGACCTTGATGGTGGCGCAGAAGCCAGGCTGTTTTCATCTGGAATGGCTGCCATCACCGCCATATTTGAGACTGTTAACATCGGTCAACACATAGTGGCGCCTACAATCATGTACCATGGCGCACAGGATTGGCTAAGGCGAATCGCTGAGAAAAGAGAAATCGGGCTCACTTTTTTTAACACAACTGACCCGCACGCTCTACGGCAAGCAATCAAACCCGGCAAAACCGACATCGTTTGGATAGAGACACCAGTCAATCCCACATGGGACGTTATTGATATCGCCGAAGCGGCGGCTGTTGCTCATGATGCCGGTGCTGTTCTCGGCGTGGATTGCACTGTCTCCACGCCAATCACGACGCAGCCTTTGGAGCTGGGTGCGGATCTTGTTTTTCATTCAGCGACAAAATATCTGAACGGGCACAGCGACGTCACTGCTGGCATTTTGGTAACACGCGAGACTGATCAGCGTTGGGATGAAATTAAGTTCATTCGTAAGCACGTTGGTGGAGTACTAGGTGCCTTTGAATCGTGGTTATTGCTTCGAGGCATGCGTACGCTTTCGATACGATTTGAGCGGGCTTCGAGCAATGCACTGAAGATTGCTCAGTATCTTGAGGGCCATCCAAAAATCGATACGGTGTTATATCCGGGTCTTGAGAGTCATCCGGGTCATGAAATCGCTAAGCGTCAGATGACTAATGGTTTTGGAGGCATGTTATCGCTTTGCATAAAGGGAGGGGCAACTGAGGCAAAAGCGGTAGCCACAAGGCTGAAGCTATTTGTACCTGCAACCTCACTCGGTGGAGTTGAAAGCCTGGTCGAACATCGGGCTTCCGTGGAGGGTCCCCTGAGCCAGGTTCAGCCGAATCTATTGAGACTGTCGGTCGGAATAGAGGACGTCAACGATCTGATCGCAGATTTAAAGCAAGCCTTCGACTAGGTTTGGCTTCGGTGCCACCGAGGCAACTTTGGCCGTTGATAGTGGTTTCAAATGCGCTTTGGGGGCGGGTCAGGAAATACACACTAAAAATTCACGCTACTATAATTCGCGTAAATCGGTTCGAAAAAATGATCGGATAATCCATCAGCGGGTTCGATTCCTTATCGATCGTGTATACGGATTCAAGCTATGGCAATTTATGAATTGCGCAATGACATCCACAGCCGTATAAAAAATAGCCTGGCCCCGTTGAGCCGCGTGCTTACGCGATTCCATGTCACACCAAATCAGGTCAGCATTGCCGGCATGCTCCTCAGCGTAGTTGCTGCGGCACTCATCGTTTCAGGCCGGCTGTTCATGGCTGGTCTGGTCTTCCTCTTCGCAGGTCTTCTAGATCTTCTAGACGGGGCGCTGGCTCATTACCAAGGTAACTCAACACGCTTTGGAGCGTTGCTGGATTCGACGTTGGATCGGGTTTCAGAAGGACTAATCCTGGCCGCAATTACCTATCATTTTGCGGTCCTTGGTGAGCCCTACTATGCGGTTCTGACTACGCTCGCACTTCTGGGCTCGATTCTCGTGAGCTACACCCGCGCACGTGTAGAATCCTTGGGTGCGACGTGCACTATCGGAATCGCAACACGCCCCGAACGAGTCGCTCTGCTTGTTGCTGGTCTGTGTGCTGATCTACTTACCATAGTCATAATAGTACTCGTCGTTGCTACGCTATATACGACGATTCAACGACTAAAGCAGGGCGCCGATCTTCTTTCACCCCCTTATTACCGTCAAGAGATGAGGGATTCACCCGACTCAAGGGGTTTGCGAGATCAGAAGTAAAACCTCTGCAGTGTCTACAAAGTTCCGATTACCGATATAAAACGCTGCCCAGTCCACAGGGCAGCAACCGCTATACACACTGTCGCAATGCCGATACGGCCAAGCCGCCACGCATTTGCACTCAGCCTTTGAATGAAACGAAACACGGGCCACGTGGCCAGGATAATGGCTAACTGACCAATCTCCACGCCCACATTGAAGGCGAGCAGGCTTTGCCATATATCTGGTGAAGTTACCTGGAGGATCTTGTGCAATACGAAAGAAAAGCCGAGCCCGTGAAGCAGACCGATAGCGGAAGTGACCATGAACATGTTCCGTTCGTTGGTCGTCGCTCCCTTGTCCGGCATAACCGCAATCGCGGCGGCGTAAATGATCGACAGTGCTATTGCGGCTTCGACCGTTGGAACAAACCATGCACCCGATGGCACAAATCCGAAAAACCCGACGGTCAGCGTGATGCTATGGCCGATGGTGAAACCAGTGACACGCCAAATGAGACTCTTAAGTTGCACTGCTCCGAGTACCAAACAGAGTACGAATAACACGTGATCGAGTCCTTCCAGAATATGTCGGATACCTTCTTTGATGAAGGTGATCACCGCTGAGAAAGTGGATCGCGATATGATGATAGGCTCGGCCAGCAAACCACGTGCCCGGAATACCTTGGTACCCCCGGATCCGTAATCGAGAATTAGGTTAGCGGTGTTTTCCTGGCCGGGCAATCCGGGATCCAATATGCTTGAAATGGCGTAGTTGGGTATCGAAGCCCCAACCCTGTAGCTGAGCACAACGTCCACAACTGCATCGCCGACATAAAGCGGGCTTGTTGTTTCGGGAAGGGTAGGGCCTGCAGTAAATGCCGTCCGAGCCTCGTCGAGCGTTGCGAAATCAGGTTGTGTGCCTACCCGGTATACTCGCACTTGCTCAACTTTTGCCTCCAGCAGCTCGCCATCGACTACGAACTGAAAACCGTCGCCGGCGAAGGATCCAAGCCCTTCGGGGTTTCGGCGCAGTTGGTCGAAATCGAGGTAATGCACCAGTTTTCCATCTTCGATTGCATTAGTCGTATAGGGCGCCGGTTGCGGCAGCCCGTTGCTGCCGACGGAACCGACCCGATCCGCCACGAGATATGGCATCGGAGTACGCAGGAAAACCTGAAGCCCGTCCACCAGATGCTCGACGTGCAGGATGCGGACATTCAGATTGAGCAGAAAGTGGGCGTGTGCCGTGGCGGTGACGGCCAGCAGAGTCAAACACAGGATCATCCCCCACCTCACACTGACGTTTCCTAGCCGCCTGTGTCTGATTGTTTGTCCAGACCCGGTCAATTCAATTGCTTAGCATCGACAACGGTGATGCCAGCGAGTTTCCATGCGTCGCTATCATCGACCAGCTCCACCAAGGCCCGAAACCGAATCGTTCGCTGATGGACGTGCCCCCAGTGTCCTGCACTGGCCTTGACAGTCCACTCCGCCAATGAGCGAAAACCACGCCTGCCATCAAGTGCAGTGATCTCCTTAAGGGTCATGTCCTCGATTGCATTCACACGGGCAATTCCCCCACCCACAACTCGGATAGCAAGCGCACGGTCGAGCTCATCCTCGACATCGGCGAGCGCTTCCGCCGCGACTACAACCTCCAGTGCCCGTCGCAGCTCGGCTGGGTCTGTTTCAAGATGTGCATGGCTCACATTGGTGAGGACACCGGACAAAATCTGCACAGACGTCGTGTTGTCCGGTGGCCCAGCAAACGGGATTGCCACGTTGACGACACCCACTCGAAACAGTAACACCGCCGCGACAAAACACGCTGCGCAGACAGCAGCCCAAACCACTCGAGACAAAAATACGGGACGGATCGACAGCATGAACGCACTCAGGGCGAGAGCCAACAACAGGACCGACAGCAAGGGAACGCTGATTGACCGGCCGTCGTCGACGACTACTGGCGTCACCTGGGGCTCCTCATACGTTCGCAGAAAATTCCGCCATTCGAGTATTGGATCACGAATCTCGATAAAGCTGGGAAGAGGGCCGGCAGGGTCGATCGCCGTTGCGGGGATCCGCTTCACCCGGTCGCTGAATAAATCCCACTGGACCGAGATGTTTTGTGGTAGGTGCCTTACCGGGTAGGACAAGATTATACCCATGATTGCCGTAGATAAATCGAGCGGTATATCTTCTTCAATCACTTGTAAGCCGGTTAGTGAAATGTTTAGAAACTCTGCACGTGTAGAAGCGGGTAGGGCGGGTGTGTCGTCGATGTTTAATGGATTACGGGAGGCAAAGAAGGTGCGTGCGTGTTCCTTGATCCGGTTTTGATCCGCGCTATCGATAGTATTACCACTCAGATCAAGGTCAGTCCATTCCTCAAGGTCGCGAACGCGTATCAGCACCTCATGGCGCACTTCGCGAGGCTCCACGTAGAGGAATGACATCAACGCGGACTTGTGATGTCGTTTTAGGTTCGGATTATCAAACTTCGAATACCAGGGATCATCCCAGTCAAGGGCCACGGTTGCAGATTGGGATAGGTAACGGAAGTCAATAATCGGTACCGACTTGTGGTATGCGATGAAACCGATGGTGACCGCAGGAATGCCACTGTCGTTTTGGGGCGGACTAATGGTCAGACTGTCGGGTTTGCCGGAGAACGGATACACCAACTCAGCATATAGGACACGCTTGTCCTCGGGTGGTCCGGGTACGCGTTGCCTTGTCATGGGGTTGATCATTCCGGCAAACGCCGAGGTACGATCCTTTCGCAACCGCGGCTCCACCAAAGTGAGCTCGGCTTGCAGCTTTGTCCCCTCACTAGTGAGAATTTGCAGGGTTTCAGATGAGAACTGATGGAGACGCTCTGACTGCGGGGGACGGTCGGTTATGGCTTTCTTTAGCCACTCGTCCGGCACCAGTGCTTCAAAAGTCGCCAGATCGCCAATATAGACTTCCAGCTTTACCAGAACCCCGTCGTCGAGGACCGTGATCTCTGCGATGTTGGGTGCCGTCTCCGCACCGGTCAGATTCATCCAGTCAGCACGAGTCGCGGTAGCAATCGCGGTCATCCATAGAATGGCAACAAAGATGAAAACGGGTTTCAGCATAAGAGTAGTCTTATCAAACAATGCATCGCGTGCGTCAGTTAGACTTATAATCTTTTAGCGGCTACTTCTAGGTTATTGAAGATCCAATTATTATGGCTAGGAAATGACCTCGCCTGGCTTTTGCCAACTGGATGGGGTAATGACTCACATGGATGGCGGTCAAACAAAGCCCTGAATCACAAATACTACCTCAGAAAGGGCTAGAGTAAAGTTAGTATTATGCCAATGACTCACACGCCCTGAGAGAAGGGCGTTGAAACGGTTGGCCACCGAATCCAGCCGCCGGAATACCGGCTTACCATCAAAGTTTTGATTACGTCTTTACTTAGAATTCTTTAATAATAATTAATCTACTCCCCACTATTGGCTTACAATCTCGGAATTATGACTCAACACATTGGGATAGTAGGCTGTTCCGCCGAGGGTGCGGCGCTTTGTTATCGCACCATTTGTTTAGAAGGTGCTAGGGTACTCGGCCCGCACGCCCATCCGGAGGTTTCGATGCACACGCCTTCCTTCGCTGAGTACGTCGCGTGCCTGGAACGCGGTGACCTGACGGGGGTCGGCGATTTAATGGTTGCCTCTGCCCGCAAGCTTGAAAGTATCGGGGCGGACTTCCTTATCTGCCCCGACAACACGATCCATCAAGCGTTCGACTTTGTTGTGCAACGTTCACCGCTTCCCTGGATACATATTGCAGAGGTCGTTGCGACCGAGGCGGTCGACCGGGGATTCCGACGCCTGGCCTTGACCGGAACCAAATGGCTTGTCGAAAGTGACGTTTACCCCGAAAAACTGGCAGCGCACGGTTTGGAGTATGCGCGACCTGGTACGGTCGAGATTGAGGAAATCAATCGAATCATTATGGACGAATTGGTCAACAGCATTTTCAAGGCCGAATCAATCCTGTACCTGCAACAGACCATCGAGCGTCTAAAACATGCTGGATGCGATGCTGCGATCCTTGGCTGCACCGAGATCCCCCTGATTATCGACGGCACGAACTCGCCACTGCCTACGCTCGATTCGACACGCTTGCTGGCACGAGCCGCATTGCGGCGCGCTACTCGTCAGATAGACGATACGATGGACTTTCGTCAGTCGGTTTAAGTATGACGTGTTTCATCAGTATCAACACGAAAACTAGAACGCTTGCCAAGCGGGGAAGATCACCCTGCCTAATCGTGGCGAGGGTGTCGTTCCTGTAGGTGTGCTTGCGCCTTTGCGAGTGAATTTCCACTCGGTCAAGCCTAAGAATATACATATGCTTGACTACAACGAGACATCCTCCAAAGGTTGCAACTATATAGTCCTCTTGATTATCGTCATTTTGTTTTTTTCTGCCTGTGCCGGCACTAAAGAGCCAAAAGCCGAGGCTTGGGTGGACCAAGAGGAAAGCGCGCTTGTGGAAAATTGGGGACCGCCGGCCCAAGTGTATCAGTCCGGTGCAAGCAAGTTCCTCGTCTACTTGTCTAAGGAAAGTGACTGCAGGTACACGTTTGAGATCGAAGACGGCAAAATAATCGACTGGAATGCCAAGGGCAACGATTGCAAGTAAGACATGGGGACAGGTCTATTAGCGTACTTAGAATAATGACCCCATGACAATTGGTATTGACCCGGCTATCCACCGGCGCGCCAAGTGGCGAAACGTCGCTCAAACCTGGCTGATCATTGCCGGCTTGGCCGCTCTTTTGATGGTGAGTGCATGGCTGCTTCTCGGCTGGGGTGGGGTGTTTTGGACTTTGGTTTTAGGCGGTTTTGTGTTACTTGCCGCCCCGCAATACAGCCCCGCCATGGTACTTCGATTCTACAAAGCCCAGCCTTTGGGAGCCGAGGACGTTCCGGAATTGTGGCGGGTTATTTCTGTACTTGCTCAACGTGCAGAATTGCCCGCGGTTCCACAGCTTTATTACATCCCTAGTACCAACATGAACGCGTTCGCCGTGGGGCATCCGGATAAAGCTGCCATAACGGTAACCGATGGTTTGCTAAGAGGACTTAATCTTCGTCAACTTACGGGGGTTCTCGCCCATGAAATCAGTCACATTGCAAACGGTGATGTCCGCGTAATGGCAATTGCAGATATCGTCAACCGCCTCACCGGAGCATTACAAACGGTTGGTTTCTTTTTGCTTTTCTTTGGGTTGTGGCAAAGCGGTCGAGCTGTCGTGGCCGCCGTTGTCTTGATGCTAGCACCTACCGTAGGGGCATTGTTGCAACTCGCCTTGTCCCGTGCGCGGGAATACGATGCTGATTTGGAGGCTGCGCAACTCACGGGTGACCCAGAGGGATTGGCGTCCGCCTTGACTACACTTGAACGGCGGCAGGGTAGTTTGTGGGAAAATTTCGTGCTACCCGGTTCGCGTATCCCTGATCCATCGCTGTTGCGTACACATCCCCGTACGTCGGATCGGGTAGAGCGATTGCTCAAACTGCGTGGATTGGACCAACCGCAGATCGAGCTTTCGGATAAGCCCAGTTCCATGCCCAGGCGTTATAGCCCGGTCGTAGGTCGGCCCCGATTCCATTCGTTTGGGTTTTGGTACTGATTCGGGACCGCATAGAGGAGTTAGTAGGCACTACAAGGTAACCAGGCTGCTTTAAGGATTGTGATGAAAACGGCATACTTTCGATTTTACGAAGAGCTGAACGACTTCTTGCCGGTCGAGCTAAAAAAACAGGATGCGGCTTATTCATTTAAAGGGCACCCAGGCATTAAGGATCCGATCGAAGCCCTTGGTGTTCCACATACGGAAATTGAATTGATCGTGGTCAACGGTCAGTCGGTCGGATTTGACTATCAGCTTCAAGATAGCGATCGAGTTTCGGTATACCCGATGTTCGAAAGCCTGGACATCACGCCGTTGGTTCGTCTACGCGATAAGCCCTTGCGACGCACGGCTTTTGTGCTCGATGTCAATCTGGGCAAGTTAGCTCGACTGTTGCGTCTGTGCGGATTCGATGCCAAGTACCGCAATGACTACATTGATCGTGACGTAGTAGACATCGGCGTCGACGAACTCCGCACTATTCTCACCCGGGATCGCCGTCTACTTCACCATAAGACGATAACTCATGGTTATTGGATCCGCAGCTTATGCCCAGACGATCAGTTGAAGGAAGTCCTGCAACGCTTTGATTTGTCTCGTCAAGTTCGCCCGTTCCATCGATGTATTGAATGTAACGGAACGATTGAGTCTGTTGAGAAGGCCACGGTTCTGGATTTACTCGAACCGTTAACCAAGAAATACTACCAGGACTTTTATCGCTGCGTAGATTGTGGCAAGGTTTACTGGAAAGGTTCACACTACGACCATATGGTTTCTCGCCTAGGTCGTTTGTTCCACAGCAAGGATTCTGGGGAAGAACTGAATCTCGTTGTCTAGTATGGGTATGTTATTGTAAGGAATCGATTTCATTTTAAATGATAAAAATATTAACCGGGCTGTTTCTATGAAAATCATTACGGCAATAATCAAGCCGTTCAAACTAGACGACGTTAGAGATGCTTTGGCTGAAGTGGGCGTCAAAGGTATGACGGTCACCGAAGTTAAGGGATTCGGAAGACAAAAAGGTCACACTGAGTTATACCGTGGTGCAGAGTACGTCGTTGACTTTATTCCAAAAATAAAAATCGAAGTAGCGGTCACAGATGAATCTTTGGACCAAGTTCTAGAAGCCATAATCAAGGGCGCTAAGAGCAATAAAATTGGAGACGGTAAAATATTTGTTTATGACTTAGATAGAGTGATCAGAATCAGGACAGAGGAGATTAACGAAGACGCTTTGTAGGATGGTTTATATCGAAGTAAAAAGGTTGAAGCACGAACTAATAAAATTACTTGTTGTCTTATCGACGTTATCTCTAAACCACGTTATCGCAGAAGAACGAGTTTCCTTCAAAGATGGTTTAGATGCCTATCAAAAAGGAGAATACCTCGAGTCACTTCGAATATGGGAAACGCTTGCCGCTGCAAATGACCCCATTTCCGCACACAGTGCAGGTGTGCTATTTGCAAACGGTCTAGGTGTTACACAAGATCAAGCGAAAGCATTTACGTTGTTTCTACAATCCGCCCAGGCTGACTATGCACCGGCGCAATATGACGTTGGCAGGTCTTATTTCAATGGAGAAGGGACTGAAGTCAATTATATAGAGGCGGTTAAATGGTGGACTAAGGCCGCTGACAACAAAAACGTCAGGGCACTTTATAATCTCGCAACCCTCTACAGAAAGGGGATAGGGGTGCCGAGAGATAAAGCGCTTGCCCACAAGTATTACAAGATGGCTGCTGACCTGGGAGATAGCCGCGCTAAAGCGTTCCTGGCCGGCCAGAGTGATCTAGCAAGTACGAGTGCATCGAATGACTTGGGCATCAAGCGGGAACCGTGGATTCTACGGCAGCCCAGTGAGCGCTACACCGTGCAGGCGTCTGCGTTTACCAGCGAATCATCCGCACTGAGCTTTGTAAAAGACCACGATCTAGATGATGACATAGCAATATTTCGCGCAAATATAAACGGCAAGATCTGGTACAAGGCGATCTACAAATCATTCAAAACACGTAAAGATGCTTTACAGGCCAGGGATAAACTGAAGTTACGTTTTCCCAGACAGTCACCGTGGGTACGAAGATTCGAAGATATTCACGCAGAGATGATAACCATGAATACGGCTGGTCTGGGCGAATACTCTACAATGGATTCATCGTGGTCGGTAGACATCGAGCAAAAATTTCAGCAAGGTCAATCCGCTTTCAATGTTCAAGACTATAGTGAGGCGCTGGAGAGCTGGAAGCCCTTGGCGGACAACGGTGTCGCCGAAGCGCAATACGGATTAGGCTTTATGTACGAAAGTGGGTGGGGTGTTGAGCAAAATTATAGTGAGGCGTTTGCCTGGTATGAGAAGGCCGCCAGACTGGGGCATGCAAAATCCCAATATAACTTGGGCTTGTTGTATCTAAATGGATTTGGCGTAAACAAAGATCTCGATAAAGCACGGTATTGGATTGAATTTGCCGCCAGTCAACAAGACACAAGAGCGCTGGAGCTCATAGAAAAAGGATTGGTGCAAGGACAATAAATGGCGGTCGAACCGGTAACGATCATCCAAATAACTGACACCCATTTGTTCGCAGATAATCAGGAATGTTTAAAAGGCATACCGACATACCAATCCTTGCAAGTTGTGTTGTCAGATACAGCGAATCGATTTCCATACGCAGACGCATACCTTTTTACCGGTGACCTGAGCCAGGACGGTAGTCCCGAAAGCTATATTCACCTCAAAGAACTTGTTGAAAAGCTGAACAAGTCGTGCTTTGTGATCCCAGGCAATCATGACGACTTGTCTAATATAAAAACGTTTCTAACCTCCGACCATGTGTTCTTAGAGGACTACACCGATGTGGGTGGTTGGCGCATCATACTCATGAATACCCAGGTGGTAAATGAAGAGCATGGATTTGTCAGTGACCGGGAACTAAAAAAGTTAAAGACCAATATTATAGATAAAACATACAATTACCTAGTCTGTATACACCACCCGCCAATCGACTTGGAATGCTTTATTGACGAGACAAGACTCAGAAACGAAAGTGCGTTTTTCGACGCTATAGGGACAATCACGGGCCAGGTGGTTGTCATCTGGGGTCACGCCCACCAGGAGTACGTCGAACGCAGGAATAACTTGCTTCTGCTGGGTGCACCCTCCAGCTGCGTCCAATTCAAACCAAAGGAATCCGTTTTTGTGAAGGATGAACTACCACCTGGTTATCGTGTTTTAAAACTCTATGCCAGTGGTAGAGTCGATACTGAAATCGTTAGGGTTTACGGTTCCTGACACGTTTTTTGTCTTCCGGCTATAATGAAGTGCCCTACAATCCAATTTAGGAGGTGCGCCCTAGCCCCGATCTATAAGGATGACTCTTGAATGAGACCGAAAGCGTAATTCGATGCACCTGAACAACTACAAAGAGATCCTCGCCTGGCCTTTGCTGTTAGGTGGTGTCGGTTTGATTGTCTGGACTGTATGGGATTTTGTAGATCGTCATGGATTACCGGGGTTTTCTGTTGAAAGCGAACCAGTGCTTAAGATTTCAAACGAAATACGATCAAAATCTCTGACCTACAAGGTAGACGAAATCGTGGCGGCACATTTGTTCGGTGAGCCTGCCAAAGCCAAACAGAACTTAGATCAAGCACCAAAAACAAAGCTCAAACTGAGTCTGTTAGGGGTACTGGCCACCGATAATGACGACTACGCACGTGCCCTCATTCAGGTTCAATCAAAGAAAATGCGGACCTATTCTGTGGGAGACATTATCGAGGGCACCGACGCTGCGCTGCACAAGGTTGAAAGCCAACGCGTTATCCTGGACCGTAAAGGCAAATTCGAAAGTTTGGGTATGCAGCGAAAAAACCTCGCTACCACAGCCGGACCATCAGCGCGGACATTCGATGTACCCCCTGCACCGGGCACTGGTTCGAACAGAGATTCGACATCACCGATACCTTTTTGAAGTTAAAGGTGCAAAGTTGAAACTAACAAGCAATCTACCCCAAAAATGGATTCTTCAAACCTTCGACTTTCGTTCGTTTAACTTCCCCGACTACCGCAACCACTGATACATCCTTGCAATGGCCCACGCTCAAGGGGTCATACCCAAAGATCGTCAAAAACGTCATTCCGGCATGCTTTTGGCCGGAATCCATTGCTATTTGGTTGTGTCCCCGCCAACAGTGTGCGGGAAAGACGAGATTTAGAGCAGCGAATTTGAAGTCCCCGCTTGGTGGGAATGTTGTCAACCAGTGCACTGAAAGATTTGCTGCAAACGTTGTAGAAGCACTTGAGCTGGGCGACGAAAAGAGTATTCAGGTGCTTACTTAGCGATAGAAGAGCGAAAAATATTTCATAAAATAGTTTAAAATATCTCAATATGTTTTTGAAAAATAATATATTTATAGCATATGTAATCGCACTCACAATAGTTTAGGGGTATGCTGTCGAACTACCCACTCCCACCGATCTGACGGGAGAAACAAAGGCCTTGGCAAGTGTAAATGAGTCGGCTAGAATCCCGCGCCTTTCGATATTAACTCCTTGCCTCTAATCCATCGAGGCAAACCCATAAGGAGACCACATTTGAGACACTACGAGATCGTGTTTCTGGTCCACCCTGACCAGAGTGAACAAGTCCCCGCCATGGTTGAACGTTACCGTGGTATGGTCGAAAACGATAACGGCACTGTTCATCGATTTGAGGATTGGGGACGACGGCAGCTCGCTTTCCAAATTAACGACGTCCACAAGGCACACTATATATTGCTCAATATCGAGTGTGAACACAGTACCTTGCAGAAATTGGAGAATGTATTTCGTTTCAATGATGCCGTGATTCGTTCGATGGTATTGCGTCAGGACAAAGCCATTACCGAACCATCGCCTATGATGAAAGAGGTAGAACAAGAGCGAGAAAAGGAGCTAATTGGGGAATATGGCGATGAGTTTGAGGAACTGGACATAGAAGTTGACCAGCCCGCTGTCGAAGGCGAAGCTATTGAAGAAGTTGAGGCCCCGGATCAAGCCCAAAGTGACGAAAATCCGGAGGACTCCGCAGCTGAACCCGGTGCCGCGCCGGAAACCTTAGAAGAGGAGAAAGTATAATGTCTCGTTCATTTACCAGAAGGCGTAAGTATTGCCGTTTCACCGCGCTAGGGGTCGACGAGATCGACTATAAGGACATTGCAACGTTAAAGAACTACATCACCGAGACTGGCAAAATAATCCCGAGCCGAAATACTGGTACTAAAGCCCGTTATCAACGCCAACTTTCCAGGGCGGTAAAGCTGGCGCGATACATTGCCCTACTTCCGTACACAGATCTGCACAGGGAGTAACCCAATGGATATCATTTTGCTTGAGAAAGTACAGAACCTGGGGGATCTTGGAGATCTGGTTAGGGTAAAGCCCGGCTATGCCCGTAACTATCTTATACCGCAGGGTAAAGCCACCTTCGCTACGGAGGAAAATAAGGCCGAATTCGAAAAACGGCGACAGGAACTAGAAAAAGTCGCAGAACAACGCTTGCAGGAAGCGCGTGAACGGGGCCAGCTACTGGATGGTCTGGTGGTAGAGATAGCACGCAAAGCCAGCGAAGAAGGCAAGTTATTTGGTTCTGTCAACACCGTGGACATAGTCGATGCGGTGGTTAGCCGGGGCGCAACGTTGGAGAAATCTGAGATTCACCTGGCCGAAGGGGCGCTGAAGACATTGGGTGAACATGAAGTAGCCATATCGCTTCACCCTGAAGTCCACTTAAATATCAAAATCATCATCGTTGCCGAAGAATAACCTCGCAGGTTTTCTACCTCCTCCTGCGAACCGTGGGTCTGACCAGAAAGTCAAGCAACAATTTCCGTCAGACCCATCACAACGATAAACGGTGGATTGAACTCACGCCGCAACGACATACACTACGCTTGCGTTGCCGACCCGGTGCGAATGGGTTATGGTAAGCATGCTCACGGCATCAGCTCCGCGCATGGTGCATGCAAACACGGTAAATGGATTTTGTAAAGTAGGCGATTTAATTCTTTTGGGTAACCCATGAACGTTTCTTCGGTTAGCACCCAGCCTAAAACGATCAGCGAAAGTTTACGTCTCCCGCCTCAAGCGCTAGAGGCGGAGCAATCCGTACTCGGCGGTCTGATGCTAGACAACGACTATATAGATGAGGTGATCGCTGTCCTCAGCGTCGAAGATTTTTACCGGGCGGCCCATCAGACAATCTTCAAAGCGATTTGCATACTGACCGATGAAAACGAACCGGTAGACGTGGTTACCGTCTCGGAGTGGCTGGAGAACATATCCGAGTTGGAAAGTATCGGCGGCCTGTCATATCTGGGTGCGCTGGCGCAGAGCACCCCGAATACCGGCAACGTGGTTGCCTATGCCCGTATCGTCAGGGAGCGGGCGATATTGCGACGTCTGATCACGGCGGCCAATCACATTGTTGAACATTCCTACAACCCGGAGGG
>JASJAT010000103.1 GCA_030066885.1 Arenicellales bacterium | reverse complement strand
ATCAGAGTAAAAACAAAAAGAGCTAAGAACAACCACATCGACCAGTATCCGCGTTTGTTCGCCTTAAAGCTGTCTAGTCGTCGACGGGTAAGCGGCGTAATAGACATACCCAGAAACTTTGGCGAGCGCAGTGATACATCGTTCATATCACAGCCCTACAGTTGTTTGGGAGATGGGACAGTCTCATACCTCGCGCGCCTCGAAATCGATGCGTGGATCAATAATGGTGTAAACCAGGTCTCCGACTAGATTCATAACCAGCCCGAGCAACGAAAAAAAATACAATGTAGCGAACATGACAGGATAGTCGCGGTTGAAGGCAGCCTCGAAACCCAACAGACCAAGACCATCAAGGGAAAAAATAATCTCGATCAGCAGCGAGCCGGTGAACAGGATGCTGACAAACGCACCGGGGAATCCGGCAATGACAATCAGCATGGCATTTCGAAAAACATGACGATACATCACGCGACGTTCGCTCAATCCTTTAGCCCGGGCAGTCGTGACATACTGCTGATGGATCTGGTCCAGGAACGAATTCTTGGTCAGCATGGTAAGGGTGGCGAAACCACCGATGGTCATGGCCGTAACCGGCAGTACGAGATGCCAGAAATAGTCGAGAACACAGGCCGGTGTGGTTACGCACTGTAACAACTCGGTTCCCGCGTACTCCTCGGACTGTAGGCCCCCGAGCGGGAACCAATCCAGATAGCTGCCGCCGGCGAATATGACCAGTAAAAATATGGCGAATAAAAAACTCGGAATCGCAGTACCAATGATGATTACGATGCTTGTCCATATGTCAAACCGGCTCCCGTCACGATTAGCTTTGGCAATACCCAATGGAATACATATCAGATAAACCAATAACGTAGTCCAGACACCCAGCGAAATTGATACCGGCATTTTGTCGATGACGAGATCCACGACTTTGCGATCTCGAAAGAAACTTTCCCCAAAATCGAACACAAGGTAGTTCTTCATCATATTGAAGAAGCGAACGTGCAGGGGTCTATCAAAACCAAACTGTTTTTCCAACTCTGCAATAAATTCTGGATCCAAACCCTGTGCACCACGGTACTGACTGGTTGTCGTCAGAGGTTGATCCGGTTGGACAGTGGTTTCCCCGGTTCCGGTCCGGGTGACACGCTCGGTAATATCAGCACCCTGGCCGGTCAACTGAGCGATGATCTGCTCCACCGGTCCCCCCGGCGCCACGTGGATAACGACGAAGTTGATGACCATAATCGCGAACAAAGTCGGGACCATAAGCAGCAACCGGCGAACGATGTAAGCAGTCATGGCATCGCGTCTCCACCCGTCCGCCATGCGCGGCGAAATACAAAGTATCCAATTAGAACCAAACCCGCCAAAGCGACAGCGAGCGTAGCGAATCCCGGGTGGTCACTTTCGGTTTCTGTCGTGGTTAGAGACACGTCCTTCTGTCTAGCTTGTTCCAATCCCGTCGCTTTTTCCTCGTCATACCACCAGCGGCCAACCATGGCACCGGTTCGGGTCAGGGTTGATGGACGTGAAAACTTATCCCAGTACAAGACCCGGTCAGCCTGGATATGCCAGTTGGGAATGACGTAAAACCCTGCCAGCAATACCCTGTCGAGTGCGCGAGTGCGGGTAACCAGGCTTTCACGGGTCGGCGCCGAAATGACAAGCTCGATCAATTGATCAACGACCGGATCCTTGATGCCGGCAAAATTTCTACTGCTGGGATTATCGGCAGCTGCTGAACTCCAGAAGTTGCGCTGTTCGTTACCAGGTGAATCCGACTGGCCCCAGGTAAAAATGAATGTGTCGAAGTCGAAGCTGCGGAGGCGATTTATATATTGGGTTTGATCTACCAAACGCACCCGCGCATCGATGCCAAGCCGTTTCAGGTTGCGCACAAAGGGCAGAACGATCCGTTCAAAAGCGGGACTAACCAAAAGTATCTCGAAACGCATCTGCTCACCGGTAGTTTCATTTATCAGCTTGAGGTCACGCACAACCCAACCGGCCTGCTCCAGCAGAACAAAAGCTTGGCGCAAATTATCGCGGGGCCAGCCTGTCTCATCTGTCGCCGGAGCTCGGAAGGGGGTGGTGAAGATACGTTCCGGTAGATCATTACGATAGCGCTCCAGTATTTCCAGTTCTTCACCAGTGGGTAAGCCGCTGGAAGCCAATTCAGAATTTGAAAAATAACTCTCTGTCCGGGTGTATTGGCTGAAGAACAGATTCTTGTTGGTCCATTCGAAATCAAACGCATACCCCAACGCTTCACGGACTCGAATGTCTTCGAAAACAGAGCGTCGTGTGTTCAGTACGAATCCCTGCATGCCGGTCGGGAGCTGGTGTTTTATCAATTCTTTTTTAAGCCAGCCCTTCTCGACGGCGGGTACATCGTAGTCGAGAGCCCACGCTTTTGCCTGGTTCTCCCTTCGAAAGTCGATATTGCCGGATTTCAGTGCCAGGCGAATAGCTGTGTCGTCTCGATAAAAATCAACTCGGATACGTTCAAAGTTATTCAAGCCCACGTTGACCGGCAAGTCCTTGCCCCAATAATCCTCGACCTTCTCCTGAACATAGTAACGCGCCGCTTCAAATTCGGCGATTCGATATGGACCACTGCCCAGGGGGGGTTCGAGCGTGGTCTTTTCAAAATCGCGCGTCGCCCAATAGTGCTTCGGAAGAATGGGCAGTTGACCGACAATAAGCGGTAACTCGCGGTTACCCTTCTCCCTGAAACTGAATTTGACACGTCGAGGTCCCAGCTTTTCCACGGAACCGACGCCAGCATAATAGAAGCGATATTGCGGTGAACCTTTAGACGTCAATGTCTCAAATGACCACACTACGTCATCTGCGGTAACAGGCTCGCCGTCGTGCCAGCGTGCCTCATCTCGAAGATTAAATATGACCCAGGAGCGATCTTTCGGATACTCGATCGTTTCGGCGATCAAACCATATTCGGTAAACGGTTCATCCGCACTGGACGTCAATAGTGTCTCTACCGATCCCGTTCCGGCCGCATTACCCTTTGGAATAAATCCGTGAAAGCTGTCGAAAGTGCCTTGATTGGCAAGCCTTAACGTACCTCCTTTCGGGGCATAGGGGTTGACGTAGTCGAAGTGGGCGAAATCCGGGCCATACTTTGGTTCGCCGTGCATGGCAATAGCGTGGCTCACAATCACATCGTCTGATGCAATAGCCTGTATGGAAGCAAAGAGGTTTAGGGCGAAACAGAAAAAAAGCAGCCGTCGCATGCCTGGAATAGTAGCGAGTTGCGAGTAGCTAGTAACTAGATATATCCCTCGTAACTAGAAACCCGTGGCTAACAACTTGCGTTCAACCTGCCCACCAACGCGGTCGACCGGTATCAAAATGAACAAACCCGCTTTTCGGGTAGAAGCCAACCCCACCTAATCCCAAATCCTGTCCCGTTTGCCGCAAAGTTGATAAAGGTATCCCCGCTAGGTGGACATCGATCGCTCTACCTTGCATGTGCAGGCTGCGTTTAGCAACGCCATTGCTACGTGCGTTTAACATAGCGTTGGTCTTGGGAGACCGATAGCCAGAAATAACTTGAAACTCTCGGCGGCCGGACAGTCGAGTTTGCACAGCAGTCAGTAAATCCAACAGTTGGGTATCGATAGATTTGACCTCGTTGGTCCGAAAATCTCGAAGCACAAAGGCAATATCCTCTAACGCACTTTTGTCATAGCCTCCGTTCGACCAATATTGAGCCCGTAGACGCTCGTTGGTGTGGAGATTGTAGAAAGAAAGAGTTCGTCGTGACCCCAACGCGTCTGGACTCGCTTGTACACTATTTGACAACCAAACTCCCGCGGCCACACCTAATGACTGTCTTAAAAATAATCTGCGATTGAAATTAGACATACGTTTCTGCATGTGCTTCTCTACCTTGATCCTCTTTAATTCAGTTGCTGTAGTTCTAAGCTTAGTCGCTTGTCGCGACTATACACATCATCTCGAAAATGTATTGTACCGTGAGTATCTACCCATGCTGTCCAATAAACCACATAGATAGGCACCGGTGTAGTCAGCGCGATTTTGTGATTCTTTTCCTGGTCCAGTGTCTCAATTATTCGTTGCTGCGTCCAATCCGGTTGGTCTTTAAGCAGATAGGCAGCCAAATCGAATGGCTTCTCAAGCCTGATACAGCCATGACTAAAACACCGAACCGTTTGAGAAAACAGAGATTTGTTTGGGGTGTCATGCAGATATACATGATATCTGTTGGGTAAATAAAACTTGATCCTTCCAAGCGCATTTGCCGGACCGGGGTCTTGACGAAGGCGATAAGGAAACTGGTCCTTGTACACCGTATTCCAATCTATGTCATTTGGATCCACTATGCGTATCTTGCCGTTCAGGCTCTGTAGTACGCGCATGTGCTCCCTTTCTAGATATTCAGGATCCTGTCGTAGTTTGGGCAAGATCTCCTTCGTCGCAATACTATGCGGGACCTCCCAATAAGGATTTAGAACGATGAATACAATTTTCGAACTGAACACAGGTGTTTGCTGAAACGGTTTGCCAACTATGGCTCGCATCTCCAACACCAAGTCATCGTTTTGGATTACATGCAGTGCGAAGTCAGCGATGTTCACGACGACATAACTTTGACCTAGTTCTTTTGGCAACCAACGCCAACGCTCTAGATTGAGTTCAATTTGGGAAACTCTCGTCGCAAGTGGAACTGCCAGTGCCGAGATAGTTTTCGGCCCCACAATACCGTCGGGCTCCAGCCCATGCCTGATTTGAAACCGCACGACAGCTTGCCGTAGCGAATCATCAAACCGGTTTCCATTTCGGTTCGCTTCGCTTAAATCTCCAAGAAACAACAAGCGTTCTTTCAAAGCTTTGACGTCGCCGTCGACAGCTCCAATTTTTAACATACGCTCTGGTTTGGAAAATGGAAACTCCTTATGTCGCAGCATACGGTAATCTGCCAACGCATCACGCAATCGGGTGTAGGCAAGAGATTCGGGCGCAAGCACAGATATCGCCCCCACTAGACCCTCGGCAAATGCGGATTCAATAAATAGGTCGATGTCTAAAAGTGGATCGTCCGACAAAACACCTTGACGCACGGTACTGTGACGAAGTCGGCCTTGTTGTAGATCGCTGATGTAACTCAACAAAGCATTCGTCAAAACGATGTCAGCCCGCGCTAAGCTGACAGGTGCCCTCGGTACATGGGTTACGGATGCTGCGATTTGTCCGACCTGATAGTCGTCCTGCATCAATCCCTCCCGATGTGCGTTACGAATCGCTTCGAGCAATTCATTTGCCTGCGACCGCAATTCGCCGGTCTGAAACCACACCGGTGCATAATCACGCGCACGGTAGAATCTTTGGATAAGCTCTGGTTCGGTTAGGTGTAAGCTCTTAATGAAATCTGTAGGTACGGAAGTCGACTGGAGTTGATGGCGTAGCAGGGTTGACACGTCCTCATCCGTCGCTGCACCGGCGAAAGCCGGTAAAAGACCAAACAGAAAAAGAACGGATAGGAATAAAGCAGAGAGGACTAAACGTTTCAAACCGCGTGCCTTGGATCGAATCGCGGCGAGGGCGCCGCTCCTACAAGGATATCCACTCAACCTATTCTGGTTGGTTGTTGTAGGAAGCGAGCCTCGCGCCGATCGAATCGCGGCGGGGCGCCGCTCCTACAACCATTATTCATGTTAAAAAGTATACTGTCCCTGGTTTACGCTACAGTCTTAGCGGTTTCAGCAGCCTTTAAATCCGGTAACTCGTCCGCGGTGAGCGTTTCGTTTTCCAGCAACTTTTGTGCGGTTTCTTTCAATACCGGCTTATGCTTGGTGAGTATCTCACTGGCACGCTTATAGGCGGCATCGAGAATATCGCGTATGGCACAATCGATTTCGTGTGCCGTCTCCTCACTATAGTCTCGACGCGGCGATGCAGGCATATGCGGTGTCTCCAGGAAAGCGGGCGGATGATCCTCGTAGGTCATCTGCCCCAATCTTTTTTCCATGCCGTAGCGGGTAACCATGCTTCGCGCGAGTTCGGTAGCCTTGACCAGGTCGTCTGATGCACCGGTGGAAACCTCATCGAAAATAAGGACCTCCGCTGCACGACCGCCGAACAGAACCGACAATTTGGTCTCGAGTTCAGGGCGGGTCATCAGGTATCGATCTTCTGTCGGTCTCTGGATAGTGTAGCCAAGTGCGCCGATGCCACGCGGGATAATCGAAATCTTGTGTACGACATCGGCTCCGGGTAAGGCCAGTGCGACAATAGCGTGACCTGCTTCATGGTACGCTACAACTTCCCGTTCGTGCGGATTCAACAATCGATTTTTTTTCTCCAAACCCGCAGTGATACGTTCAATCGCATTGTTAAAGTCTTCCATTTCGACCGCGGAGGCATTGCGCCGGGTTGCCAGAACTGCAGCTTCGTTGACTAAGTTGGCCAGATCCGCGCCGCTGAATCCAGGTGTGATCGATGCTACCGCATCGATATCCACGTCTGTTCCCAAAGCAATTCTTTTCGCGTGTACTTTAAGAATCGCGACCCGGCCAGCACGATCCGGTCTTTCGACCAACACGTGGCGATCAAACCGACCCGGCCGCAGCAAAGCGGGGTCAAGGATTTCGGGCCGGTTGGTCGCCGCCAGCAATACCACACCCTGCCCCGGGTCGAAACCGTCAAGCTCGGCCAGTAATTGATTCAACGTTTGCTCTTTTTCATCGTGCCCACCACCAGTTGGAAAAGCGCCTCTCGCCCGACCCAGCGCATCGAGTTCATCGATAAAAATGATACAAGGTGCTTTCTGCCGAGCCTGTTCAAACAGATCGCGAACCCTGGCTGCACCGACACCGACAAACATTTCAACAAACTCGGATCCGTTGATTGAAAAAAACGGCACTCTAGCCTCGCCAGCAACCGCCCGGGCGAACAACGTTTTACCGGTTCCTGGAGGGCCGACTAGCAAAATGCCTTTGGGCATGCGTGCCCCCAAACGCCCATACTCATCCGGTTGCTGCAGAAATGCCACCACTTCCTCGAGCTCCTTTTTAGCTTCGTCCACGCCTGCAACATCATCAAACGTTACTTTGGTATCCTTCTCCATGTATATCTTGGCCTTACTCTTACCCACGGTCATGAAGCCACCGAGACCGCCTTGCTTCTCTGCAATTTTGCGAAATAAAAATAACCATATGGCGAAGAAAACGATGATGGGTAGCAGCCAAGACAACAGGTTGGCTAAAAAATTGCTCTCGACAACACCGGTGTATTCGGTTTCGTATTGCGCCAACTCTTTGGCCAGATCTGGGTCAACCCTTGTCGTTACAAAATGTAGACGGCCGTCGTCAGTAGGGGTCTTCAACCTGCCGCGAATACGTTGCTCACCCACTTCAATTTCGGCAATCTCACCCTGCTGCAACAACTGCTGAAACTCGCTATAGGGGATCGGTTCGGTCTGCTGGTACTGCACCCATAGGTTTTGCAGCAACAGAATGATCACCACAGCTACAAAAACGTACCATGTATTAAACTGGGCCTTTTTTTCCATCACTGTCGATCTAATCCTATCCTGCTTGTTCGGGCACTACACCAGGATTCGCGGGCACTTTATTTGGCTAAGACTTGAATCAGCAGCTTGTCTATATTGTTCTGTACGGGGCAAAACCAGAACCGAACAACCTTTTTGCTCGACTGTCTGACCCAAGGATTCTTTGTCCGATAAAGGTAAAAATTGACAAGACAAATCCGGATAGTCACGCGCTATCTGATCTCTTTGTGAGTCGAGTTTATCCCCTGCTGTACTGTCAGTAAAAACAACTAGCAGGTCCGACCTGTCTTTCTGGGCTAAGCTCAATGCCAATGCGAGACAGCGCTGGGTCTCGGTAGACCCGTCATAGAATATCCAAATTGGTTTGTGCCCGATCGGGATCCTTCTTGTGCGTGGTGTGCCCGTTCTTATCCTATCGTAGGTCAATGTGGTGATATCGTTTAAGAAAACGATATCGCTCTTTTCCGCCATCTGAATCGCGGTCGTTAGATATTGACCTCTCACTACTTTCATAGATACGCTGATTTGCCTTCTCTCTGACTCCTCGGCTAAGCGCTTTTGCAGTTTTTGAGCATCCGCTTGTAAAGCACGGGTAAGGGCACGCGGCTCCAATGGCCGCATCACGCCACTCGATCTATCCAACTCTTTCGCAAACGGTAACTCTGCCAGCTTGAGTAAATTCACATCCTCAATAAATAGGGCCATCAGGTGTGCTTTTAAATGAGAGGCAAACTCCGCAGCAGTTTCCAGGGCATCGTAACTCTGCAGAGATGGTTCTACGGCAACCAGGATTCGACTAAACGTTGGTTTCATTGGCGTTATTTTCATCGTCGCGATGGGCGCGACCGAACTCCTTGCGACGTACTGCTAAATCAATAAGCGCCTGCTCCACTTTTGCATTGACGCTATCGGGCGGCAGTGCGCCACTCTCATCTCTCCCTCCCGCCGTAATCCCGGTAAGCAACTCAATCGCTTCGTTAACATTGTCTACCGAATAGACTTTGAAACGCCCCTGTGCAGCAGACTCTACTACATCCTCGCGCAACATCAGGTGAGGCACATTGGCGCTGGGAATGATCACTGCCTGTTGGCCATTCAACCCATTGAGTGAACAGATATCGAAAAACCCTTCAACCTTCTGGTTAACGCCACCTATAGCCTGCACTTCACCGCGTTGGTTGACCGATCCCGTCACCGCGAATCCCTGGCGAATCGGCACGTTCGACAATGCTGACAGCAGCGCACACAGTTCGGCCAACGACGCACTATCACCTTCCACCATGCCATACGATTGTTCAAAAACAATACTGGCCGACAGCGATAGTGGGTAGTCCCTGGCATACTGCGACGCCAGGTAGTGGGTTAATATAAGCACGCCTTTGGAATGGATATTCCCGCCGAGCTTGGTTTCCCTTTGAATATCGACAAACTTTCCTTCTCCTAACCGGGTTGTAACGGTGATGCGGGAAGGCTGACCGAAAGAGAAATCGCCCAGGTTGATAACAGACAATCCGTTTATTTGGCCCACTTGCTTACTGTCCGTGTCGATTTTTATTATGCCGCGTTCAACCGCTTCGTACGCACGTTCTCTAATCCGATCGTGGCGATACACCCTGGAATCGATTGCAGCTTGCACGTCATCACGCTCGATCTTCGATTTACCGCTCTTGTTCGCACGATAGTCCGTTTCTTTTAACAAGTCCGTTATACCACGAAGGTTGATGGAGAGCTTTTTCGCATCCTCGGCGAGTTTGGAGCTGTGCTCTATGACACGGGCAACTGCGTCACGGTCGAGTGGCAGCAATCCCTCTTCTTTAACGACATTAGCGATTAACCGTGCAAACAGCATGCTGGAATTATCATCACGTTCCATGTCTTCATTGAAATCGGCCGCAACCTTGAACAGGTCTGGAAAATCGGGGTCATATTGGTTCAACAGATAGTAGAGCAACCTATCTCCTACTAATACGACCTTGACATCCAGCGGTATTGGTTCTGGTTCTAAAGACGACGTACTCATCAAACCGTATGCTTTTTCCAACGGTTCTATGCGAATTTCACGGGCGCGTAGGGCCCGTTTCAACCCTTCCCACGCGAACGGCTGGCGAAGAATCCGGATCGCATCCAAGATGAGATAGCCACCGTTTGCGCGGTGCAGATCGCCGGCTTTGATCATGGTGAAATCCGTGATCAACGTACCCATCTGTGCCTGGTATTCGATTCGACCAACCAGGTTTGTGTACGTCGGTAAGTCCTGGTAAATCACGGACGCAGCAGAGGCTTCCTTGTCATGATCGACCACGACGTTGACTTTGTAGCGGCGCAGCGCCTCTACTTTGGTGGGTCGACCCAATAACAAGGCTTGTGTTTCCCCATCCTGTCGAAATTCTCGAACGTGGTCGACCACGTCTTGCTCAACCTCGTCAAGGTACTTGCATACTTCCGGCAAGTCACGGTGATTCTCTTTAATCACAGTGATCAGGTGCTCGACGGCATAACGGGCGATTTCCCGGTCTATTTCCTTTACTTTTTCGCGTGTTTCCTTCTGCCAGATTGGAATTTGGCGGATAATCTTTTGTAGTTTTTTTTGTAGATCTTCTACATCGGATTCGATTTTTTCCTTGTCCGAATCATGTAGTCTTTTAAATTCTTCCGGATTAATAACTTCGCCTCGTTTGTCCAGCGGGGCGAAAGCAAACCCGGATGGTGTGTGTAGAAATCTAATGTTGCGCTGGCTCGCCTCCTCGGAAAGCTCTTCCAGCATCTTGTCTCGACGAGCTATGAAGTCCCGTTCAAGCTCCTCGATACGCGATTGGTATTCCTCAGTCTCAAAAGCAGCAGGGATTGCAGTTCCCAAATCCTCAATCAACTGCTCCATGTCATTGCATAACTTGCTCCCGCGACTTGGGGGTAATTCGAGCGCGTTCGGTTTGTGGGGCTGGCTAAAGTTGTACACATAACACCAATCCGACGAAACCGGGCGCTTAACAGCCTCTTTCTCCAGAATTTGTTTTACGACCGCATGCTTTCTTATTCCTGCTGGGCCGAGTGCATATATATTGCAGTCATCGCCCTTAACGTGGATACCATACTCCAACGCGGACAGCGCTCTTGGCTGACCAATAACCTCATCCAGGTCTTCCAATTCCGCCGTCGTATCGAAAGTCAGTTCGCCGATATCACACTGGGTATATAGCGATTGAACATCCAATGGATCAGGTGCCGCCATTTGCAACTCTCCCTGTTTAGTTAATGTAAATCCGCATACTAAACAAACGGTCTCTAAATCGAATGACCAAAGTGACCCCGATTAGCGCCTTCCATCAAACGTTCAAAATCGTCCCTGGTGACGCGCACTAAATCCTCATGATCTCCAGCTTCAAAAAATACTTCATCCTGTTCGAGCAAACATTCATCAAGATAAACATCTATTCCCCAAGCCGCACCTACCGGAGGCACAGCCCCTAGCGAGCAATCCGTGAAAACTTCGCCCAGTTCGGTCTCGGTTGCCATTTCAAATGCATGTCCAACTTGCCTTTTCAGCTCGGCGAGGTCGACGTGTTCACTGGATTGAATGACCACCATGATATAACGCTCTGCGTCTTTTAGGATCACCGCTTTAGCCAACGCATTACCGGATACATGAGCGGCCTCCGCTGTTTCCATGCTGCTGCCCGTATGCTTATGGGGGATGAGGTCATATGTCACTTGTTTTTGGTTCAAGAAACTATCTAATGTCGGGGAAATTGCCATGGTTACCTCCTTAAGAAACGAATAGTTCTCGATAACATAGCTCGTTCCAGACGCAGGGTATTGATATGAGTCAAATTACCACAGGGAGAGTATATATAGAATTAAGAACAAGGCACTGTCCCTACAACAATATTGGCTCCATCCATTCTGGATATTTAGAATCAACTCTCCTTCGCTAACAAACAGGTGAAATTATGGCAGACGCTTGGGTGCTGGTAGCAGATGCGGCCAGAGCTAGAATATTTTCTGTAGATAGCCCTCGGGCTAAGCTGCATCCGGTAGAACAACTGGTATCGCCGGAGGCGAGATTACACGATCGGGATATCAACGCTGACCGGCCCGGGCGAGCCTTCGACAGCTTTGGTGAGGGCCGTCATGCCATGGGCACAAACACGAATCCCAAAGAACAAGATGCCAAACGCTTTGCCCGTGAAGTGGCAGACCACCTTGAACAGGGTCGAGTTGGTAACCGGTTCGATCGACTGGTTGTAGTGGCCGAACCTCACTTTCTTGGGCTATTACGCAAGGCGATCAAGCCCCCACTCGAGCAGTTGGTTACCCTGGAAATCAATAAAGACCTCAGCAAAGCGAATGACACAGAAATACGTAAACATTTGCCTGAACGACTGTAAAACGTAGGAACAAGCTCAAGGAAAGCCGACGAGACTAATATTTATAGCTAAAAACAGTTGATCCCTTTCTGGTCACCATATCACCTTTCGCCGATTCAATCCGTTGTCTTAGCGAGGTCACGTCAGCGGCCGTGGAATCAATCAGTCGTTCCCGCATGTCGTTAGCGGGAATCCATTTGTGCTTTGGTAAGGGCGTTGTTTCAAATGGATTCCGGCTCTCCTCGCTCGGCCGGAATGACGACCTCCAAACGTGGAGGACGCCTCGTGCCGACTATGTATGAATCGCGGCGAGGGCGCCGCTCCTATGAATCTATTTTATACGTTCGAGTACAACCGGGCCCGGGTGGCATGGGGTGTCACCGAGTTGAAACGCCTGCTGCAACTCCACTGCTGCTGTTTCAGCGTCGCTCTCGCTCCGGGCATGCACGATAGCGAGAGGTTGATCGGGCGAAACGGTTTCGCCGATACCTAGGATGTCAGTCAACCCAACACTGGAGTCGATCGCTTCTCCAGGTTGTCGGCGACCACCGCCCAGCGAAACGATGACCATACCGACTCGGCGAACATCTATTGTTTGAACGACACCGCCGGTCGTGGCGAATACGGGTTGACTGACCACTGCCTTTGGCAAGTAGCTACCCGGCCGCACGAGTAGATCAGCAGGCCCCCCCAAGGCAACTACCATGGCCTGAAATCTTTCCGCTGCCGCGCCGTTGTCCAGATTGCTTTTGAGCAAGGTTTTCGCCGACGCATCGTCCTTTGCCAATCCGCCGATCAGCAGTGCTTCACTGCCTAATTCAGTGACAAGTTGCTCAAGTCGTGGATCACGCTGATCGTTACATAAGAAAGCAATGGATTCTTCCACTTCGACCGCGTTGCCCGCGTTTCGCCCCAGGACTTGATCCATATCGGTAACCAGTGCAGCGGTGTTCAAGCCAGATTGATTGCCGACAGCCACCAGGCTCTCAGCGAGTTCTCGCGCCGCATCGAAGGTACCGACAAATGCACCCGAGCCGGTTTTCACATCCAATACCAAGCTGTCCACAGCAGCAGCGAGTTTCTTCGATAGGATAGAGGCAGTAATCAACGGCACCGAATCTATGGTGGCGGTAACGTCACGGATTGAATATAAACGACGGTCAGCTGGTGCGATGGTGTCGGTAGCTCCCACTATGGCACAGCCGACTTCGTGCACGACCTTTGCGAGTTGCGCTTGCTTAACCTGGGTGCAATAGCCCGGGATGGCCTCCAGCTTATCCAAAGTACCGCCCGTGTGGCCCAAACCGCGTCCTGAGATCATCGGTACGTAGGCACCACAGGCGGCGAGCAGAGGTGCCAACACAAGACTGACCTTATCACCGACACCACCGGTAGAGTGCTTGTCCAACAACGGTCCAGCTAACAAGTCGCGCGGCCACTGCAATCGAGTACCACTGGCGGTCATCGCTTCGGTCCAAGTGGCGGTTTCAGCAATACTCATTCCGCAAAAAAACACCGCCATAGCAAACGCCGCGATTTGACCTTCGCTTACGGTACCCGTCGCAATACCATTTGCCATGAACTCGAGCTCGGCTCCGGTTAACGAATGGCCGTTGCGTTTACGGCGAATAATTTCCTGGGCTAACACAGCTTTTATTCTTTTTCGACAGCCTGTTGACAGGCATCGAGTAGACCGCTCGCACCGAAGCGGAAGTTTTCCGGCCTGACCCACGCCGATCCCATAATGCTGTCGGCTAACCTCAAATAGTTGGATGCCTGTCGTACCGTTCTTATGCCACCTGCCGCTTTGAATCCCACTTGCCGATCAGCATCGTGAATAGTCATCAGCATAATTTTTGCAGCGTGCGGGGTTGCTGATACCCGGATTTTACCGGTAGAAGTTTTGAGAAAATCGGCCCCAGCGGCTATTGCATCCCGACTGGCCTCCACGATGCGTTCATGGGTGCGAAGCCGTCCGGTCTCAAGGATGACTTTGAGCAGGGCATTTCCGTCGCAAATATTTTTAGTTCCAGCGATCATATCCCGGGCCAGAGCTCTATCTCCGCGCAACCAGGATACATAAGGCATAACCAGATCAACTTCGTCGGCACCATCCGCTACAACGCGACGTGTTTGTTCCAGAACATCCGCTATATCGCCACCACCGTGCGGGAAATTGACCACCGTTGCAATGGAAATTCCGCTGTGGTCCAGGAAACGGGTACATCGGGTGACAAATCTTGGCCAGATACAGACCGCGGCAACGTGTGCTTGCATAGCACGCTGACAAAGTCGATCGATTGCAGTTTCGTCGGCGTCATCACTCAGGTTGGTGAGATCCAACAATTGGATCACCCGCTGTGCAACGTCTCGTGCCCCCAACTCTGTCTCCCCTACATGGGGACAGATCTATAAAGGTTTTTTAACTTTATGAATCTGTCTCCTTAGTGGTGGATAGATTTTGCGGACCGAAAGCGTGGGGTAACAACTCAGCTATTGTCACGGTCTTACGCAATCCCTCCGAACTGCAGATATGGACGGGTGTATTTCCATCGGCAAACTCATACAACTGCTGACGACAACCTCCGCAAGGCGAGCATAGATATTCTCCATCACCCACGACGAGTACTTCGGTTATGCACTTCTCACCGGCCCCGACCATCGCTGCAATTGCCGCCGCTTCGGCACACATACTTTCGGGGTAGGCTGAATTCTCTATATTACAACCCGAATAGATGCCACCTCCGGCGCTCCGTATCGAAGCCCCTACCCGAAAACCAGAATATGGCGCATAGGCATTTTGCTTTGCCGCGCATGCGGCCTTCAATAGATCGTCCATTTTGGTCACCTCTCTTTCACGTAGGGAATACCACTCGCCTTGGGCGCTACTGCTCGACCGATAAACCCGGCGAGCAGGATTACCGTGACGACGTAGGGTAGCGCTTGAATAAACTGGACTGGAATTTGACCGACAACCGGCAGCTCTACCCCTTGCAACCGGGCCGCTACTGAGTCCAGAAAACCAAACAATAAACAGGCCAGCATCGCGGGCAGTGGCCGCCACTTACCAAAAATCATCGCCGCCAGCGCGATATAGCCCTTGCCCGCAGTCATGTCGCGTATGAACGATGCTCCATGCGCCGTCGACAGGTAGGTACCAGCTAGCCCGCACAGTACGCCACAGAGCAGCATGGCTCGATATCGCAACCACTGTACGGAAATCCCAGCGGTGTCCACCGCTGTAGGATTTTCACCGACCGCACGCAAGCGCAAGCCGAACCGTGTGCGGTATAAAATCCACCAGGATAGAGGGACCACGAAGAATGCAAGATAGACCAGCACATTGTGGCCACTCAGCAGTTCCTTATAGATCGGCCCAATGATCGGTACGCCGCCGACCACGTTCGTTCCCGGCCACTCGATGGGCGGAAAGCGCGCATCGTCCACTAATAACGGGGTCTGACCCCCTTCGTGAAACCAGGCAATACCCAAAGTGACGGTAAGACCGGAAACGAGAATATTGATCGCGAGCCCGCTGACCACCTGGCTACCACGATGGGTGATACAGGCAAAGCCGTGCAGCATAGCGAACGCAATGGAAACCACAACACCTGCACCCAGGCCAATCCAGCTCGACTGCGTCACCGCGGCGGTAGCGGCAGCGGCGAATGCGGCTGCCAACATCTTGCCTTCAAGTCCGATGTCAATGACGCCAGATCGCTCAGCGAATAACCCAGCCAGCGCACAGAATATGAGCGGTACCGCCACCCGTGCAGTGGAATCCAGGACCAACACAAACAACAAGAAAGCACCCTCCAGATCCATCACGACCCCGTTCCCGTTCGGTGAGCCCATCGATACATACTCTCGACCCGGGGTTTCACCATGAACTCAAGTGCTCCACAAAACAAAATGACCAATCCCTGGATAACGACCACCATGTCTCGAGTGATAGTCGGGATCTCGAATGCCAGTTCCGCTCCCCCCTGATATAAGGCACCGAACAACAGCGCCGCAAGTACAATACCGAATGGATGATTGCGGCCCATCAACGCTACAGCGATACCAGTGAAACCATAGCCCGCCACGAAGTCGATCAAGAGGCGATGTTGCACTCCAAGAATCTCGTTCATTGCCACCAAACCCGCCAGGCCACCCGATATCGTCATGGCCAACACGATACATCGCTTCGGATTGATGCCCGCATAGACCGCGGCAGTTTCATTTTGCCCCACCGTTCGAATGGCATAACCCCAACGGGTGCGCCAGACAAAAGCCCAGACCACAACGCAACAAAGCAGCGCCAAAGCCAAGGACAGATTGAGCGGCGACCGGGCCAATTTGATCCCGACCGGTGCCAGCACCTCGTGTAGAAAAGGCACCCAGGCAACTTCGGCAAAGGTACGGGTTTCCGGCGCCATCTGCCCCGGTTTAATCAGCACATTAACCAGCAGGTAGACCATCACCGCTGACGCAATAAAATTGAACATGATGGTTGTGATCACAATGTGGCTGCCGCGGGTGGCCTGCAAATAACCAGGCAGAAACGCCCACGCTGCGCCGAACAGTGCTGCGGCTACCATGCACAGTGGAATGATAATAAAAGTGGGCAAATTGGCGTCACCGGCAAGACAAACCAAAGCCACACCCAATCCACCGATATAGGCCTGCCCTTCCGCACCGATATTGAATAAGCCGGCATGGAACGCTACGGCGACAGCTAACCCGGTAAAAATAAGATTGGTTGTGTAATACAGGGTGTATCCCACCGCTTCCTGGCTGCCGAATGCCCCCGAGATCAGCAGATCCAAAGCTTGCCATGGATCCTCCCCAATGACGACGATGATCAATCCAGACACCAAGAAAGCCAAACAGATATTAATTGTCGGCACTAATACTGTACCGATCCAGCCGGGAACTTCGTACCGTGTTGCGCTCATGTTCAAGATCGAATGGCTGATGCGGGCGTTGCCGCGTTGGCCATCATCAAACCGAGTTCTTGCTCACTGGCATGGGATGCTGTCACCTCACCCACAATGTGGCCATCAAACATCACCAGGATGCGATCAGCGAGAGACATGATCTCTTCCAACTCGACTGATACCAACAGCACTGCCCGTCCGGCGTCTCGCATCGCGACTATTTCCTTATGAATAAATTCGATTGCCCCGATATCTACACCCCGCGTTGGTTGACCCACCAATAACAGTCCGGGTTTTTCGTCCATCTCGCGGGCCAGCACCAGCTTTTGCTGATTGCCACCGGAGAAGTTGACCGTGACAAGATGAGGATTTCTGGGGCGTACATCGAAGGCTTCCATCTTATGCCGACAGTTTTCCAAGACCGCATCCAGTTTCATAAAAACCATCGCGTTGAAGCGTCGATCACTGTGAATGCCGAGGATTGATGACTCCATCGCCTCAAAACTCCGCACCAACCCCATGCGCAATCTGTCTTCCGGGACATGACCGACGCCGAGTCCACGCACCTGACCCGCGTCGCGCGGATTGAACTGGTCGATTAGGGGTTTACCATTCAAGCTAATCCGCCCGGCCGTCACTGTACGAATACCCGCCAGCACTTCGAGCAGTTCGCTTTGACCATTACCTGAAACCCCGGCGATACCCACTATTTCACCACTGCGTACATTAAAACTAACGTTGTGCAGACGCTTCACACCGCGTTGATCAATCGTTTCGACCTCACGTACGTCAAGTACCACCGAACCTGGTTGCGATATTCCTTTTTCGACTCTCAGGAGCACCTTGCGGCCCACCATCAGCTCAGCCAACTCGGGTTCGGATGTCTGCGAAGTTGTGCGGTGTGCAACGACCTCACCACCTCGCATGACCGTCACCGTGTCGGTAATAGCCATAATCTCTCGTAGTTTGTGCGTAATCAAAATAACGGTAACCCCTCGGTCACGCAGCCCGAGAAGAATGTTAAACAACTGTTCACTTTCCTGTGGTGTCAGAACCCCTGTGGGTTCATCCAAAATCAAGATCTGCGCCTCACGATATAAAGCCTTTAGAATCTCGACTCGTTGTTGCAGTCCCACCGGTAAGTCACCGACCAGCGTGTCTACGTTAACTTCCAGACCATACTTTGATTCCAAAAGATCAAGCGTTTGTCGTGCAGTCGACAAACTTTCCTTGAGCAACCGGCCACTCTCTGCCCCAAGAACAACGTTCTCCAACACGGTAAACGAGTCCACCAACATGAAATGTTGGTGGACCATACCGATGCCAGCCCGGATCGCTTCTTCGGTTGTCCGGATCCGTGTCGTTTTACCGTTGACCCGTATCTCACCGCTGTTGGCTTGGTAAAACCCAAACAAGATACTCATGAGGGTAGATTTACCGGCACCGTTTTCACCAACGATGCCGTGTATGGTGGCGGGGGCAATAGACAGCGATACGTTTCGGTTGGCCTGGACCGAACCGAATCGCTTGTTGATATTGATTAACTCGACAGCCGGCGGGTCGATCGCGTTCCGTAAGCCATCCACCCGCCGGTCAGACGGAGTCATGCAGCCTTCGCTCGATATGAGGCTTTAATAAGTGCAGGTGCTATCAGCCATATAGTCGTGTACGGTGATGCTGCCTGCGATGATCTGCTCACGCAGTGATTCTATCTTTGCTTTCATGTCGTCACTTACTAGGGAAGAATTGTGCTCGTCCAACGCCCAGCCAACACCGTCTTCAGCTAGGCCTAGAACCTGAACTCCAGACACCCACTTGCCTTCTGCGCCTGCTTTGAAAGCGTTGTATACAGCAACATCTACGCCTTTGACCATGGACGTCAACATAGTACCTGGGTGGATGTGGTTTTGGTTGGAATCCACTCCGATGGCCAGCTTGCCGTCGTCTTTGGCCGCTTGATAAACACCAATCCCCGTGCCACCCGCAGCTGCGTAGACTACGTCTGCACCGCGGTCAAATTGGCTTTTTGCGAGTTCCGCACCTTTACCGGGATCGTTCCAGGCCGCGGGTGTTGAGCCCGTCATGTTCTGAAAGATCTCCGCATCCGCATTGATGTGTTTAACCCCTTGTTCGTAGCCACAGGCAAAACGGCGAATAAGAGGGATATCCATCCCGCCGACGAAGCCGACCTTGCCTGTTTTTGACGCCATCGCAGCCAAGGCCCCAACTAAAAATGATCCTTCGTGTTCTTTAAATACAATTGATTGAACATTCGGTAAATCGACCACCATGTCGATAATGGCGAACTTAGTGTCCGGATATTCTTTAGCCACTTCCTCTACAGCCGCGGCATAACCGAATCCGACTGCAACTATGGGGTTGGCCCCACGTCCTGCAAGCCGGCGCATAGACTGAGTGCGTTGGGCTTCGTTGGTTGGTTCGAAATCACGGTATTGCATTCCACTTTCCTTGTGGAAGCGTTCTGCGCCCATATAAGCGGCTTCGTTGAAGGATTTATCGAACTTACCACCCATGTCATAAACAACGGCTGGTTCTGAGTCAGCCGCTATGACGACTGAAGAAATCCAGCAGGAAAGAAATGCAACCAGGAAAGTTTTTTTCATTTCGTACCTCCTCATCTACCTCCCGTTAAGGTTAAAGCCTTATTAGAGTGACGCCTCCACGCGACCAAGTGGCCTGAGAGCGGCTTCCTCCAATGGGGCTGAGTAATCTTATTATAAGTAGCTTGTATCTAGTAGCTAGAAAAACCTACCCGCTACTAGGAACTAGGAACTCATCATTCTCCAGGTATACTACCCGCGATATATCAGGTATACAGATACTATGAGAGTTCTCGTATTCGGTTTAATTCTTTTCTTGGGCGTTCACTCGGTCTCCATTGTCGGTCCTTCCTGGCGAGATCGAATGGTAGAACGATTGGGGGAGATACCCTGGAAGGGCGTCTACTCGTTGATATCAATCATCGGTTTTGTGGCGATCGTATGGGGCTATGGTGCGGCTAGGCAGGCGCCGGTAATTCTCTACATTCCACCGCCTTGGCTGCAACACACTGCCATGGTTTTACTGATTGTTGTATTTCCTCTCCTGATCGCTGCTTACTTCCCGGGAAAAATCAAAGCAGTGACAAAGCATCCTATGCTGGCCGGGATCAAGATCTGGGCTTTCGCCCACCTTCTAGCGAATGGCACTTTGGCCGACGTTGTTCTATTCGGTTCGTTCTTAATCTGGGCGGGGGTAGATCGAATGTCGATGAAATACCGTGAGCCACGGCCGATTCCAGGGGCGCCGCCTTCAAAGGCAAACGATACCATCGCAATTGTTGGTGGAATCGCCATCTACCTCGCGTTTATTTTTTGGCTCCACGAATGGCTTTTTGGCGTCCCAGTGATAGCTTGAACTGAATGGTTTTTCGAATGGCGGAAATGAACGAGGATCAGGCTAAATTAAACGAAGCGTATTCACGGTTCAAACAACTACAAGATGAAGTAAAAAGCCTTATGTTGGGCACTGTTGGGGAAAGAGGCATACCTCGGGTGAGCTATGCACCCTATGTACGGGATGAATCGGGCAGTTTTTTTGTTTATGTGAGTCATCTTTCCGAGCACACGTCGGAATTGATTAAAGGCAAAGTGGCTTCGGTGTTATTGATCGAAGACGAGTCTGAAGTGGAACAGATATTCGCCCGCGTACGAATTTCCTACTTGTGCGATGTCGTTGAAATCGATCGAGATGATGCCCTGTACGAAAATACACTCGGTCGTTTCAAAGACCAATTCGGCAACGTAGTCAGCGTGCTGCGTTCACTACCCGATTTTGTGCTTTTCCAGCTCAGCCCCACATCTGGCCGTTTCGTTACCGGCTTTGGACAAGCCTATGACCTTACCGGTGATCGCCTCGATCAACTTACACACGTTGGACCCGATCAAATCAAACGGCGCTAGCATCCATCAAAGACAGATTTATAGATCCGTCCCTACCACGGCCTTCTGTGTAACTCTATTTTCTACTATGCTATAGAGATACAATTCCTTATCCTGTTGCTTTAGGGGGCATTTGGGCTTTGGGGCGTTCGTTCTGCACGTTGGTGGTACGCGCGTGGTTTTCCCTCCTCGCGTGCGGTGCACTACGTGGGGCGAGCGACTCTAAGTATTAGGTTTGAGTGATGGCCACCGACACCACAAATCCTGACTACTACCATAAAGTAGTGGACTGTCAGTGGGCCTGCCCAGCCCACACCGACGTTCCCGAGTACATTCGATTGATAGCCCAGGGCCGGTTCACCGATGCCTATCTTCTCAATCGCGAGTCCAACGTATTCCCAGGGATCCTGGGTCGTGTTTGCGATCGACCTTGCGAACCCGCCTGCCGTCGTGCTCGAGTCGATGAAAAACCCGTGGCAATTTGCCGGCTAAAAAGGGTTGCTGCCGATTTACG
>JASJAT010000102.1 GCA_030066885.1 Arenicellales bacterium | reverse complement strand
GGGTACTTACTGTTTTCATTGATTTCTATTAAACCGGGGACAGTATACTTTTTAATTAATTCATATGAGGAAATGCGCCCCGATACAGTCTCGACGGTAACGTCACTCCGCCCTGTTTTAATTAAAAAGTATACTGTCCCCGGTTTAATTCTGTGTCATCAGGCTCTGGAATGCGCTGCTATTATCCGTAATTTCCTTAGTGACGCCTTGTTCGAGTACCTTGCCGTTTTCCAATACAATGGTATGTTCGAACCTTGGCGCAAGTTCCGGTCGACTCAGCACCGCGATCAATCCCCGGCCCGTCATGTGTTGTATCAAATTGTCGATGATTTGGTTTTCCGCCGCAGGATCCAGTGGACTGGTTGCATCATTCAGAATTAAGACGTCAGGTCGCTTCATCAGGCCGCGGGTAATAACCAGTTTCTGACGCTGTGCAAGGGATAAACGAGCACCCGCAATACCGACCTCATATTCCAAACCGGCCATTAGAATCTGCTTCCTTAAATCCAGCGCATCAACAGTTTCTTTGATCAGTTCACCCACGCGAGTTTGGGCACGTGCTTGGCCATATACCAGACGTCCGAAAAGGATGTTGTCTTGAATTGTGATCGCGGGATTGAATTTTTCTCGATCAAAAAAGCTCACATATTCGTTTTCTTCACCAAGCTGTGAATACAAGACGCGGCGTGCTTCCAAGAGGCGTTCTTGCATCGCTTCGTCAATCAATCCCAAGCGGTGGCGCGCCGGTATGAGCTTGAAGGGTAGAGATAACAACAGCGTACGATCTTCTTCCGGCAAGTCGTCGAGCTTGTTCTCGTCTGTTCTATTTAGCAAACCGTGAAAAACCGGCAGGTCTTCCGCGCTGATAAAACTAAACTGCTCAAAAAGTTCGCTATCCGATGGCACATCGGCAAACAACTCCAGCATGATATCGGCTATTTTTCGTCCCATCTTGAGAAAATCTGGAATAAGGCCACATTCCTCCAACACTTTCAGGACTTGGTCATTGTTGGACAGGTTCTCCGTGTCGAATGAAGGGTGAATCGAGGTACCAAACAAAAGATTTTCAGCGACCGACATGTTGGTGTTGTAGTGATCCCGATCGAATGACTCGACCAGTGCTGCCATCTTGGGATCAGATAACCGTTCACGTAGAGCGTTACGTGCCTCCAAAACGCGTTCGACCAGATTCATATGGCTTTCCGCCGTGATGGTTCCGTTGAGCCCGAGCTTATATATATCCTCATCGAGATCGGTTATTTTGAGTGTTTCAAGGATACGTTCGACTAGCTGCTTATGGTCTTCCACCCCAGCTGCTCCATAGTCGATCCAGTCGGCGTTCACATCGTCGGAGCTGGTACCTGTAGCCCGTGCCTCTTTGATTGCACGCGCCCGTTTGCGGGCCGCTTGTTCATCGTATTCGACTTCCGACATAGGACGGTGTTTCAGTCCATAAACTACGTTGTTAAAGACCGTCCCTGTGAATACATGGGCGTTGGGTCCGACATAGGATATGCGCCTGCCTAAAATCGCTTCTGAATATTTAGACAGATTCTCCTCGTCAATAGTGAAGCGACCGGCGCTTGGAAAGATCAGTCGGGCGATGAGACGGGCGATCTCGTCCTTACCACTGCCGGTAGATCCTACGATGCACACGTGGTTATCCAACGCTAATCGAAAATTAGCGCCGTCAACAATGTTTACCACCTGATCCTCGGTGTAGCGTACGTTGGAAGAAACCAATGTACCTTGAAGGGGCTGGATATCTCCCTCAGGAAGTTGTTGCAATTCGACATCCAACATATTTTCCGGTTGAAATTGTTCTATGATCTGGCCGTATTTAACGCGTACATCTTCGGTGATCTGGTAAAACTTCAACAGTTCTTTCCATGGTGGTCCGATATCTTTATAGGCAGCAAGTACTGCCACGAGTGCACCCAAAGACAGTTCACCCTGAATTACGAAGAATCCACCGATGGAGTAGAAGAAGAAGGGTGTAAGCATTCCCAAGAAATTGTTGAGAAACTTGATGAAGAATTTGCGCTTATAGATATCAAAACGAATGTCATAGATTGTGGCCAGCCGGTCGGAGATTTTCGCCCGCTCGAAAAGGGAAGTATCGTTGGCATGGATTTCGGTGACACCGGATACTGATTCACCAACCCCATCAGCCAGTTTACGTACAGTTTGCACCCGCTGTTTGGCCAATTGATTGACCTTCTTTTGAAGTTTTGGGATTAGATATATTTGCGGTGGATAAAGTGCAATGGCCGCCAATCCGAGCCACGGGTCTTGAACAAAAATAAATGAAAGGTAAGTTAACAGCAGCCCACCCTGAAATGCCGGTAAGGCGAAGGCGTCCCCGATAAATCCACCTAGAGGCTCAGTCTCCGCAGTTATCATCGGGATGATTTCGCCCTGGGAAGTCCGCTTAAAATGGGGCAGGGGAAAACGCAATATACGGCTGTATAACTCATAGCGAAACCGGCGCAACATCCGCTCCCCCAGTACGCCGCGGTAAACGTTTATCAGATATTTTAAACCACCGTTGATAAAGACCAGGAGTAGAAACACACCGCATAGGATGAGCAGATATGTAATCTGATCGATATCGAATCCGAATATCTCATCCGGTATGTTTTCTCCACCAATCGCCTCGTTAATGATCTTCTTTGGTATTTCGAGGCTGATATACACGAACGGCATCGACGCAGCGGTCAGCAGCATCAAATAGATTTGATCCTTAAGTGTATGTTTTAGGATGTATCGATAAATCGATGGGTCCATGCGTTTGTTCCGATTCGTCGGCTGCTTTACCTAGGTCTAGGGTAAGGTTTGTTGTTAGAACCGCGATACTGGATGAAGTCGCATAGGATAGCTTATATTGTCGTACGATTCTTCATTTAGCTGACGGTATTGTGCAACCAAGCATCGCTATCATTGTCAAGGGTTATCCTCGACTTTCGGAAACCTTTGTCGCTCAGGAAATTCACGCCTTCGAACAGCGAGGGATGAATCTATCAATAGTGTCTCTGCGTTTGCCTACCGACAAAACCACGCACTCGATCCACCAGGACATTCATGCACCGGTGCTTTACCTCCCCGAGTATCTCTACCAACAGCCGTTTCGGGTCTTGCGTGCATGGTGGAAGGTGCGAAGGATGGATGGATATAAAACATCACGCAGTGCTTTTTTAGCGGATCTGGTAAAAGACCGTACTGCCAATCGCATTCGAAGATTCGGCCAGGCGCTGGTATTGTCAGCGGAGTTGCCGGCAGGAACCGAGTTCTTATATGCGCATTTCTTGCATACGCCCGGCTCTGTAGCGAGATACACCAGTTTGATTACAGGTATACCGTGGAGTTGCTCTGCCCACGCTAAGGATATCTGGACCACACCCGCCTGGGAAAAGACACAGAAGCTCGGCGAGTGCGCATGGCTGGTGAGTTGTACGGCTGCGAACGTTGAGCATTTGAAATCCCTTGCGCCCCATCCCGATAAAGTATCTTTGGTTTACCACGGTTTGGATTTTAGTCGGTTTCATGAACCTCCATCCACTGCCCGGAATAAGGAAACCCAACCCCTTTACATCCTTTCCGTTGGCCGTGCGGTGGAGAAAAAAGGCTTCAGTGATTTGCTGGAAGCTCTGACCCGTCTACCTAGAAACATCAACTGGCATTTTGTTCATATCGGTGGTGGTCAAGACATCATGAAGCTTAGGCGCAAAGCCGAATCCCTGGGGTTAACTGAAAAGATCGACTGGCGTGGGCCACAGTCAAACGAACACGTTTTAAATGCTTACCGGGAAGCCGACATATTTGTGCTGCCTTGCCAGATTGCCGAAGACGGTGATCGAGATGGAATACCTAACGTGCTGCTTGAAGCACAGAGCCAAAAACTACCGTGTATTTCAACAGATATCTCCGGTATTCCGGAACTGGTAGAAAATAATGTGACGGGTCTATTGGTAAAACAAAGGGACCCAAACGAACTAGCGTTAGCTATTGAGAAACTGTTGACCGACGCGAGTTTACGCTCGCGTCTCGGTCAAGCGGGTTATGAGCGAGTTCGCGAGCGCTTTTCTTTTATCGATAGTGTGGAGCAGATTATCAACCAGTTTCCTAAACGCTGTGTGGAAAGGTGAAAATCGCTTTCTACGCCCCACTTAAATCTCCGCGTCACCCAAATCCGTCGGGTGATCGCTTCATGGCACGCCTGTTGATGGCGGCATTGAGCGAAACGGGTCGTGAAGTGGAACTGGCTAGCGAATATAGAACTTGGGAAGGGGCAGGTGATGTTCAGCGCCAACAGCGGTTAAGAGACATTGGATTCAGACTCGGTCGCCGCTTGATTCGTCGCTATGTGGCCAATGGCCAACCGCCCGATCTATGGTTCACTTATCATGTCTACCATAAAGCTCCAGATTGGATAGGACCTGCGGTCAGTGATGCGTTGCAAATACCTTATGTGGTCGCCGAAGCTTCATATGCACCCAAACAAGCGCAAGGTCCATGGCAAATCGGACACGAGCAGTGCCAATTTGGGATTCGTCGAGCCAATGCGGTGATTAGCTTTAACGACCAAGACCTGCCATGTTTACGAACGGTGGTGGGTCCCTCGTGCCGACTGGTCAACCTGAAGCCTTTCTTGCCATTGACTCGGGTGGATACCGCGGTCAACGCTCGTTCAAAAATTGCCGAAAAGTGGGCGATACCATCGGATGTGCCTTGGTTGGTTTGTGTCGCCATGATGCGTCCCGGCGATAAGTTCGCCTCGTTTAAGCAACTCGCTGAAAGTTTGAAAGGATTGGTCGACCAGCAATGGCAGTTGCTCATTGTTGGCGAGGGTAAAACGCGCAACCAAGTCGAACAGCTCTTTGCTCCAATGTATCCACGCGTAAAAATGTTGGGATCGCTCGAACCTGGTGCCATATATGATATCTTGAAGTCGAGTGACGTCTATGTTTGGCCTGCGGTCAACGAAGCGTACGGCATGTCTTTGTTGGAGGCCCAAGCCTGCGGTTTGCCCGTTGTGGCAACAGCTGCGGGGGGTGTAGCCCAAATTGTCGAACACAAGAAAACTGGATTTTTGGCCGCGGAAAACGACCTGACTTCATTGACCGCATTTATTCGACGTTTAATCTCTGATCCGAAATTACGTACGCGAATGGGCATGGAAGCAGTCACTAAGTGCCGTCGAGAACACGACGCAATTCATGCCATAAATGTTTTGGACGATATGATAAAGCGATTAATGCAATGACAGGTGATCAAGACAACTGGATTGTGTTTGTGCGGCATGGGCCGACGGGATGGAACGCGGCCGGCCGCATACAAGGCCAAAGAGATGTGCCGTTGAGTGACCTAGGGCGTACTAAAGTAGCTCAATGGAGTATTCCGCGGCGATACCGACAAGCCGTATGGGTGAGCAGTCCCTTGTCGCGCGCAAAACAGACTGCGGCTTTAATGGGCTGTGACTCTCCAAAAATCGAATCTCGTTTGATGGAGATGGACTGGGGTGAATGGGAGGGTCGTACGCTTTCGGATCTTCGTTCAGAACTTGGTATGGACATGCTTCAAAATGAACAACGTGGTCTGGATTTCAAGCCGGATGGAGGTGAAAGTCCGCGGCAAGTTCGGGAGCGGCTCCAATCTTGGCTGCGAAACATAGCAACTGAAGGACAACCTCACATCGCGGTAACGCACAAAGGAGTTATTCGGGCGGCGCTAAGTTTGGCTACAGGATGGAGTATGACCGACGATCCACCCTATCGTCTGAGCTGGGATTGTGCACATGTCTTTAAATTGTATGATGAGGGTCAAATTTCAGTCGGTGAGGTCAATGTTCCGCTTACCGAGCCATGACGACAAGGCATTTGGATTCATATGAAGCGATCCAGTACATGAGTTCAAAGTATAAAGTTGAAAGTAAAAAGTGAAATATACAAACTCAAAGCAACAGGTTCTTTAAACTTTCATTCTTTTTACTTGTTTGATTACCGCGGTCGCTAAAGCGGCCTTGCAATGACCCAAGCCTATTTTCAGACAAGAACCGGCTACAAAGTAGCTAAACGTAACAGCTGTTTTGAAATATTGTTTCGGGCGGTTTGTTCGTATCGTTTTCTATAAAATTCTGTAAAAAAGATCTTTGGCCTGTCCAATAGAGACTGCAGAAATCTTCGATTCCGCCGCACAAATTCTTCAGTGGGAAGATGGGAATACTCTTTGTGCACATTTTCACTATCGTGCAGGAACTCGTCCCAGGGTAGCCCGAAGCTGGAGAGGTCAATGTCGACGATATATTGCTCGTCGCTGTCAGTAGGTGCATCGGTGTGCATAGTGACCATGATCAACCTGTATATATGTTCCTCCAACACAGGATCCATGACACCACGAGCGATCTGTTTAAAGCGCTCAGCACTTTGATATTCGTTGTCTCGCGCTTTCGGGTTGTACTCTATGTCGTGGAACCATAGCGCCATCTCAATGGCATCAGCGTCGTCCATTTCATGATGTGCCAAATCGAATTGTTTAAGGCAATGATCGATATGTTGACCAGTATGGTAATAACGGTGCGGCTCAGCGTAACTGGCCTCGATTTCATCGATTATAGGATGGGCAGATGAGGCGGTATCGCAACACCTTTCCCATAGATTCACGAATCGATCCCGGTCCATAGATACTCGAGTTACGCTTGGGTATCGAGTTGCTGTAACCGGATTTGTAGGCTTTCGACTTGTTGATGTGATTCAGCTAATTTTTGGCTTAGTTGCCGCATCACATCGAGCGCGACATCCGGGCTTTCTGAGAGCAGTTTAAGAAACGCATCATCGGAGATGCGGAGGGTCCGTACTGGACCTTTCGCTCGCAGCGTTGCCGATCTGGGGGAATTGGTGAGAACAGCCATTTCGCCTATAAGTTCATTCTGGCCCCGCGTGACAACCGGCACCATGCCATCCTCGGTTTCGACTAAGATTTCCACCTCACCGGACATGATGACATAGGCGCTGTCGGACGGGTCGTTCACGTGGAACAGGATATCCTGGTCATGAAACTCCACGGCCTCGCTCGTGAACGCCAATAGTTTGAGCTTAGATGCCTCTAGTTTCGAGAACATAGGCACCTTTTTAAGCTGTTCTGCTTCTTGGTATAAGTCCAAGTTCGGTATTACGGTTCACCAATATGTCGTAATAAGACTGACATGCAATGGACACCAAATCAAGGAAATATCCCACTTTTACCGCTTCGAACTTGCTCCTATACTGTTGCTATGAATGATTCAACCCAAGACAAAACCATCTGGTCGGAGGCGAGAGAAGAGTTCTTTCACGATGTCCTCGAGGGATTGTCTGTATTTTTTAGTAGCACGTTTATTACCGATATCCTTGACACCATATCCCAATATCAAACTCCCACCATTGGCCATGCATTAAACTACAAACAGATAACGTGCAAAAAATGGTTGATCGACAAACTGAGCGATACTTGTGGAACCGAGTACGGAACTATTTACATTCTCGGGGGTTGGTACGCCGTACTCGCCGCAATGCTTTTGCACGATCCCAGATTGGTAATCAACAAGGTTATCTCTATTGATATGGACCCAGAATGCAAACCGATAAGCCAGGCGTTGAATCGAACCTATGTCAACAACGGAAAATTCGAATCCGTAACCGCTGATATTCTATCTCTCGACTATAACCGGCTCCTCCTTGGGCCGGATATTGACAAGGATCAGCCCGATTTAGTGATTAACACCAGCTGTGAGCATCTATCTCGATTTGACACTTGGTTTGCGAAGATCCCTCAGCAAACATTGTTGGCCTTGCAGTCGAATGACTATTTTTCCTGTGCCGAACACGTCAATTGTGTTGAAGACCTCGACTCGTTTAAGCAGCAGGCCCCCTTGGCCCATCTAAGATATCAAGGACAGATGAAGGTGAAGAAATACACACGCTTCATGTTGATCGGGGAGAAGTGAACCCGTACGCCGGCGCTGTATCATCCTACGGTCTGCGCGTTGGGTAGTACCGCACCGTATTCCATTCCCATCAAGGCTTTAATGCGGTGATGGATGGTATCGAGGCCGCCCAGCAATCCGGTTACCTGTGCGTCACTGGGAAGGGGTTGGTGTGGCAACTGCCTTAGAGCGTCCGCCATTGTCTTCCATGGCCGTGGGCCGTCGCCATCGAGCATTGTGACTAAACCAAGTCGGCTGGCACGCGTCGCACGTAGAAGTTGCTCTTTGCGGGGGACTGAGCGAGGCACTAGCAGAGCTCGTTTGTCCATGGAAAGGATTTCGCAAAACGTGTTATAGCCGCCCATCGCGACAATACCTTCTGCGTGGTCCATCAATACTTCGATGTGGCTATCGAAGGTGATGGCATCTACATTTTCTAGCCGTTCTACCCGCTCCATAAAAGCACTTTGCTCAACCGGAGACATGAACGGTCCGAGTACTACTAATGCACGTAGCGGCAATCCTGAGTCTTCTTCGTAAGCACGCAATACCCAGTCGATCATGACGGAACCATCTCCTCCACCACCGGCAGTGACCAGTATGTAAGGATCATCAAGCGGCAGCTGAGGCCTGATTGCCGATTCGCTGGGCACGATTCTGGGGAGATAACCGGTGAAGATTGTCTTATCTCGAACCATTGGAGGCAGTTCGATCCCTTCTAGAGCGTCTCCCATACGCTGCACCCCGTATACCCAGATTTCGTTGTACAGATCGCGAAGAGCCGGGAGGACTTTCTTTCGATCCCACTCCCGTCTGAGATCAAACGGATCATCCATCACGTCTCGTAATCCCAACACAGTACGCACGCCACGTTCCCTGAGCATGAACAACGTATCGCCCACTTCTCCCCTAAAGCCCAACGGTTCTTTGTCTACAAGAAACAGATCGGGTGAAAAGATATCGGCGGTGTGATGAATGATGGACGAGCGCAATGCCAGGGTATGTTCAAGATCGATATGTAAGCCCAGGGAGGTGTACTCGCCGTTATGTAATTTAATCACGCCGGGAATACGGACGAAGTCTACTCGCGCGCGGAAGTCGAAGCTGCCGATGATGGGCGAGCCGGACAAAATCAGAACACTCAGTCCTTTGTATTGATCGACAAGATCGTGCGCGATAGCGCGGCACCGGCGCAAATGACCCAACCCGAACGTGTCGTGGCTGTAAATTAATATGCGGGCGCCGTCTAGGCGTTCAGTCATTATATTTATCTATTCTCAATTGGTGGCATACAACAGATTACACGTAATCCCCGCATTTGACAGCTAATTTATAGGAAATTCGTCGTGCCGGCCGTCAAGCCGGGAAGACAATCGAATTGTGGCGAGGGTACCGCTCCTACAATATAAAAAAATACTGTCCCCGGTTTAGAGCTATGTTATAGTTTGTGTATACACGGTGTACACAAATTAGAATCGGTTATGAGTTGGATACTGGGTGTGGACGTCGGTGGTACGTTCACGGATTTCTTTGCCCTCAACGAATCAAACGGCGACTGTCACGTCGGGAAATGGCCATCCACGCCTTCCAATCCGGCCCAGGCAATCTTGGGTGGCCTGGATAAGCTGTCGAAGCAACACGACATAGACCTTGGTGACGTCACTCAGATCGCACACGGGACAACGGTTGGGACTAATGCACTGATTCAGCGCAGGGGTGGAACAGTGGTATTGATCACGACCCAAGGATTCCGTGATCTCCTCGAGATCGGAAGGCAAATCCGTCCCCACATGTATGATTTGCACAAGGACAATCCACCGCCCCTCATATCAAGGCAAAACCGACTGGAGTTAGACGAACGGATTTCGGCGGACAGCACCGTGCTCAAAGCGATCGACCCAGACCAGCTCAAGGTGTTGTTGGATTCTATCGGTAGCGATGTGAACGCTTGTGCCGTGTGTCTACTGTTTTCTTTTCTCAATCCCGAGCATGAACAAACGGTTGCCAACGCCGTTAAGCAAAAAATGGATGGCAGGATGCACATATCGATTTCCTCCGAGGTTCAACCTGAGTTTCGGGAATATGAACGGTTTTCTACTACGGTATTGAATGCCTACTTACAACCGGTAATGAGCGAATACATCCAGTACTTAGAACAAGGCGTGCTCCAATCGCTGCCCAACGCCAGGCTCGGTATCAATCAATCCGCCGGAGGGCTGATGTCTGCAGAACGGGCCCAGGCATTTCCGATACGAACCGCTTTGTCCGGACCCGCTGCGGGCGTCGTCGGTGCTGCTTTCGTCGCCAAGTCGGCAGTCAGACCGAATGTGATTACGTTGGACATGGGAGGCACCAGCGCCGACGTTGCGTTGATCCGAAATTACCGGGCTGATGTTGCGTATGAGCGTGATGTCGCCGGATTTCCCATACGATTACCTATGGTGGATATTGAGACCGTCGGTGCCGGTGGAGGATCGATTGCATGGTTTGATCGCGACGGCTTACTCAAAGTCGGGCCGGTAAGTGCGGGGGCAGATCCGGGTCCCGCCTGCTATGAGCGAGGTGGTGATCAGCCGACGGTTACGGACGCCAATCTGATCCTGGGCCGCTTATCTCCAGATGGTTTAATCGGGGGAGATATGGAACTGAGCGTCGAGTTGGCGCGCGAGGTATTCAAACCTATATCGGAAAAATTAAACATGTCGATCGAGCAAACTGCGCTCGGCGTACTGGGGATAGTGGTATCCAACATGGTCCGAACCATCCGAACCATTTCTGTTGAGCGCGGCTACGATCCTAAAGAATTCAGCTTGATGCCGTTTGGAGGAGCCGGCCCCTTGCACGCCCGTAACGTCGCAGCCGACCTCGGCATGACTGAGATCATCGTCCCCACCGCGCCAGGCATTGTTTGCGCCGAAGGCTTAATCGTGTCTGATCTCAAGGAAGATTTCGTTCTCAGTCACCGAACGTTGGTCGATGGCAGAGAATCAGAAGTCACCAGGCTGGTGGTGAGCGAACTGTTAAAACGGGCGCAACAGTGGTTTGATGCGGAGAAGGTCGAGCGGCCAAAGCATTCACTGGAGTTGAGAGTTGATGCCCGCTATGTCGGGCAGAATTTTGAACTCGAAGTTCCTATTGCACATGGTCGAGAACTCGATATTCAAAACTTACCTTCGCACGAAAAATTACGTGAGATGTTTTTTACTGCTCACGAAACGACTTATGGATATTTTAATCCCGAGGATGCTGTTGAGATAGTGAACTATCGATTAACCGCACGGGTCAGGCGGGACAATAAGGCGGCGCCAGAGGCGGTGGAGATTCGTCATGACCAAGCACCGGTTAGCGGATCTAGAAACGCCTACTTCGACGACCTTGGATCTGTCGAAACCAGAATTTATCAGCGGGAAGACCTAATGCCGGGTCATGTGGTTGCCGGACCGGCAATTGTGGAGCAATTGGACACGACCACGCCGGTTTTTCCACGCGACCGCGCCGTAGTTGATCCCGCAGGCAATCTGATTATTCAAATCGATGCAGGCTAGTACTATGCCCGATAATAAGCTTGATCCTATTAAACTCGAGATTCTGTGGAACGGTTTACGGTCGATAACCGACGAGATGTTTGTTGCGTTGACCCGATCTGCATACTCAACCAACATCAAAGAAAGACGGGATCACTCCACCGCTATTATGGATCGCGCTGGGCGTTTGGTTGTCCAGGCATCACAAGCACTACCGATTCATATTGCGTCTATGAGTGGATTGATGGCTTGCCTGTTAACGAAATTTGGCGGCGACATACAGGAAGGAGATATTTTTGTCGCAAATGATCCGCATACTGCGGGGGGTACCCACTTGCCGGATGTAAATATGGCTCGACCGATATTCGTAGGCGGAGAACTGATCGGTTTCGTATGCAATATCGCCCACCATGCCGATATCGGTGGTATAGCACCGGGAAGTATGGCTGGTGGGATGTCAGAAATATATCAAGAGGGATTACGCATCCCGGTTATTCGTTTATTTAGAAAAGGCGTGTTGCAACAAGACATAATGGATTTGCTTTTACTTAACGTACGCATACCGCTGGAGCGCAGAGGCGACTACTTTGCCCAAATCGCAGCTTGTAAACTCGGCAGCCAGCGGTTGATGGACATCGTTGGCCACTATGGCAAGCCATTTCTCTTGGCTGCATTCGATCAGATCATCACGCGAACCGAGCAACGGTTACGCCGGGCTATAGCAGAGGCGCCGGATGGTGTTTACGAATTTGAGGATGTGATGGATAGCGACGGCATCGAGACTTTTGACATACCTATCTGCTTGACCTTGACAATAGATAACGACACGGTTCACTTCAACTTCGGCGGTACGGCTAAACAGACCCCGGGAAACATCAATGTCACCATGAATGCGACCCAAGCCAGTGCGTGCTACGCACTTAAAGCCTTGTTGGATCCTGACGTACCCAACAATGAGGGAATACTTAAAGTGGTGGATATCGCCGCTCCAGAAGGGACCTTGTTGAATGCGAGTTTCCCAGCACCGGTGGCTGCCCGTGCACATACTTGTCAGCGCATCGTGGACGTCGTTTTTGGGGCTCTATCAAAAGCGTTTCCCGACAGAGTGGTGGCTGCAGCCAACGGCGCTAATACCACCGCAGTCTTTGCTGGAACCGACCCTCGAACCGGTAGTGGTTATCTATATCTCGAGACATTGGGTGGCGGCTTCGGTGGCCGTCCGACCAAGGACGGTCGGGACGGTGTGCAAGTGCACATCACTAACACGTCCAACTTGCCGGTAGAAGCGATCGAGATGGAGTACCCCTTACTGGTTGAAGAATACAGCCTTGTTCAGGATTCCGGCGGCGCCGGTGAGTTCCGCGGCGGCATGGGTTTGCGCCGCACGGTAAGGCCGATAAATCATCAATGCACTTTCAATGGCGTGGGCGAGCGATTCCGCCACCGCCCTTGGGGGCTGAGGGGTGGTCAGCCCGGTGCGGCCGGACAATTTCTAATTAGAGATTCCAGCGGACGTACTCATCGCCTAGATGACAAACCGGGGGAAGTCCGCGTTATGGAGGATCAGGCGATTATTGTGGAGACACCCGGTGCCGGGGGGTATGGTTCACCAAAAAAACGTACGCAGGACCGAATTGATCAGGATCTACAAAGCGGTAAATTCAGTCAGCATTACGTTGAAGCGCAATATAATCAACAAACCTAACATGAATACCGTTACCAGCGATACGACCCAATCACGCCGGCGAGGGCGGGAGAAACGGCGTCGGGCGCGGACCGCTACACCGATTGTTCGTATGCCCACCTTGATTAGGGAGACACCCCTTTATGAAATTCTCAGCGATGAAGGTGTGGAACTCATCCACGATGCTTCCATGCGCATATTAGAGGAAGTGGGTATCGATTTTCGCGATGTCGAAGCAGTGGATATCTGGCAAAAGGCGGGTGCAGATGTTTCCGATGCACGTGTACGTATTGACCGCACACTTCTAATGAGCTTAATCGAGCGGGCACCAAGAAGTTTCGAGCTGCATGGTCGCAATTCCGGGTGCACCGTCACCATCGGTGGGAGAAACACTATATTTGCTCCGACCTACGGTTCACCGTATGTGATTGATCTGAACAACGAACGTCGCTATGGGACGCTGGAAGACCTCCAAAACTTCCACAAGCTGGCTTATCTGACGCCGAGTTTGCATGTTACCGGTGCGATTACCTGCGAACCAGTCGATATACCCGTTTCCAAACGACACCTGCACGTTGCCTACAGCGCACTCCGATACTCCGACAAACCATTCATGGGTGCGACTACAGCTAAGGAGCGGGCGGAAGATACTGTCAGCATGGCAGAGATAGTTTTTGGGCAAGATTATTTAAAAGACCACACCGTGGTGATCTCTGTAATCAATTGCAATTCTCCATTGGTTTGGGATGCAACCATGCTTGACGCGCTGAAAGTATATGCTCGTAATAATCAAGCTGTGTTGTGTTCACCATTTGTTATGGCCGGTGCCAGTACACCCGCCAGCACCGCAGGTGCGGTCGCTCAGCTCAACGCCGAAGCACTGGCCGGCATTGCCTTTGGTCAATTGGTTCAACCGGGATCCCCCATGGTGTACGGTCAGTTCTTGGCGACTGTATCTATGAAGTCGGGTGCACCCATGGCAGGTACCCCAGAGATCTCGCAGATGAACTATATGATAGGGCAGCTGGCACGCCGCTATGGTTTACCTTGGCGCTCCAGCGGAATGGTGTCTGGATCCAAACTCAATGACGCACAAGCCGCGTACGAATCCAACATGACTATGTCGGCTGTGTTATTGTCGGGTGCAAACTTCGTGTTTCACTCTGCGGGGTGGAATGAGGCAGGTCTATCGGCGAGTTTTTCAAAGTTCATGTTGGATGCTGAGCAAGTCGCGATGTTTTGCAAATCCGTATCACCTGTAAACCTGGAAGATTTGGACCAATGCGTCGAGACCATTAAGGAAGTTGGACCCGGAGGCCATTTCTTGGGTACGGCCCATACGTTGCAGAATTTTGAAACGGCATTCTTCATGCCTGAACTACTGGACAACAATAGCTACGAGCAATGGTTGTCCGAAGGGGCAGAGGATGCCGACACACGTGGCTTGAGGGCGGCCAAGGCGGCGTTAGATCGTTACGAAGAGCCCAAACTCGATTCGGCGATCGACGAAGCACTCCGAGAGTTTATAAAAAAACGCGAAAGCGTTTTGCCGGACACTGTGGAGTAGTCGTGCAACTGGAAAACAAATCTGCCATTGTGACGGGCGGAGCGAGCGGTGTAGGCAAGGCCATCGCAGAACGTTTTGCCCGGGAAGGTGCAAGCGTCGCGATAGCTGATATCAATAGTAAAGGCATGGCGGATGTCACCAAAGTAATCGAAGCAGAAGGGGGTAGGGCAACGGCAGTCGTGGTCGACGTATCTGACCCGGACCAAGTAGACGCCATGATTGATCAAGTTGTCGCCGATAACGGGGGTCTAGACATTATTGTCAACAGCGCAGCCATCGCCCGCGTACAAAAGTTCTTGGACATTACCCTCGACGACTGGAATAAGTTGCTTGCTATCAATTTGACCGGTGTGTTCCTGTGCGCACAAGCAGCCGCGAAAACCATGCAGGCACAGGGGAAGGGTGGACGTATTGTCAACGTATCGTCGGTAAACGGACAGCGTGCCATTACCGGGCGGGGGACCTACACCGTGGCTAAAGGGGGCGTGGAGATGTTGACGAAGATCATGGCGGCGGAATTGGGTGAGTCGAACATCACGGTAAATAGCATCGCTCCTGCTCCAGTCGATACCCCGATGATCAAACAAATGCACACACAATCGACCAGGGAAGATTGGTATCGGGTGCTTCCAATCAAGCGCTACGCTGATCCCGAGGAAGTCGCCCACGCAGCTGTATTCTTGGCCTCGGATGGTTCTGGCTACATTACTGGACATACGTTGAATGTCGACGGTGGCTTCAACGCCACCGGGCTGTTACTCGATTTATAAGTTATGGTGAAAAGCACAGCTCAAAATATTCAGGACAAGGGAAGCAACGTGCGTCGTGCCAAAGGAACCAATACGGCGTGGCTGTATGAAAAGCTGCGTAAGGCCATACTCAGCCTTTCTGTTCAGCCGGGTGAAAACCTTGAGGAGAAAGAATTGGTAGAGCGATTCGGCATCTCGCGGACCCCTGTACGAGAAGCGTTGATCCGTCTTGCCTCCGACGGGCTGGTGGTATTGCTGCCAAACAGGGGTGCCCGGGTCGCGGCTGTGGACCTGAGTGAGTTCCCCCGTTATGTCGAGGCTTATGATTTAATCCAGCGTGCTGCCACACGCTTGGCTGCAGTGAGAAGGCAAAACGATGACATTGATAAGATCAAAGCCGCCCAAGACCGTTTTGAAAAAGCGATTGTCAAGCACGAGCCTTTGCAGATGACGGAATATAATCGCGACTACCACGCCGCTATCGGAGATGCTTCGCACAACCACTACTTGGCGAGTCAGTATAAAAACTTACTGGATCAGGGCATGCGTTTGCTGCGTATTCCGTTTGCTTATGATCCGTCCAGCGAAGACGGCCTGGAAAAGCACCTGAAAAAGATCATTGTCGAACACCGATCTATTACAGAGTGCATCAAAAATAAGGATGCCCAAAGCGCTGAATGCTGTGCCCACGACCATACCAAATTGTTTCAATCCAGGTGCCTGCAATACCTTAAGGATATCGGCACTGCAGATATCGAAATAGCAAGGTGAATGCGCCAGATCGCCGGATAAGAAAGAAGACTGGCGATTCCTTCTTGTTTGAATTCGAAGGAAGATCGATTACCGCGTGGCCCGGTGAGACCGTGGCCGCCGCGTTAATCGCCAGCGGCCACTACAACCTGCGAACCGCGGAAGACCAGAGCAATAGAGGATTGTTCTGCGGTATAGGCATGTGTTGGGAATGCCGCTGTGTGGTTGACGGAAACCCCAATACCAGAGCCTGCATGACCGAAGTGAAGCCAGGAATGATCGTGCGTCGACAGCATGGGGTAGGTTGATGCCGTTACACGTTGTGATTGTGGGGGCGGGGCCGGCGGGCATGGCCGCCGCGATTGAAGCAAGACGACGTGGGTCCAAGGTAACCCTGCTGGACGAAATGGCCCGCTCGGGGGGGCAAATATTCCGGCAAAGCGCAATCGATTCAGAACTGCGCGTTGGCTTACCCAGCGAGTTAAAACGAAAAGCAGATCTGCTCAGCGGTTTTAATGCAATCTCAGATCAGATTGACTATCGCGCGAATCATACGGCTTACGCTCTGTTCGAAGGCCCTGAGCTTCATGTCTCCGATGACAACTGTTCCGAAGTGCTCAAACCCGACGTCGTAATTATCGCCACTGGTGTGTGTGAGCGTGCAGTACCTTTCCCGGGATGGACACTACCGGGGGTGGTTAATGTAGGGGGTGCACAAACACTGCTTAAGTCGCAAGGTGTCAAAATTGGTGAGCGGGTAGTCATCGCGGGATCCGGTGCTCTGCCTATTGCAGTAGCGGCCCAATTGAGCAAAGCTGGTGTGCATGTGGTTGCCGTAGCCATGTTGTATCCCATGCGGAGCTTGCTGGTTCATCCATACGCCCTGTGGGCCGGCAGACGAGTGGTTTTAGAAGGCTTTTCCTATTTGAACGTTTTACGACAGCACGACATTCTCATGCTGTCCAGATACGTACCATTACGGGCGGACGGCAGTGACCACGTTGAGTCGGTTCAAATAGCCCAACACGACGGTACTGGTCGACCCGTACCCGGGACGGAGAAGAGAGTTGGCTGCGATATTTTGGCACTTAATTACGGATTCACCGTGAACAGCGAACTCGCCGCCATGGCCGGTGTGGATATGACATATCGTCCGGAACAAGGCGGCTGGATTCCTATAACGGATCAATTTTGCCGAACCTCGTGTTCCGGTGTCTTGGTTGCTGGAGACAGCGGCGGCTTGCGCGGTGCCTGGGTGGCACAAGCTGAGGGACGTATCGCAGGTGCTGTCGCATCGCGTTACTACGACGAGAGAGCGGTCAGTAATTTAAGCCAAGAAATGTCGCAATCATTTAAAGAGCGAAGTCGCCATCAATCGTTCCAAAAAGCAATGCAACAGTTTTTACAACTACCTACCGGCGTGTGGGGTTGGGCAGACGAGGAGACTGTTGTGTGTAGGTGTGAGTGCGTCACGCAAAAACAGATTCAAACAGCGATTGACAATGGGCATACCAGCCTCAATGCCATTAAACGAAACACACGAGCGGGCATGGGTTGGTGTGGAGGGCGTATGTGTATGCAGAATGTGGCTGCCCAGGTCAGTGTCGGGAAACCGTCTGAAGATCTGCAACCTATGACCCCACGTCCGGTCGCGCGGCCGATCTCACTGCAGGCAATTCGTAATCAAACAATCCCATGACACAAACTGCAGATATCTTGATCATCGGAGCAGGTCCATACGGATTGTCTTGCGCCTGGTGGACCGCTTTACGAGAGCCAAAGGCAAAAATTGTAGTCGTGGATGAAGGTGACTTTGCTTGCGGTGGTATCGGTCGTAATGCTTCGAGTATGCGTATGCAATGGGGGCTGGAACTCAATATCAAACTGTGTAAAGAAAGTATCGCTTTTTTTGAAGAAGCGGGTAAACGTCTGGACTATCCACGCGGGATTGATCTGAGACAACAAGGGTATCTCCTGCTGGCACACGATGAGTCAACGTTTGCACAATTTAAAGCCAATCACGAGCTGCACAAGAAAAATGATGTACCCAGTAAACTGTTAACCCCGGAGGAGTGCGGTAAGTTGGTGCCGGTGCTGAACACCGAAGGTCTAGTAGGTGGATCTTTTTGTCATAAGGACGGAAATGCGTCGCCGTTTCTTTGGTTGGACGCCCTGCTTCAAGCTGCAAGGCGTTTAAACGTTGAGGTTCGTATGAATACGAGGGTGGACCGTTTGATAACACAGGGTGACCGTTTCCTCGTTGTTACCCGAGAACAACAGGACATCTCGGCCGCCAAGATCCTATTGTGTACCGATTGGGCCGCTCCTCAGCTATTGCAGACCGTAGGTATCGACCTGCCTATCACTGGCATGCCGAAGCAAGGGCTCGTAACCGAGGCCTGGCCGGAGATAGTTGCTCCGGTTGTGATTTCGTTTAAACACGATTTCGCCGTAAGTCAGGTGCTGCGTGGCAATATTCTCGCGGTAGTGGCCCAAGATCGACCAGATGGCGATGACACTCGTTCTACGCCGGATTACCTCTCATTTGCGTCGAGACAGATTTTGGATTGCTTGCCCGGTTTGGCCGCTATAAAAGTGCTCAGGACGTGGGGTGGGGTGATCAGCAAGACACCAGATATGCAGGCTATACTCGGAGAGACGGAATTGGAAAATCTATATATTGCGGTGTCGGCTTACAAAGGGTTTATGACTTCACCCGCGGTGGGCCGAATTATGTCGGAAGCATTGTTCGACAGTGGAGCCCATCCTGAGGCCGCCCCATTTGGTACCGAGCGGTTTAAAACGGGAAACCTGATTCCGGAACCCCTGACAGTGTAAGCGGTCAAGTAGTTGAGAACTCCGCATGCGGCGAATCAACCCATGCGGAGTCATTGCAAGGCTGCGCCAACGGCCACGGCAATTCAGTATAGATAGAGAATGAAAGTTGAAGGGCTAAAGAAGGCGAAAAGAGGGCAATTGAATTGAGCCCCCTAAAAAAGATAGTACTGATCGCTGCAGTTTCGTTTTTTGGTTCTGCGATACAGAGTTGCGCCTACCTTGTTCCAAGTAAAGAGATACAACGGCCATCTGAGGTGATGCTGGAGCAGTTTAACCCCGCCGGCGTATGGCTGTATGAAGACAAACTTGTTATGGGAGAGGCAAACCTGGATGAGAATGGGAATGGCAAATATCCTTGGAAACAGGGGTATTTCATCACCGAAACGTGGAAGGGTGGCGTGTGGAAAGGTACTTGGCATCAACCCGGAAACGATCGTGAGGGTGGTTTCGAATTGCAGCTTTCTGCGGACTTAACTTTTGCTGAGGGTCGCTGGTGGTATACACGCATCGGTGACAACAAGTCACCAAACCACCCCGGTGGCAAATTTACCATGACTCGAATATCACCTTGATCCATTCCTTTGGCGAACGTTGTGCCACCACTTTCTGCGGAAGATCTTTTCGATGAACTCGATGCTATGGGTATAGACCATAGCACTATCGACCACCCACCGCTTTATACTGTGGAGCAATCAAAACAGCTTAGAGGAGATCTGCCCGGTGCCCATAGCAAGAATTTGTTCTTGCGAAACAAAAAGGGGCAGATGTGGTTGGTTACTTGCCTTGAACACAGACAGTTCAGCTTGAAGTCATTCGGTCGTCATCTCGGATCCCGTAACTTGTCGTTCTGCAGTCCACAGCGTCTGATGCAACACTTAGGTGTGGTTCCAGGGGCAGTGACCCCCTTCGCCGTCATCAATGATGTTGATTCTGTTGTACAAGTTGTCTTAGATGTCGCGTTGCTCGACATTAACCCGCTCAATTTTCATCCACTGGACAATAGTAAAACCACCGCAATAGCGCCCGACGACTTGATTAAGTTCTTGGAAGCGAGGAACCACTCACCGCAATTTGTGAACTTTGAAAAAGACTTGTTAAATCATGAACAACAACCTGTGAGAAAGTTAAAAGAACAAAGTTAATTCTGTAGGAGCGGCATCCTCGCCGCGATAAATCCAGCCGAATGCGGGTTCCTGCATACGGGTAGGGCGATGATTCACGCTTTGAGGGAAGACTCATGTTCAAGCAAGACACTAGAGCCGACTATAAATATTTTTTAAATATCCCAACCCGCTGGATGGATAACGATATCTACGGGCATGTCAATAACGTGGTCTATTATTCGTACGTTGACACCGTCGCTAACGAATACTTAATTCGAGAAGGTAGTTTTGATATCCATAACGATTCTGTGATTGGTGTTGCGGTAGAAAGCCATTGTAACTATTTCCGACCCATTGAGTTTCCTGAGCATATCGAAGCCGGTTTAAGAGTGGGTCACCTCGGCAATACCAGTGTCCGATACGAGATCGGTTTGTTTACTAGCCCTCACGAAACGGCCAGCGCTACTGCCCACTTTGTCCACGTTTTTGTCGATCGAAGTAGTAATAAACCCGTACCCATACCGGCGAAGCTAAGGCAGGCTCTAGACAAAATATTAGTGTAGGAGCGGCACCGTCACCGCGATCGGCCCGGGGCGGGCCTCTTACTATGATAGTAGCTAGTGCCTAGTCACGAGTAGCGAGAGCGGTCGGCGTTGATTTTTTACCAGCTACTAGATACGAGCTACTGGTTACTACGATGTAGGAGCGGCGCCCTCGCCGCGATTAAATCAACCCCAGTGTAGTTTGGTGAAATTATTTATATTCGGGCAGCAGGGCGCGGGCGACCTTGGAGGCGGGAGGGTGCCCCAAAGCTTGAGAGATAAAACTGGAAGCCTTGAGCAACGCGTCCATGTCGACCCCGGTTTCTATCTCCAACCCGTTAAGCATATACAACACATCCTCACTAGCTACGTTACCGGAGGCACCGTGCGCATACGGACACCCGCCAAGACCCGATACCGCGCTGTCGATGCCGGATACGCCGCATTGCAGTGCAACAAGGATGTTAGCCAGGGCTTGTCCATGGGTATCGTGAAAATGCACAGAAAGCTTTTCCATTGGTATATGTCGCGCTACCGTGTTGATCATTGTTTCGACTTTCCGCGGTGTTCCGACACCGATGGTATCGCCCAACGAAATTTCGTAGCAGCCGAGTTCAAATATTTTTACGGCAATTTCGGCGACCTGGTCAGGGCTTACATCACCCTCGTATGGGCAGCCCAAGAC
>JASJAT010000101.1 GCA_030066885.1 Arenicellales bacterium | reverse complement strand
TGGGTCACAGCTCACATCGGAAATCACTGACAGTTTTCTGCCAGGTCCGGACAATAGTTCCTTGGTGATAAACGGTTGAATCTTTTTCTCCACCAATACGCAATTCACGAATAGATCGTGTCGCAGTATTTCGTGAAAAGGTCCTCCGCCGGCGGTTTCCTCTAAATCCCAGCGGGTAACGGGGATACCCATTGCATCAGCCAGATCCCCCGCACCGGTGCCGACACGCCCCTTTGCACCCACTATAATTACCGTCGGTTGGCGTTGTGCTATTCGCACGGCTTGCTCCAGGTCGTGGCTCAACTCACGCATCAGCTCATCCTTGTCGTAGTAGGGTTTCAATTCGTCGACGACAGGAGAGCACCCGAGTTGTTGACCTGCCCATGCTTTCAGCCCTACAGCACAACCTGTGAATCCGGCCCAGTATCCAAAGGCGGCGACCCTGCGACCCGTTTCGTCTACCAAATACTCAAGATCGAGTAGTACACCACCCCCTTGCAAAAACCTTTTCAACAGCTGCTCCCAGCCTTTTTGATTTTTATAAGCATGACCGAAGTAAATGTGACGGTGGCGTAACGGCTCGTCGCTCACCGGCAGGTCTTTGATTCCCAGGATAAAAGCTTCTTTGGGGGCACGATTCCAACTGCCGCTATCGACAATTTCACATCCCGTTGCGGCAAATGCTTCGTTCGCTAAAGCACGTTGTGTTGAACGTTCCACAACCACGTGAAAGCCGTGTTCAGTCAGTTGCTGGACATGATCCGGGGTCAGCGCAGACCGTGCTTCCATAGGTTTAGTCTCGTCTCGCAACCAGATTGTTTTCACGGTGTCCATTGAAGATTATGAGAGCTAATCTGAACCTTGGGGTGCATCGAAATTACATTTATACATACACGAAAACGTGTCCACTCAACAATAGATTTTGCTCAAGTTTTGACTTGATTAGCGGTGTTACACTTGATCGTATAGTTAGATAGGGACCAGCATAGTCGTTTTCGCAAATGAGATTTAGCAAGGTAAAACTAGAATTTGCAACGGTCAGCTCGTGTCTGATTGCAGTAGTGCTTTTTATCCCCTTCAACTCAATCTTCGGTAGTGAGGATGATGAGGCAGAACGGGAAAACAAGGCTCGCGTTTACTTGATTCAGGGTAAGGGTTCGACACGCCATGTGTTCGCCGATGAACAATGGCTGGGAGCTGTGGATAAGAATTCGTATACGTTTTCCTACGTAAACCCGGGGGAATACTTGATTTGGACCGACAAAGCGGATTATGAATGGTTATACCTGAGTTCCGCGAAGACCTACTACCTGGAGGTAACGAGAAAAAGTATAACGGTGTTGGACGAGTCCACCGGAAAGGTGCGGGTCGAGCAAGCGGGGACATATCGGGCACCAACAGATCGAGACCGGCGTCAGTCAGTTAAAAAAGTTTGGAAATACGGCTGGGTAAGACGACGCGCAGCTGCGAGTGGTACTTATGACCCCTGTCGCTTTATGGATGAGCGGCAGGTAGATTATGAGAAGCGTGCACTCGCAGGTGACAGCGATGCTCAGCACAATCTCGCCAAGATATATTGGACTGGGGACTGCGTCGCTCAAGACCAAACCAGGGCTCTAAAGTGGTATCGGCAAGCCGCTGAGCAGGGTCACGGCTTATCTGCTTTTTTGCTTGGCAATATATATTCGAGAGGTCTGGGTGTATCTGAAGACCCAACCGAAGCTGTGCGCTGGTATCGAATAGCAGCGGTGCAGGGCACCGACGTTGTCCAGCGTTATGCTAAACAATGGTTGAACGAAAGTGATCCAGAATACCGGGAAGCAAAACGGCGCGAGGCGGAAGCCCAGGCACGGGTAGAAGCTGAACAAAAAAAGCTACACGAGGCCCGGCGTGAACGGCGAGAAAGGCAGCGTCTAACACGGATCCAAAATCAATACGAGCGGCTCGGACTTGTAGTCGTTCCCATCGAAGATAAAGCCAGACTGGAACAACCACGCCGCAAACGACCGGTGGAAAAAGTGAAAACGAACCGTGGAGACAACGGCATTACGTATATGCTACCACCCGAGTTTGCATTGGGTGTTTTGGCAGCAGGCTGGATTCTCGGCGCGATCGAAACCGCCATTGAGAGCAAGTTGTCCTCCGACGACAAAGCAAAGATCAAAGACGCGACGGACAAGCTTTCGCACACACTTCTCGACAGGTTGATTGCGCGTGATCTTCGCCAGCGCATTGTTACTTCGGGTGAGCTTCCGACAGGGGAATCCGTGTATAAATCCGTAGACCAATCATTAGGGTTGGCGGGAAATGGAGGCCAGGTCATGGTTTTCCCCGAGATCAGTACAGTGCTCGAAGTCAGGACCGCAGGTGTTGGATTGGTGCTGACTGACAAGCAGTATCGGCCGGCCCAATTTCTCATGTCTAACGAGGTGCGCTTGGTCCGCCGCGTAGACGGAACCGTGTTGAAACATGCAACAGTCTGTTACGCCAGCCCGGAAACTCCCAATTTTTCAGAATGGGCTTCGGACGGCAAAAGGCGACTGCACGCAGAGCTCGAGTCCGCTTATGCTCATACGGCTGAAAAAATATTACAGCTGTTAGCGGACGAGGAGGACACAAACGGTTCGGCTAACTTGGATGCATGTACCCAACTCAACGAGGCGGTCATAAGGGATGGGGTTAAGGCTTACGAGTCCGGTCGGCGTTGAACGCGCCTCTGGACAAGGTGACTTAGGAGTTAAGGAAAGAGAAGAACTGAAACACCGACCACCCGATCGCACCCCAGAACACTGCGCCGAGGAACAGAACGCTGGCAAATATCAGCAACTTTGTAAGCGATATATGAGTGGTTTTGACCTGGTTTAGTGTGCCCAGATGGATTCCAAACGGCGATGTCGACATAAGCTTAATAGGTTATCGAGTTTCGTACTTATAGCTTGTTGAAAATCAAATTCGTATGTTTGGTTACTGTTCTAGTTCGAAGCTCTACGACTAGCCTAAGTCTAGTATCCGGGCCTAAGGATTCTATGTTTTCCGTCCCGCGTTTTAGTTTGTCCGACAAACGGAAGAGGGGAGGGGGTACGACTTGAGCCGTTGCATGGATAATTTCGACGCTCGAAGACATGTTTACGCATTACTTGCGCTTTGCTCAATCACTCAAGGCGTGTGCACTAATATCTGACTGTTTGTTTTCGAAAGATACTTTTAGAAGATCACACACTCTGGACTGAAAGCGAAAGCAGGGATTTAAGTTTTTGAAGGAATCCCGCTATTCGGATGTCTTTATTTCAGTTAGAAGTCCATAGCATTCTCCAGCACTTCCTATGGCCCCATTGACCTATGTCAATCTCTATGCTGTCCTTTATTGCTAGTGTAATGTTTCAGATTTGCCATATACGCAAAACGTCATTCCCACGAAACCCGCGGACTTGATCCGCTAGGCTTTGACCGGAAAGACGAACAACTAGCAACTCACACGAGACCCTACACTAGTTTTCTTGTTGGTCGCAGAATCAATGTGTCTGGGTAGTTCTAGTGCGCCTTTAATAATCTTTACAATCTCGTTTGGATCTTCAAGTAAACGGCGATGGGAATAAAAATACAATGTCCAAGCTGCCGGTGTGTTAATCCAGGCAGTGCGAAGTTCTGCATTGAATGCGGTAGCCAAATGGGAATAGCTTGCTCGAAATGCGCTACGTTGCTGCCGGCTACCGCCAAATTCTGCTTTGAATGTGGAGTTCCGGTTGATCAAGTGAAACTTAAGGAAGCCGAGTTCACTTCGCCCAAGAATTATATACCCAAGCATCTTGCTGACAGAATCATTGCAGCGAGAGATTCACTCATCGGGGAACGTAAACAGGTCACCGTGCTGTATTCGGATGTGAAGGGTTCCACTAACTTAATCTCTGCTCAGGACGCCGAGACCGCAGATGCCCTTCTCCATCCAATAATTAAAATAATGATAAATGCTGTGCACCGCTACGAGGGTACGGTAACAAGAGTGGCGGGTGATGGCATCATGGCGCTGTTCGGTGCTCCGATCGCACACGAAGATCACGCTGTTAGAGCTTGCTTTGCCGCCCTGGTTATGCAGCGCGCAGTCCGAGAGCATAATGTCGGGCTTCGGCGTGAGCATGGTATCTCAATCCAGATTCGTATTGGATTGAATTCAGGAGAGGCTGTTGTCCGGTCCATAGGTAATGACTTATTTATGGAATATACGGCGATGGGAAAAACGGCTCATTTAGCTGCTCGAATGGAACAACTCGCTGACCCGGGATCGATATTTTTATCTGACGTGACATATCAGTTGGCAGAGGGATTCGTTGACGTTAAAGATTTAGGTGAGGTCCAAGTCAAAGGGTTTGAAAATCCAGTTGATGTATACGAGTTGACTGGTGCGTACGCTACTCGTCGCCGGTTTCAGGCGGCAGCACTAAGAGGTTTAACAACTTTTGTTGGGCGACGCAACGAATTCGACGCATTGAAACAGGCCTTTGCGGGGGCAAGACAAGGCCATGGTCAGATGGTTGCTGTCGTGGGTGAAGCGGCAGTAGGTAAATCAAGATTATTTTATGAATTTACCCATATACCTCGTAACGCTGGTTGGTTGGTTTTAGAGGGTGGTTCTTCTTCTTTTGGTAAAGCTACACCATTCCTTCCAGTCATTGATCTGTTGAAATCCTATTTCAATGTAGAAGCTGCTGACGACCATAGAGCAGTCCAAGAGAAGGTTAGCGGTAAGATTTTGACACTTGATAAGAGCCTCACACCTTTTATACCTGTGTTTAGTGGTTTGCTTGATGTGCCCATTGACGATCCTCAGTGGGAAGCGATGGACGCTTCTGAGCGCCGCTTGAAAACGCTGAACGCTTGTAAGCATTTATTGGTTAAAGAAAGCCAAAAGACCCCTTTGGTCCTTGTGTTTGAAGATCTGCATTGGATCGACTCCAAAACTCAAGCGTTTCTCGATAGCTTTGTCGACATTGTGCCAAGTACGCGGATACTACTCCTCGTTAATTATCGTCCTGAATATCAACATTCGTGGGGAGGAAGGCCTTTCTATACGCAAATCTATCTAGAGTCGCTTTCGAACCAAAGTGCACACGAGTTGTTAGACCTAATACTGGGAACTAATCCCAATCTCAGTTCATTGAAGGAACAATTGATAGAACAAACGGAGGGCAACCCTTTTTTTATTGAGGAGAGCGTGCGGGCTTTAGTCGAAACGGGAACACTGCTGGGTGAGCCAGGAAACTATTACCTTGCGAAAGTCGTTGAGAACATCGAAATACCAGCGTCCGTGCAAGCAGTGCTCGCTGCTCGCATTGACCGTCTTCCCGCAAGAGAGAAATTTACTCTACAAACATCGTCTGTTATCGGTGAAACCTTCCTATTGTCCTTACTGGTAACTATCGCTGAGCAGACAGAAGAAGAATTGCACAGCGTTCTTGATCGTTTACAGGCCCTTGAGTTTCTCTATGAAACCGCGCTTTTTCCGGAGCATGAATATACCTTTAAGCATGGATTGACATATCAGGTGGCGTATAACTCGTTATTGCGAGAACGTCGTCGCCTTCTTCATTCTCAAATACTAGAGACATTGGAAACGAAGTACAGTGACCGTCGAAGTGAAGACGTTAATCGCCTTGCTCATCATGCATTCGAGGGAGAGATCTGGTCCAAGGCTTTGGATTATCTGAGGGCGGCTGGTACAAAAGCGGCCACACGCTCCGCCTATAGTGAGGCGGTAATATTTTTTGAGCGTGCACTCATGGCGCTTGGACATCTACCGGAGAATCGAGACCTGTTGAGTCAGGCATTGGATATACAGTTTGAACTCCGAACGTCGCTATTTCCGCTAGGTAAACATGAGGACGTGCTGAAGTGCCTGCAAAGGGCGGGTGAACTGAGCGAGGATCTTGAAGACCCTTTGCGGCAAGCTTGGGTATCAATCTACAAGTGCCATTATTTTTGGATAGTAGGGCAATCAAAGAAAGCATTTGAACAGGGGCGCTCTGCGGATTCGGTCAAGACTTCAGTATCGAATTTTTCTCTGAACGTGACCATTAATTACTACCTCGGATTGGCTTGTCTAAGCGTTGGCGAATATACGGATGCGATTGATTTCTTTCGTAACAACGTAGAATCTTTAGAGGATGAAGCCCCTAGGGAAAGATATGGCGTAGCCGGATTTCCTGCAGCAATGTCCGCAACTTATATGGCTTGGGCACTGAGTGAATGTGGGAGGTTTAATGAGGGGTTACGTTATGGCCAAAACGGAGTGCTCCTAGCAAAAGAAATAAATCATGCCTGGACCCTTGTTACCGCTTTTTGGGGGCTCGCATCACTGCATATCAATAGAAGAGACGCACATGCTGCGATCAACTTGCTTGAGCAGGCCGTCCCACTCTCGAGAGAATGGAACTTGGAAGCCTTAACTCCTGGAATTAAAGGATCACTAGGTTTCGCGTACGCAATCTCGGGTCGTTTAGAAGAAGGATTACAGATGCTAAAGGAGACTGTAAAAGACATCGAAGCATCAGGGCGCCTGGCATTTCATACACTTTTAAATGTTTACCTAGGCGAGGTGCTTATTAAGGTATCGGAGTATGACGCGGCGGAAACCATCACCGATAGGGCACTAAATTTGGCTAGGGAAAGGGGAGAAAAAGGTTTCGAGGCTATGGCGCTTCACTTGATGGCTGAGGTATGTGTACACACGAGCTCTGCTAAAAGAGAACGCGCTAAGCGGCTTTATGGAGAATCTATTGAGATGGCGAGAACGCTTAATATGCGACCTTTGGTAGCCCGTTGCAATCTAGGTTTAGGATACCTTCTACGTCAGCTTAAGAATACCGACCAATCACGTGAAAAATACCTAATGGCTCTATCGGACTTTCGCGACATGCAAATGCAACAATTTGTAACTGTTACTGAAACAGCGCTACGCGACTTCTGAAAAAGGAGTACACGCCAAACAAGTTACCAGTGGCTGGCTTGGATTCGCAGTGAGGGCTAGAGAAGGTGTTGTATCATATTTAGAACGAAGAACAACACATAAGGCATAGACCGAGTGCCATCCGATTGGCGAGCTTACCTACTGTTAACGTTCACGGCACTATGTTGGGGGGGTAATGCAGTCTTCGGGCGCATGGCTGTTGGACAAGTCTCGCCCATGGTGCTGGTCAGCCTACGTTGGTTGGGTGTTGTGTTATTGCTGGCGCTTTTTGCCAACAGGCACATACGAAGAGATTGGGAAGTTTTACGAAAACACTGGATTTTCGTATCTGTGATGGGTGCATTGGGTCTGGCTTTGTTTAACGCCCTGTTCTATGTTGCAGCCCATACCACAACGGCGGTAAATATTGGAATCATCCAAGGTTCCATCCCGGTGTTTGTGCTCATCGGCGTATTCCTTGTTTATCAAACCCGGGTGACTAAACTCCAGGCCGTTGGAGTGCTGTTAACCGTGTGCGGGGTCATTTTGGTGGGTTCTCATGGCGATCTAGCGCGCATCGTGGGCCTTGAATTCGCTGTGGGTGACGTCTTGATGATAATCGCCTGTACGCTCTATGCAGGTTACGCGGTAGGCCTGCTTCGGCGCCCCGCTGTGTCCGCACTCGGCATGTTTACGGCGATTGCGGGCGCCGCTTTCCTGGCGTCCATACCCCTGACCGTCGCCGAGGTCGTGCTCGGTCAGTTCCAATGGCCTACGGTCACCGGTTGGGTGATTGTGGCGTTGGTGGCGGTGTTTCCGTCTTTACTGGCGCAGATCAGTTTTATACAGGGTGTGGAACTCATTGGTGCAAGTCGGGCAGGTGTGTTTGTAAATTTGGTGCCGGTGTTCGCCTCCATCCTTGCCGTGACTTTCCTCCGTGAACCTTTTCAACTATTCCACGCCACCGCCCTATGCTTGGTACTTGGGGGGATCTGGTTGTCCGAGCGCGGCAAGAGTAGCAAAGAAACAGTGTAGGAGGCGCGCCCCCGCGCCGATCGAATCGCGGCGAGGGCGCCGCTCCTACAAGTTCAAGCAAGCCCGAGTTCTTTTTTCTTTCGTTGTGCCCAGGCGCTGATCAATCTATCCGAGATCATAGCAATGAACGCAACACAAAGGCCCGCAACAATACCTCTGCCGGTGTCCGCCTTGGTGAGGGCAATATAGACTTCTTGCCCCAGGTCCCGGGTCCCCACCAGTGCGGTGATCACCAACATGGCCAGCGCCATCATAATGACCTGATTTATCCCCAGCATGATTTCAGGTAAGGCGATCGGTAACTGGACCTTCCACAGTAACTGTCGGCGTGAGCAGCCGATTGCTTTGCCCGCCTCGACCAGATCAGGAGGAATCTGCCGAATGCCGTGATCGGTGTATCGGATCGCCGGTGCGAGGGCATAAGCAATCACAGCGATCATGGCCGAAAAGTCACCAACCCTAAACAACATGACAACAGGAATTAGGTATACGAAAGAGGGTAGGGTTTGCAACGTGTCGACGATGACCTGGATGACTCGATGAGCGCGCTCATGGCGTGCACTGTAGATACCTATTGGGATACCGATCAAAGACGCGATAATGACGGAGATTCCGCATAAATACACGGATATCATGGACTTTTCCCAGTTCCCAGTTACCGCCATGAATAGCGCCAAGCTGCCAGTGAAAACGGCAAGGCGCCAACCCCCGAGCTGATAACCGGCAAGACCGACCAAGCCTACTACGCCAATCCACGGCAACGCGAGCAAAAAGCGCTTCACTGGAATAAGGACGTTGAGCAGCAACCAGGACTTAACCGCCTCCAGTTCATCAAAGAAGTTAACGTTGATCCAAGAGACAAGGTCGTTCCAAAACTGTCCGGTGGTGAGTTGTAGCTGTTCTGGGTAGGTGTGCAGGCCTTCAAAAAAGGCTCCGGCCACGCTGGTCAGCAACACAACAGCCAAGGCGACCGTCGTATAGGGATAGCGGGCAATAAAATGCTCCGATGCGTCGCGATGCTCGCTGGGGGGACGATTGGCAAAACCCTGGCTGATTCGGTCCAGTGCGATAGCCAACACAGTGATGGCCACACCCGCTTCGATGCCTTCGCCGATACGCAGGCGTTTCAATGAAGACAATACATCGAACCCCAAACCGCCGGCACCAATCATCGAAGCGATGATTACCATATTCAGAGACAGCATGATGACTTGATTCACCCCAACCATCAGTGTCGGTCGCGCTGATGGAATCTGTACTTTCCATAGTAGCTGGCGGCGCGAGCAACCCACCATATGCCCAAACTCGACAATCTCGGTGGGTACTTGCTTAAGTGAGAGCATTGCACATCGCACCATGGGAGGTGTCGCGTATATGATCGTAGCTACCATTGCTGCAACCGGCCCAAAACCAAACAAAAATAGTACGGGGACTAGATAGGCAAATACCGGAACCGTTTGCATCAAGTCCAGGGTAGGAATGATGAATCGCTCAGCCCGGGGGCTACGAAAACCGAGAATACCTACTGAAACCCCGAGGACTACACCGATTGGCACGGCGATGACGATTGATGAAAGGGTAACCATGGCACTGTCCCATTGCCCAAAGATCACCAGATAAAGAAAACAACCTCCCACTAATAGCGATAACTTGAGCCCGCCGGTTTGGTATCCGATCAAAGCTATTACCGCGGTAACAGCAAGCCAGGATAGCCGCGGAATGTACAGCTCGTTTTCATCACCCAGTTCTAGTTCGAATCCGGATGCGAGCAGGCCGCCGGCTAAGTCTAGGGGCCATTCCAGCAACCAGGCGATGGATCGAGTAAATTCCTTGAAGGTGAACAGCCCCAGGTCGAAGCTGTTAATCAGCCACTTCATAAAGTCGCTGACCCAGTAACGCAGGGGGATATACCAGGCTTCTGGGTAAGTCACTGCCCACGGCCACAGGTCGTGAAAAAAATACAACACCGCCGTTACCAGCAGTGCCACCCCCCAGACGATTAACCAGGTCGGTGCTTGGCGGTGCTCGCGCGCCTCATCAACGGCTGTTGTGGCGTCCACCAGCAGTGTTCTTTCCGACCAAGACATCGAGTACCGCTTGTCTACCGAGTTGGCCTACTATGTTGCCGTCATCATCGACCACGGCTACGTCCGACTCGCTATTGACAACGGCCTCCGCGAGGTCTTCGAGCTTTGTGTTAGCTGTGACATTGCCTACGGTGTTTCCTGTGGGTGGGGCCATGATAGACCCCGCGGAAAACACTTTGGCACGAGGGATTTCTCGAGTGAACTCGGCGACGTAGTCGGTAGCCGGCTCAAGCACCAACTGCTCTGGCGTTCCGATCTGAATAATGTGTCCATCCTGCATAATAGCGATGCGGTCAGCCAACCGAATGGCTTCATCAAAGTCGTGGGTGATGAACACAATGCATTTATGTAACAGGTTCTGAAGGCGAAGAAATTCATCCTGCATCTCGCGACGGATCAGCGGATCCAGGGCAGAGAAGGGCTCGTCGAGAAACCATATATCAGGTTCCACAGCTAGTGATCGAGCGATACCCACCCGTTGTTGCTGGCCCCCAGAGAGCTCTCTTGGGTAGTAATTCTCACGTCCTTGAAGCCCCACCAACTCGATAATCTCGCGAGCACGCTGCTCCCGACTGGCCCGATCCACACCTTGGATCTCCAACGGGAAGGCGACGTTATGCAACACAGTTAAGTGGGGTAGAAGGGCAAAATGCTGAAACACCATCCCCATTTTGTGGCGTCGAATTTCGATTAGTTCTTGTTCAGAGGCTTGCAGGAGGTCCTTGTCTTCAAACATTACTTTGCCAGCGGTGGGCTCAATGAGCCGTGACATGCAGCGGACCAAGGTTGATTTGCCGGATCCCGACAACCCCATGATGATGAAAATCTCCCCTTCGTACACGTCGAAGTTCGCATTGCATACCGCACCGATTAGGCCTGCCTCTTTAAGTGACTCTGTAGATACGATCCCTTGATGTTCGGCAAGAAACGTCTTTGCATCGTCGCCAAAAAGCTTCCATACATCGCGACAAGATATTTTGGCTGTTGAAACCACCGCGGGTGACCTGTTTTTTTTGATTGTATGGTGAGTTAAACCCGCTTGCTGCACAAGTCGTGGATTAGCAACGGGCGTTTGCTCATGGCCTATGGTGAAGGGCCGCCGGGCCCTTTGGGCCCGGCGGTTTTGGTGAGTTTGAGTATTGTCGTGAGCTCCTTGCGGTTAGCTACACTGCGTCCACTTCTTCCAGGTGTCTTCGTTGTTCTTAATCCAGTTTTCTACAACATCGTCGACCTTCTTTCCGTCCAGATCAACCTCGCCAACCATCTCACCCATGGCTTGGTTACTGATGGTAAAGTTGCGCACCGCCTGGTAGGCACAAGGCCACTTTTCCTCGCCGCCTTTCCATCCTACCTTCTTGATCCAGCCGCGTGGTTTGCCGCAGTCGTAAGCCTTTTCGGTGTTCATCCCCCATTTTGGATCGTCGTAACACTCTTCGGTATACCTGGGAAATTCTACCCACTCTCCCTTGAATTTGATTGGAGCCCAATGCGGTGTGTAGACCCAAGCAAGAATCGGCGCTTTGCGTTCGTAGGCTGATTGAATTTCAGCAAACAAAGCGGCATCTGTGCCAGCATGGACTACTTCGTAGTTCAAACCGAGTGCCTCGGCGCGTTCGTCGTCAAAGCCAGCCCAAGTAACGGGGCCGCCCAAGTAACGTCCTTTGGGGTGGGTCTCTGGTGTAGAAAACGCTTCGGCGCATTCGTTCAAAGCCTTCCAATCAGGAAGACCGGGGCATTTTTCTTTCATATAGAGGGGGTACCACCATTCCTCAATCGCCTTCATACCGGTCTCACCCAGGTCTACGGTTTTTCCTGTCTTGAGGCTTTCATCCATTGCTTGTTTACCAGTGGTTTCCCACATTTCCATCGCAACGTGCAGGTCACCCGACTCCAGACCCGCAAACTGCGCGATGTAATCAGCTTGTTGGTATTCGACGTTATAACCCATCTCTTCGAGCACGCGGCCCATGATATGGGTGGTAATGTATTGTCCAGTCCAATCGTGGATCGTTAACTTAATTGGATCTTTGGACTCGGGCGCCGCACCTAAGGCGGTACCCGTTACTAGAAGCGTAGCCAAGAACACAGATCTACAATACGCCTTCATCTCTAACTCCTCCTGATTCTCAGTTATTAGAAGATCACCCGGATCGTGGGGTTGAGGCGCCATCGGCGCAACACCTAATCCGGTGTAAGCCCAGCGTCTATTCGGAGCCGGTGTGGGCGTATTATGCTACAGTCTGTACACAATCAACAGAACACTCCCTTCAGCGGCGGGGTCAAGCGGCGTTTGGTCGTTGTTGTGCAATACCACCCGCAGGTCATGTGAGCCGTCCGTAATCGTCTCAGGGATTGTAACCTTGGTGGTGTTTTCAGCCCCTTGCGCCAGATAGTCCTCGCCGGAAGCGCTGTCGAGATAGATGCGATAGTGTCCAACACCATCTTCGTTCGCTTGATCCATCTTTGCAGGATCCAAGGTGAATCCGGATACTTCGATGGTGAGTGTAATTTCGTCTCCGGGCTGAACCGCGTGGGTTTTATCCGCGCTCACCATCACAGTAGGTCCGCCGGGTGTAGTTTCAGCAGCGTCCTGTTTTTGTTCCGGTGCCTGTGCCTCCTCACCATCTTTATCGCAGCTAACAAGGATGGCCAGAGCAATGACTGTTAGTAAGGTGATCATGTTCTTTCGCATGGTAATTCTCGACGACAATATAACCAGGCAATGCTAGCATCCAGCGCGGTGGCTTCAAAGACCATCTCGAGTTTTTGCACTTGACTAATAGGCAATCCAGTGTAACTACGATATCGCTACTCGGCATGGGTTACTAACCGCTAGTCGCTGTCATGATATATTTGCCCGCTCGCGTTTAATCCGAAACAACTCTACCCGATCGATGTGACTATAGATTCTGCAAAACATTTGATTATCGGTGGTGGCATCATTGGGTGTTCTATTGCCTATCATCTTGCCCGTTCGGGTGAAAAAGACGTCGTTCTACTCGAAAAGTCGGCGTTGACTGAGGGTGCGACCTGGCACGCTGCGGGTTTGGTCGGGCAACTGCGTTCTTCTCGCAATACCACCCGGATGCTTCAAAAATCAGTCGAGTTGTACGACCGTCTGGAACAAGAAACTGGGATGGCAACGGACTGGAAGAAAGTGGGGAGTTTACGTCTGGCGGCATCGAAAGACAGGATGCTGGAAATTAAGAGTCTGGCCACGATGGCGCGCAGCTTTGGCCTTGAAATGAATGTTGTTTCTCCTATCGAGGCGCAAGCTCTGTTCCCCCTTATAGAGACCAAAGGCTTGGAAGGCGCAGCCTTTATTCCCAGCGATGGGCACGTCGACCCGGCCAGCCTCTGTCAAGCGATAGCAACCGGTGCCCGTTTGTACGGTGCAACGATAAGACAAGGGGTCGAAGTGCTGGGATTTGAAGGCAAGTACAAACGGCTCTACAAGGTTATCACCGATTCAGGGACATACGACGTGGAAAATGTGGTGCTTGCTGCCGGTATGTGGAGCAGGGAACTGGGCGCTAAGTTGGACATTTCGATCCCCGCCTGTGCGTTAGAACACCAGTATATAATCACCGAACCCATTCCTGATTTCACACCGGATTTGCCGTCGTTGCGGGATCCAGACCGCTTGGTGTACTACAAACCGGAAGCAGGGGGTCGATTGCTAATCGGAGGCTACGAAGCTGCTACGGTTCCGTTCGGGCAAGAAGGTATCCCCACCGGCTTTGTTCGACAGCTACTGCCGGAAAACATGGAAAGGTTTACACCCCTGGCGGAGAATGCCGCTAAGGTGACACCTGCGGTGAACGAAGTGGGTATTCGACAAGTTATTAATGGACCGATCCCGTATTCTGCGGATGGTGATTTCGTTATGGGCGCGCCGCCGGGGTACGAAAATTTGTTCGTGGCGACCGGTTTCTTGTACGGCATTGCCGCCGCGGGTGGAGCCGGCGAGATGATGTCGGAGTGGATCCTCGAAGGCCGCCCAAGCTTGGACTTATGGCCGCTAGACATCAGGCGTTTTGGTCCGCATCACGGTACCCCTGGTTTCATGTATCCACGCGCAGTGGAGCACTATGCCCACCACTATAAGTTACGTTACCCCAACCAGGAAAGTGAAGTGGCCCGAGAAATTCGGCGCAGTCCCTTGTATGAAACCCTGCGGCTACGAGGTGCCGTCTATGGGTCTAAGAACGGGTGGGAAAGACCTTTATGGTTTGCACCTAAAGGGGTAAACCCCGTCGATCAACTCGATTTTCTGCGACCCGGTTGGAAACAATACGTGGCACGAGAACACCACGCCATTCGCAACCAGGTCGCGTTAATCGATCAGACTAGTTTTTCCAAATTCGAATTAACAGGTCCACAGACATTCAACGTCTTGCAACGCCTCGCGGTATCCAACTTGGACAAACCAGTCGGCTCGGTTATCTACACTCAACTGTGTAATGAGCGAGGTGGGATAGAGGCAGACGTGACCATCACCCGTTTGGGTGAGAATCATTTTTATCTAGTTACCGGGAGTGGGTTTGGCGTGCACGATTCGGATTGGATCTCACGCCACTTGCCCGATGATGGGTCTGCCGTGCTGCTGGATGTTACTTCGGCGCGAGCGGTGATCAATATATGTGGACCTAAAGCACGCAAAGTGTTGCAGGCGGTCTGCACGGATGATGTCTCCAACGCTGCCTTTCCCTTCGCCACCGCTCGAGAACTTATGGTGGGTGCCGCACCTGTACGATCGATCAGGATCGGCTACGTAGGCGAACTGGGTTGGGAGTTGCACATCCCGACTGAATACACACTGCACGTCTACGATCTGCTTTGGCAGGCGGGTCAAGAGTACAACGTGGTCAACGCCGGCTACAGAGCCATCGACTCTCTGCGCATGGAGAAAGGCTATCTCTATTGGAGCGCTGACATCACACCAGATTATTCCCCGATCGAAGCTGGATTGAGAAGCCGTGTCCACTTCAACAGCAAAACCGATTTTATTGGGCGGGAGGCACTTGCGAGGCAAAAAGACTCGGAGCCTCAACGGAAACTTTGCTTCTTTGTTTCCGAACAAGATCTCCCAGTGTTTGGTGGAGAAACCATCTTGCTGGGCGGAAAAGTCGTTTCGCTGGCTACCAGTGCGGCGTTTTGTTACACCGTTGACAAAACGATTTTATACGGATACCTGCCTAGCGCTTTGGTCGGACAAACCGAGTTTGAATTGGAAGCGTTTGGTGAGTGCTATCCAATTAAGAAGGTCAAAGGGCCGCAATATGATCCGGATGGCAACCGATTACGTACCTGACTACTAACAAATCTATGGATCGAAATAAGGGGAACCGATGAACGATACATTGGATCAAGTCCATGCTGCGCTGACTTCGGTCTCACAGTTTGTGAGTCTTAAAAAAGAAGACTACGAAGTCACCCGCTTGGGTGGGTTAACCAACCTGGTATTCAAGATCGAGACTCCCGATGACCGCCTTATCATTCGCATCCCCGGCAAAGGAACGGAAGAATACATCGATCGAGTTGTCGAAGCGCATAACGCGCAAGTTGCCGCCGAGGCGGGGGTTTCTGCCGAAGTAATCTATGTCGATCCGCCAACCGGCTTGATGATCACCCGTTATATCGACGGCATCGTAACCATGTCCCCCGAATTATTTCGATCCCGCCCGGGTTCGGCGGCACGTGCTGCGTTGGCGCTCAAAAAACTCCATACTTCTGGCAAAGAGTTCAAGTTCCGTTTCGAACTGTTTGGGATGATAGATGAGTATCTCAACATCTTGTCCGGTAAGGACACCGAGTTACCGGAGGGTTACCACGATATCGTCGAAGCAGCGCAACCGGTTAAGGTCGCACTCAAGAATAATCCGGTTGATCTCGCTCCTTGTCACTGCGACCCGTTATGTGAAAACTTTCTCGACGACGGGGAAACCATGTGGGTTGTTGACTGGGAATATTCCGGGATGAATGATCCTATTTGGGACCTGGGTGACCTGTCAGTTGAGGCAAGCTTTGATGCCGATCAGGACCAGGAAATGATGCGCGCATACTGCAATGGTGCACCAAGTCAAGCCGAATTTGCCCGGATGATTATTTACAAGGCAATGTGTGACTTGCTTTGGACCCTGTGGGGATTGATCCAACACGCGGATGATAATCCAGCGGAAGACTTCTGGGCTTATTCAGTCAATCGTTTTGAAAGATGTAAAAAATTGATGACCGATCCTGTATTCGAAGATTATGTTAAGGCCATTCATCACACATAGCCTGCCGCTTCATTAAATAAGTGAATTGAAGTCGGATAACTAACAGTACCCGCACAGCTTTACCATGCGAGGTCACCTTACGGGCAGTTCACTGGGTTTTGAAGACAACTATTATCCGCTTCGATCATTTCAATCAACATATCCCTACCTTCGTCGCCCGCCGCTTTGCCGGGTGAGACAAGCTCATGATAGTTGTTGCTCCGGCCGGTCCACCATTCGTCGGAAGGTACGAAGTAACCCAGCCCATCTCCGGTAAGCCCGAGAAACATCTTATGGTCAGTTATCATCGCCTCTTTAATTGCCTTACTTGTCGGGGTGGCGATTCCATCATCGAAACCGTTTCGGGTAAGTGATTCCCCTGGAAATGCAACGGCCTGCAGCTGATTTCCAAAACGCAGGTAGGCAAGTGTGGTCAAGATTTTGAGTTTTTGGTTTTCCCAACGCCCATCGTAATCGAGGAGACCGAAAATATAGGCCAGGTTAAAGAGAAACCCAGTTACCGTAAGGTCCCAGGGCATTCTTTCAACAGTGATTTGGGGTGGATCAATTAGGACCCGGTTGATCTGGGAGGCGGTAATGGCCTCATTGGCAATCTCATGGCCGTATTCCTTGGCCCGTAGATCTCCCGCTTGTATGTCACCGTCGGGAAGCACATCCCCGACTACTCCATTGATGAATATGGCTGTACCGCCCAAAGTCGCCTCGAGACGATCCACGACGTACCCGCAAAAATCTCGAGATATTTTCTTGTCTTTTTGTTGAATAACGGGGTGGGCCGCAAAATTGAGTATCGAACCGATTGTTTCACCGGCAAGATTTTCAAACTCGACGAGTGTGATACCCGTATCGGTAAAGCCCCAATCCCTACGGTTTCGATTTTTACCTATCGCTTTTGAAACCCACATCTTAGCGGGCGTAAGATTTCCATGTGCTTGCTTGACGGCCTCAATGGCTTGGGCCTCAACATACCGCTTGTACGCGTGTGTCACGCCGCCATAAAGACCTTGCAGGTCGGGGCCACTGTGAGTGTGCGTGGCGCCGATAAAGTGTTTGTAGGGAGATATGTCAGTTGCAATATCCACACCCTCCAATATGTTGCCAATGATACGGTTGCTGATTCCAGGCAGGTCCAGGTAGGTCAGGGCAATTGTTTTTCCATTCTCGTCCTCTATCACCACTGATCTAGCGTATAAATCATCGCGTATCTCATTCGCCTCCTCACCTAGATATCCTCCTATGTTGATAGGTAGATATACATCAGCAGGTGTGATCTCAACCTTCGCAAAACCCACCCGAAATTCCGCAGACAATGCAGGATTTGAAGTAAGCACCAGGAAAGTGCACATCAGGATCATAGTGGTCGTCTTCATTTGCTTTCTCCTGTTTTCCGAGGACCGGAGTAATCCTAACCGGTGCTTTTTATGTCATATTGCTTAGAAGTTCGTGTGCGGCTCTGACATCGGGTAGCTCGAGGCTTTCGTCCCAGCCGGTACATTGTTCATGGAGGAGGGCCTGGGCTTCCTGTTGTTGTCCTTGTCTCAATAGGCACCGCACCAAGCTGTAAGCTGCACGTAGTTCGAGAGCGCGCGCACACTTTCCTCGCGCGTCAGACAAAGCCAGCCGAAAATCGGATTCAGCTTGAGTCAGTACCGCTGAGTCAAGTTCATCTTCAGCTTGGAGACCCCGCTGCTTAAGCTCTCCTCGCAGCCTGTAGAGCTCTGCCTGCCAGCAGCGCTCACCCGTCTCATGAGCCAGGGCCAGCGCTTCCTCTACGACCCGCAAGCCTTCTTCTGTTTTACCGGCCTTAAGGTGAACATCTCCAAGTAAAGATAGAAAGTACGGCAGGATCAGTTTGGTACCCGTAGCACGCCATTGGTTGATACCTTGCACTACCAGTTCCGTGCCTTGCTTAGGATCGCCCAATCTGCATAGGGCCCAACCCAGCAATGCCCGTCCCCACGAGACACCTTGTGGATATTCCTGAGCTTCCGATAGGGTGATGACATCGCGTGCGGTGTCGCAAACTGGTTCGGGCTCCAGCCGGATCTGATTCAAGGTCGCTAGATAAAGTTTGGCATAGCCCACACTGTAGGGGTGGTAGGTGCCCTCGGCAACACCGACGGATTCGCGTGCACGTGCCACAGCCTCATCTGGAAACCCTAATGTCCACAATGCCAATCCCAAAGTCGATAGACAAACAACACCGGGGTCGACGAAATAGACGTAAGCGAGACCGCTGTGTACTTTCGGGTCGTAAATCTCCACGCCTTGTTGCAGATAATCCCGTGAGACCTGCAGGTCACCCTGCCAGAATGCGGCCCCACCCAAGCTTCGATATGCCAACAAGCGTAAGGTCTTATCATTAGTCGGTTCCGCCATCCTAAGTGTCTGTTCGCCGAGTTCCCGTGCTTGGGATAGGTCACCGCGGGCCTGGCTGAATATAGACAAACCGCACAGCACTGCAATCAACTGTGGGGAATCGCCCAACTTGGCGCATAGCTCTCTGGCTCGGACCAAAATCCGCTCCGCCTCCGGTGAGGCATACCCACGCGTTCGAACCAATGGACGGCTGATCGCTACCAGCAAACTCAACTCTTTCTGCAGTCTGTCTGCGCCTGCTGGTAGGCGGGTTAACAATTCCAATCCTCGGTTGAGGTGGGTGATCGCCTCTTGGTTCGCAGAGCGGTCGCTAGACTGCTGTCCTGCCTTCAGGAGATATTCAACCGCTTTATCAATTTCGTCCGCGTTTTCAAAGTGATCTGCTAGCAACTCGGGCTGCCCCCACGTGCCATCGAGATACCGCTGTTCCAATACATCTGCGATCAGTTTGTGCATCAACCGTCGATCTGAACGCAACAGTGACGCATAGGCGGCCTCCTGAATAAGCACATGCCTGAAGGTGTAAGTATTCTCCGTTCCCGATCGTCGTTGCGACAATATACCTTCGTCGACCAGTCGATCGAGTCCTTGGGCCAGACTCGACAACTCGCCTTGCCACACGGCGCCGATTAACGAGTAATCAAAACGGCGTCCCAATACGGCGCCCAACATGGCAACCTCCCGCTGCCAAGTCAGGTTGTTCAACCGCGCCAGCAACAAGTCTTGTAGCGAAGACGGAATGGTTTCAGCCGTCATCACGCCGCGTTTGCTTGGATCCGAAACAACGAGCCGAGTCAGCTCCTCGACGTACAGGGGAACACCGTCGGCACGGTGCACGATTCGTTCAACCAGCGAACTTGACAACGCAGACTGCCCAGCGATGCGTAAAATCATGGTCCGGGTATCTGTCGCGGTGATGGGGTGTAGCTCGAGTTGCTGGGTTTCAGTGTGCGATGGCCAACGATCCTGATACCCGGTTCGAATGGTTGCCAGGAACATCACGCACATATGTTCAAGACGGGGCAAAAGAAACGAAATGAATTCCCGGGTAGAGGGATCGATCCAATGAATATCTTCCATTACCACCAGTAGGGGTTGCTGTCGGGAAAGAACAGCGAGGATTTCTACCAATGCTGCAAACGTTTCTCGTTTCTGGGCATCCGGTGATAGGCGAAGTGGGGGGTATCGATTGGACACGTCCAGGTTGAGCAAGGCTGCTATCAGGGGCGCCATTTTTGAAATAGAAAGGTCGATATCCCGCAACGCAGACTCCAACTTCTCAAGCCTCGTGTCGACAGAATCATCCCGATCGATCCTTAACGTACGTTGTATCGTTTCTATGATTGGATACAGGGCGCTGTTTTCGGTATGCGACCAACATTGAGCCATCAAGCGTAAATGGGATTCTGGCTCGATCTGTTGTCTGAATTCCTGCACCAACCGTGATTTTCCAACCCCCGGTTCACTCTTGATCAGAATTACGGCATGGTTCCCCTTGATGACCTCTTCCCATCTAGTGGTTAACATCCGCAGCTCTTCACGACGCCCAACCAACTCGGTTAATTGCTTAGCATGGGTCGCGACGAATCTGCTTTCGGCTGGTTTCGCCCCGATTACCAGTGAGACTTCAACCGGTTCGGCGATTCCCTTTAGATTGTGGTTTCCCAGGCTTTGGAACTCGAATAGGTCTCCGAGCAGACTCCTGGTCGATGGCGATACAACGACCGTATCAGGACTTGCCATAGCTTGTAGGCGGGCAGCCAGGTTAGGTGTCTTGCCAACGGCGCTTCGTTGGTCAACGGCACTATCACTGATGATGTCCCCAACCACGACGATTCCCGTTGCTATGCCTATCCTGACACTTAGTCGAACGCCATAATTGGAGGCCACCTTCTCGTTGAGTTCCGGCATGACTCCGACAATGGCCAAGCCCGCCCGGACACCGCGCTCCGGATCATTCTCATGGGAGGAGGGGTATCCGAAATACACAAGGATACCGTCGCCGATATAGCGGGCGGAGTAACCCCCAAATCGCCTTATCTCCTGCTCACAATAGGACTGGTAGGCACGGATGATGTCCCTCATGTCCTCCGGATCCAGACGGGTAGACAGCTCAGTAGAGCCGACTAAGTCGGAAAACAGCACGGTGACTTGCCTACGCTCCGCTTCATGTAGAGAGGTAGGGAGTATCTCGCCGAGTTGCTGGCCTGATTCAGGTTTAGAACGCAGCAAATCTATGGCGCGGTTGAGCTTTTTACGATGACCAATCGAGACACCGAGTTCCGCCAGATCTTGGTCGGTCAAGTCAAAGAGCGCTGCAAAATCAATGTTTTGCTCGACAAACTTGGTGCCGTACTGGCCAAGGCCGATTTTTCCGAGCCACCATTCTATCTTGTTCTCGTCAGGCATAAGCGAGCGCTAGATTTTAAGTCAAGCGTACAGGAGACAACTTGAGGGGCACTGTGGTTTCAGCGGCTATTGTACAACCAACTTGTAACGTGGCTAAGCTTGGTTGCAATGCCGTTGGTAAGAACGCATAGATAATTACCGTTCGTCAGGACCGCGTTACATGGGTAGATTTTTCTGCACAGTTGTTTAGCAGCTGACCAAACCGCTCGTCAGAATCACGCCGTAAGTCACGTAATTCAACCCTTTGACCAGCAGAGCGGTGCCCCATGCGTTAGTGATTT
>JASJAT010000100.1 GCA_030066885.1 Arenicellales bacterium | reverse complement strand
TCCTCGATCCACAACAAAACGTGCTTGCTGGTAGTCGGTATCTACGTGATCTGATGCAACAATTCAATGGGGATATGCGCCTGGCGTTGGCCGGTTACAACGCCGGTGAAAACGCTGTATTGAAATACGGGGGTATCCCTCCTTTTGCTGAGACTCAGCACTACGTGCAAAAAGTCTTGCAGCTGTACAAAGCTTACAGAAACCTTGAATGTGAAAATGCCCCTTCGGGTGTGAAGATCATCAGCTGCTCGACGGCAAAGCCCAAAAGCACCACGTGGATGACGTCGATGAATTAAAATCCGGGGACAGTATACTTTTTAAATTGAATCCACCCTTAGGGGCACTCCCTGCGCTGACTAAACCACCGGAAAGTCATCGTTTCACAGGTCCTGCAATCTAAAAAGTATACTGTCCCCGGTTAACGGCCTCCCGCCCTGGGTCAATCAATAAGGCTCTTCTAAAAAGCACGAGCAGCCAGGATTATGACCGCCGTGAAAATGCCCGCGGCGAGATCGTCCAACATCACGCCAAGCCCACCCTTAATGCGTCGGTCTAGCCAACATATTGGCCAAGGCTTTACGACGTCAAAGAACCTGAATAGAACAAAGCTCAGTAGCAGCCAGCCTACACTGACGGGAACCACCACCAGAGCCAGCAGATAACCCACTATTTCATCGAATACGATGCCTGAGTGATCGTGTTGCCCCAACCTCTCCGAGGCACGCTGACAAATCCAGATGCCGAATAGAAACGCGCAAGCTGTGATCAAGAGATAACTGTTGAGATCCAAATTGGATAGCCACCACCATAACGGGATCGCTAATAAGGTTCCGACCGTCCCGGGTAGTTTAGGTGTTAACCCAATTCCCAGTCCGAATGCGAGTGCCAAGACAGGATCTCGGCACAAATCTGCCAGGCTGACCTTCGCAGCAGCAGCGCCTTTTAGATCAGCAACTATGGTAACGATCCATCACTAGTAAAGAGAAATTCATCCAAAATGATCGTATCCCGTCTGATCTGGCATGAACTCAGTGCCATGGTGAGTAGCTTTCACTCCTTCACCGGACCCGATCGTTCCAATCTTCTTCATCGGTACTTTGAGCCGTCGCCCGATCGCTTCTACTTGATCTTCTATACCAGCGGGAGTGATGACACAGAGTTCGTAGTCGTCACCTCCACACAACGCGGGCCCCCAACCGATTTCTGGCCTGTGTTTCACGTACGTTTCACTAATCGGCAACAATTCCAAATCTACGTGGGCGGCAACGTTACTGGCGAGAGTGATGTGACCCAGGTCTTTGTACAATCCGTCGGATAGGTCTATAGCGGCGTGAGCAATACCCCTGATCGACTGACCTAAGTCCACTCTGGGGGAAGGATAATGCAAACGATGGACCGCGTATTTTCGCTCATCATCAGTCAACGATACCTCACCTTTTAGAGCTTTAAGTCCCAAACAAGCGTCACCAAGATAACCGGATACGTAGATATCATCGCCGACACAGGCTCCCGACCGGCACACCGCTTGTCCCGAATCGACGTAGCCCATAGCTTGCACACACACCGCCATGGGTCCCTTTACGAGATCGCCGCCGATCAACTGACAGTGATACGCCTTGGCCAATTCGTGAAATCCGGCACTAAAGGCTTCAATCCATTCGAGGTCTACGTCGGGCAGAGACAACGACAACGTGAGCCATGCGGGTTGTGCACCCATCGCCGCCAGGTCACTCAGGTTTACTGCAAGTGCTTTATAGCCCACGGCATAAGGATCGGTAGCTTCTGGAAAATGGACACCCTGTACCAGCATGTCGGTCGTGCAGACCAGATCCTCACCCGATCGAGGCATGGTGACGGCTGCGTCATCACCGATCCCTATGACGACGTCTTCCCGCTCAACAGGTTGACGCGCGAAGTACTCACGGATGATTGCAAACTCATCCATGATAAGGACGGTTAGCCTGCATATCGCATCACGATCCCGGATGATAGCGCTGGACCAGCCAGGGCCTGGGTAGACCCCGCGATGTGCGGGAGCTAGCTTTTTGCTGTCTCGATATCGGTAGAATCCGAGTCCGTTTGCGCTTCGGGGCGAAGGTCTGCAGCCACTTTATCCAGCACACCATTAATAAACTTATAACTGTAGTCAGACCCAAAGGTTTTAGCGAGTTCAACAGCCTCATTGATAATCACTTTGGTGGGAATGTCCTGCTTGTATTCCAGTTCGTAGGTGCCGATCCGCAGAATCGCTCTTTCGACCGGGTCTACATTTTCCAGATCACGGTCGACGTGGGGTGATAGCCTGTCGTTTACTTCCTGATGATACAACGGTACCTCGTAAACCAATGTATGGAAATAACCTTCGTCAGTACCGTCCAGGTCGTGACCTTGAATAAAGTGCTTGAGAATATCTTCAGGTTTTTGTTCAGTCAGATCCCATTGGTACAGTGCCTGTACCGCCGCTTGTCGAGCTAAGTGTCGACTACCGCCTGACATGAGGTTAGATTCAAGTTACCGTTTAAGTGTTGTTTTCAATCTGCCTTAACACATTTATCATTTCTAGTGCAGCTAAGGCCGCATCCTCACCTTTGTTTCCGGCTTTAGTGCCGGCACGCTCTATTGCCTGCTCGATATTATCAACCGTTAACACACCAAAACCAATAGGAATATCATACTCCAGACTAACGCGGGAAAGTCCAGCTGCACACTCCCCCGCAACATACTCAAAATGAGGTGTGGCACCCCGAATGACACAACCGAGTGCAACCAGAGCTGTGCAGCGACCGGTCTTGGCAAGTTGCTTGGCAACCAACGGCAGTTCAAATGCTCCAGGTACCCAAACCGTTTCGATGTGAGCTTCTTTCACGCCGTGGCGTAGCAGTGTTTGTACCGCGGCGTTCAAAAGCCGCTCGGTGATCAGGCTATTGAACCTCCCCACTACAAGACCGAAGTGAGCGTTTTGCACATTAAAGTCGCCTGATGTGCTTTTTACGGTGTAGTTCTTACTCATTGCACGACGTAGTCCACAATCTCCAGCCCAAAGCCGGACAAAGCATGCATTTTTCTGGGGCTACCCAACACACGCATTTTGCCGACACCAATATCAGCTAGTATTTGTCCACCCACACCCAGTACTCTCAAGTCTTCACCAGTCTCACGCCAGGGAAATTCTATGCTTTGACCTTCCATATCCGAATGCCTGATACGCTTGACAATTTCTTCGTCTGGCTCGCGATAGCGCAATATAACCAGAACACCGTTACCAGCCTCACTGATTCGATTGGTCGCGTCAACCACCGTCCATGTACCAGCTTGCTGTAGCTCCCGAAACACATCCAAGATTCCGGATTCTACTTGCACCCTCACCAAAGTAGGTGTATCCGCATCGATCTCTCCCTTGACCATGGCGACGTGCATTTCGTCACCGACTATATCATGGTAAACATGCACATCGAATTCACCCGCCGTGGTATCCATTTTGGTAGTGGCCACACGCGTTACTGTGGGCTCGTGCTTCAATCTGTATCGAATTAGCTCGGCGACTGAACTGATCTTGAGTCCGTGCTGAGTCGAAAACGTAACCAAATCCGACAAACGCGCCATGTTGCCGTCTGGATTGAGAATCTCACAGATAACGCTGGCAGGCTCAAACCCTGCAAGTCGGGCAAGGTCAACACCTGCCTCGGTGTGTCCAGCCCGGGTCAGCACTCCCCCTGGTTGTGCCATGACGGGAAAGATATGTCCCGGGCATATGATGTCTTCAGGTTTGGCTTCCGGTTTAATAGCAGCATGTACCGTGGTCGCTCGATCAGCTGCAGATATCCCGGTCGTGACTCCCTTAGACGCTTCGATCGACAAGGTGAAGTTGGTAGAAAACCTGGAGGCGTTTTTCCCAACCATTAAGGACAGCCCGAGTTGTTCACACCTAGCAGGTGTGAGGGTAAGACAGACGAGGCCGCGCGCATGCGTCGCCATAAAATTGATGTGATGGGGCTCAACTTTTTCAGCCGCTATCAATAGATCACCTTCGTTCTCTCTGTCCTCGTCATCGGTGATGATCACCATTTTGCCCTGGCGATAATCCTCTAGTAGCTCTGGTATTGTGCTTAAAGCCACACCATTCATTTCGTTATTCTCCCAAATCAGGAGCGACGAATCCCTGTTTGGCTAGGAATTCTTGGGTTATCTCTTCTGACGGTTCAGGCTCTTGCTGGATGGGTGCCGGTACTGTTTTCCGGGGCTGGTTGACTGTCATTAGCCTGTCTAAGTAACGCGCGATGATATCGACCTCTAAGTGCACTTTGCGCCCGGCGAAATAATCTTTCATGGTGGTCACTTCAATAGTGTGGGGCACGATATTGACCTCAAAGGAATTTTCGCTGATCGCGTTGACTGTGAGGCTAACCCCATCTATGCATACAGACCCTTTTTCAGCTACGAAGCGAGACAAATCCCTAGGTGCGCGGAAACGCATCTGAATAGACGTGCCCACATGTTCCAAACTTTCAAGATAGCCGACGCCATCCACATGACCGGTGACAAAGTGACCGCCGAGCCTAGACGTCGGTAACAGCGCCAGCTCCAGGTTAACCAGATCCCCGTTTAGTTTTGATCCTAACAATGTTCGCAGCAAAGTCTCCCTGGAGACGTCAAAACGAAGGCAACCTTTGTCATATTCGACTACGGTCAAACAAACACCATCTACCGCAACGCTGTCACCAATATTGATGTCTTTCTCTGGTAGATCACGAACATCAATTACGAGCATCAAATCAAGTCCTGTTACTTGGGACCTACGTACCACACCTGTCCCGTGCACAATGCCGGTAAACATGTCAGTGCCTTAACGGTCTTAACTGAATACGCACATCATCACCAAACTGACGTAAATCGACTACATTTAACTTCACACAATCTGTTAATTTATCCAAACCGTGGAGTGAAAACATGCCTCTACCATCGTCGCCAATTAACTTGGGCGCCAGATAAATTAAGACTTCGTCCACCAAACTTGCTTGTAACATCGCTCCGCTCAAAGTTGGCCCCGCTTCGACCAAGATTTCGTTTATTTCTCTTTGCGATAAATGGGCCATCAGCGCCACTAAATCCACGGTGTTATTGGTTGCAGGGACATATACCACTTCAACGTGCTCCGAGTCGATATCTTCAGTTATGCGTTCGTTAGCAGTGGCAATTAGAACCCTACCCGGCTGGGACAGGATTCTGGCGTCCGGCGGTGTGGAAAGTTTGCTGTCCACGACTACCCGCAGTGGTTGTCGTGCGGTCTCAACGTCGCGTACTGTTAAAGCCGGATCGTCTGCCAGCACAGTCCCGATACCGGTCAATATGGCACTGCTCCGTGCCCGCCAGTGATGAACGTCCCGGCGCGATTGATCACTCGATATCCACTGGCTTTCGCCCGAACGCATCGCCGTGCGCCCGTCCACGCTGGCCGCCACTTTCAACACTACCCAGGGACGGCCGTTCTTAATACGATGTAAAAATCCACGGTTTAAGGCCTCAGCCTCATATCGCATTATGCCCACATCGACGTCTATACCGACATTACGCAGATTTTCAATGCCCCCGCCGGCAACCTGGGGATTGGGGTCTTCTATTGCAGTTACTACTCTTTTCACGCCAGCGTCAATTAGGAATCCGGTGCAAGGTGGGGTGCGACCCTGGTGGCAACAAGGTTCAAGATTTACATATACATCGGCACCTCTTGCCGCATGGCCCGCTTGACGCAATGCCAGCACTTCTGCATGAGGTAACCCGGCTTTCTCATGCCAAGCTTCAGCCACGATGGTATCGTCTTTGACGATAACGCACCCCACTCGTGGATTGGGATGTGCCGAATATAGCCCTTTCTCCGCCAGCTTAAGGGCACGGGCCATAAAATAGTAATCCCTATTCATAACAGTGACTAACGACTATTAAAGATTAAAGGATTAAAGATTAAAGAAATGAATTTCTCTCGCAAAGACGCAAAACCCGCCAAGAAAGAAACGATACTTTCTGCCACCTAAAGCATACCCTTTGCGAACTTGGCGTCTTGGCGAGAGCATTTTTCGGCCCTGACGAGCCCGCACCGATTATCGAGACGAGGCCGCGATTCCTAGGTCTTTGCACAGTGTCACCCGGATCAAATCAGGGGTCCTCGCAATGGTTCTGCCGTCTGGAACACTAACGGTTGCTATCATCGTTCCCATTCGGTAAGAGCGACATCTGTTGCCGCCGTGCGGTTGCGGAGGGTTGGGTTTGCAGGCGTTTTACCTCTTCGCTAAATTCATCGACATCCTGAAACGAGCGATAGACAGAGGCGAAACGCACATAAGCGACTTGGTCGAGTTCGGCTAATTCTTGAATGACCCACTCGCCGATTTTTTGTGAGTCTATTTCACGATCGCCGCTAGTGAGCAAACGGTGTTGAATGCGGTGAACAGCTGCTTCCACAGCGTTGGCCTCCACCGGTCGCTTTTCAAGGGCTCGGAGCATGCCCCGGCGGAGTTTTTCTTCTTCGAATCCCTCCCGCTTACCGTCACTTTTAATGACGTACGGCATCTTTAACGACGCACGCTCGAGTGTTGTAAATCGCTCCTCGCACTGAATGCATTCGCGTCTACGCCGGACCGCATCCCCCTCGTCAGCAATCCGCGAGTCGATTACGCGCGTATCGTCAGATAAACAAAAAGGGCATCGCATGGCAACATGCTTAACCTAACCGGCACCGGAGGCGGCAACTGGATCTTGACCAATAGCATTGGCTTCGTACACCGGAAACTCCGCGCAAATGCGCAATACTTCTTGTTTGACGTTTTCGATACCTGATTTGTCCTCGAGATTGTCAAGCACATCACAAAACCAGTGCCCCAGCTTTTCCGACTCCGCTTCCTTGAAACCCCGAGTTGTAATCGCCGGTGTACCAACTCTGATACCACTCGTGACAAATGGGGATTGTGGGTCATTAGGTACGGCATTCTTGTTGACCGTAATGTTAGCTTCGCCCAACGCTGCTTCCCCGTCTTTACCAGTAATCCCCTTCTCGATCAGGTCAACTAAAAACAAATGGTTGTCCGTACCACCGGACACGATATTGTATCCACGTTCTAGAATAATCTTTGCCAACGCCTTAGCATTCTTCACTATCTGACCCTGATACTCCTTGAACTCCGGTTCTAGCGCCTCTTTGAAAGCGACTGCCTTGGCGGCAATGACGTGCATTAATGGACCCCCCTGACTCCCAGGGAAAACCCTCCCATTCAGTTTCTTTTCAAGATCGGGATTACTTTTTGCCAGGATTAAGCCACCACGTGGTCCACGTAAGGTCTTGTGGGTAGTGCTGGTGGTGACGTCAGCGATGTCCACGGGGCTGGGGTAATGCCCGGTTGCAATCAGGCCCGCCACATGGGCAATATCCGCGACCAGGTAGGCGCCTACCTCATCAGCGATTTCCCGACAGCGCTGCCAATCGACTACGCGGGAATAGGCACTAAAACCCGTCATGATCATTTTCGGTTTATGCTCCCGAGCCAAGACGGCCATCTGATCGTAGTCGATCTCACCGGTGTCGTTGTTCAAGCCATACTGGACCGAATTGTATAGACGACCGGAAAAATTCACTTTTGCACCATGGGTCAAGTGACCTCCATCGGCTAGGCTCATGCCGAGTACGGTCTCACCCGGATCAAGCAATGCCATGTAGACCGCGGCATTTGCCTGTGATCCAGAATGTGGTTGTACATTAGCGTAGGCTGCGTCAAACAACTCCTTTGCCCGCTCGATGGCAAGTTCCTCTGCGACGTCCACAAATTCGCATCCACCGTAATATCGTTTTCTCGGGTAACCTTCTGCATATTTGTTTGTCAGTAAAGAACCCTGTGCTTCTAAAACTCTGGGACTGGTATAGTTTTCCGAAGCAATAAGTTCTATGTGTTCCTCCTGCCGACGCTGCTCAGCGGTAATTGCAGTCCAAAGGTCCTGATCAAACCCAGCGATGGTCATATTTTTCGTAAACATTTCGTTCCCCAGAGATATAAAGATATTAAGGAAGAATCTGCTCTTGATCTGCCCCTTCTTTCTTTACCAGCATCATATCCTCTCGGGACAGTCCTAGCCACAGTACAACCGGGCTAGCGATAAAAATGGATGAATATGTACCGACGATAACACCGATGATCAGGGCGATTGAAAATCCCCGAATAACTTCACCCCCGAGGAAAAACAACGCCAACAAAACCAACAGCGTGGTGAAAGACGTTAACACAGTGCGCCTTAACGTCTGATTGACAGATTGGTTCATGATATCTACAGGTGAACCCTTACGCATTTTTCTGAAGTTTTCACGAATACGGTCGAACACCACAATAGTGTCATTGAGCGAGTAACCGATTACCGCCAGAAGTGCAGCCAATACCGGTTGAGTAAACTCAAGCTGAACAATAGAAAAGATCCCGATAGCGATCAAAACATCGTGGGTAAGTGCTGCGACTGAACCGATGGAGAATTTCCATTCAAAGCGAAAAGCGACATAAGCCATGATCAGCAACAACGCAGCCAACATCGCGAGCCCGCCATTTTCAGCGAGCTCTTCACCAAACTGAGGTCCGATAAATTCGATTCGCCTCATTTGTACTTTACAGGGCTCGGGCTCAGAACCCCCTCGCAGACAATGTTGAACTCTACTTTCAGATTGTTCCGCCAGCACTTCATTGAAAGGAGCACGCAACGCTTCTATGGTGTGGGTGCTGATCTCAGCCGCGGTGCCTTCATCGCCGACTGGCAGCCTGATGGATACATCACGTGACGTACCGAAATACTGCACCACAGCATCATTAAATCCTGCCTCGGACAGTTGATCTCGTACCTCACTGATTTGAACAGGTTCTTCGTAAGCAACTTCAACCAACGTTCCACCAGTGAACTCGATCCCATAGTTCAAACCCCGAAAAACCAAAGATAAAATGCCGATCAGTATTAGTACCGACGAGCATACAGCCGCCAGTTTACGCCGGCTCATGAAATCGAATTTGGTATCTTTGCCGATAAATTCCATATCCCGAAATCTTTCCTAGATTGCCAATTTACGCACGCGACGGCCACCATAGATCAAGTTGATCAACGCCCGCGTACCTAAAATAGCGGTAAACATGGAGGTCACAATACCGATACTCAAGGTGACAGCAAATCCTTTGACCGGGCCAGAACCGATGCTGAACAACACTATAGCCGCAATCAGGGTCGTGAAGTTGGCGTCGAATATCGTGCCGAACGCTTTGTCATAGCCAACGTGTATGCTCGCCTGGGGGGAATTGCCATTGCGAATCTCCTCTCGGATTCGTTCGAAAATCAACACATTCGCGTCGACTGCCATACCCACGGTCAAAACGATTCCCGCAACCCCCGGCAAGGTTAGAGTGGCCTGCAACAAGGACAGCACTGAAACAATTAGCACTAAGTTAAGGATAAGTGCGGCGCAGGCCACGATGCCAAATATGCGGTAGTAAACCAGCATAAAAATCAGCACGAGGACAAACCCTATTAGCACTGAACGAAAGCCTTGATCGATGTTATCCCTACCCAAACTGGGGCCTACTGTTCGCTCTTCGATGATTTCTATCGGTGCCGCAAGGGCCCCGGCGCGCAGCAACAACGCCAAGTCCTGAGCTTCTTCTGAACTGTCCAAACCTTCGATCTGAAATCGTTTGCCTAATTGCTCGCGAATCACCGGCGCGGTAATAACTTCTTCGATCCTTTTGCGGACCTTTACGACCTCACCTTGATCATCTAGAACCGGGAGTCCGTTTTCGTCGAATTTGGTGTCGCTTCGCTCCTCCACATATACCACCGCCATTCGTTTCCCTACATTCTCGCCGGTGACTCTCTGATTTATCTCGGCCCCTCGCGAATCCAGGGTAATGTGAACGATCGGCCCTCCCGATAATTGATCTCTCCCGGCCGCAGCGTCTACGATGTTGTGTCCGGAATAGATCAAACGTTTCTTAAGCAATATTTCACCCCCATCCCGGGTACGGTAAAGTGCCGATCCAGCCGGAACCGAACCTCGCAGCGCGCTTTGCAAATCATGTTCTTCATCGACCAGCTTAATTTCGAGCGTAGCCGTCCTGCCCAGTATCTCTTTGGCTTTTGCCGTATCCTGCACCCCCGGCAGTTGGACAACGATGCGGCGGTCACCCTGTTGCTGCACAACGGGCTCGGCCACGCCCAGCTCATCCACCCGGTTTCTAAGGGATGTCATGTTTTGCTGCAGGGCAAAGCTTTTCAATTCATCCACCGCTTCTGGCCTGAGATTCGCGTATATAAAGGGCTTTCCTTCCTGGTCTCTGTCGACCAGATTCAATTGCGACAATTCTTCAGTAATGATCTGGCGACCTTTTTCCCGCTGTATCTCATCGCGAAACTTGATGTGGATACCACCTTGTGGCCCACGGCGTATGGTCAAATAACGCACCTTGGCTTCCCGCAAGACGGTACGCAGGTCGCTGACGTATCTCTCTTCCGCGTTTTTTATTGCACCTGCAACATCCACTTCCATCAAAAAGTGTACGCCGCCGCGAAGATCCAAGCCCAAATACATTGGGGCCCCGCCAATGTTGGCAAGCCAATTCGGGGTGGACGGCAGCAAACTCAGTGCGACCGTATAGTTATCTTTGAGCTCGCTTTGGATGATGTCTTTCGCGTTGAGCTGCGTTTCGGTATCCGAAAAACGCAACTTTATACCGCTCACATCGAGCGTTGCCCGAGTGGGTGTTATGCCCTGTTCGGATAAAGCGCGTTCTACTTGTTGCAGAGTGGCCTGGTCAGTATCGAATGACCCTAGCCCTGCAATTTGAACACCTGGGTCTTCTCCATAAAGATTCGGCAACGCATATAACAATCCCGGTACGATGACTACCGCGATGAGTACATATTTCCATAGAGGATAGCGATTCATAAACGGTTTATACTAATTTGCACCGGTTTTGACTTAGGCTTCTTTAATGGTGCCTTTAGTCACCATTTTTTGTATGGCGTGATTCTCGACTTTTATCATCACCCCATCGGCAACCTCAAGGGTCAGAAAATTTTCGCCTACATCGGTAATCCTACCCAGGGTCCCACCATTGGTAACCACCTCGTCGCCTTTTTTAAGATTGCTTACCATTTCCTTGTGTTGTTTTTGTCGTTTCTGTTGTGGTCGAATTAAAAGAAAATAAAACACAACAATGATCAGCACAAACGGTAATAAACCCAAAAGGCCGCCCCCTGCATCACCGGCTTGTGCCCATGCATCAGAAATAAAAAGGTTCATAGTCTCACCCTTGTTGTCCGATTAGAATCTCGATCGAGCCCCGCTGCAGCGAGGGCGCGGTATTATGCCACAGCATAAGCCAAAAATTTGACACCTAGAGTCAGTAACCTTCAGACGATAGTCCATCGCCACTTAATCCGCGCTTACCTAGGAAATTTTCGGCGAAATTCGCCAGCGATTGCCCGGCAATCGCCGTTCTCAAGTCTCGCATCAGATCCTGATAATAGTGCAGGTTGTGAATTGTGTTGAGTCGCGCGCCCAGAATTTCGTTGTTTCTATACAAATGCCGCAAGTACGCGCGAGAGTAGTTCATGCACGTATAACACGAACACCCTGGGTCCAGCGGGCCCGTATCCTCGGTATATTCAGAATTTCGAATCTTGACCACACCGCGCCGGGTATACAACCAGCCATTGCGTGCGTTGCGGGTCGGTAGAACACAATCGAACATGTCTATTCCCTGGGTAACGGCAAAGACGATGTCCTCCGGCGTACCCACCCCCATCAAATAACGAGGTCGGATGCCCGGCATCTCCGGGGTAATTTCCCTGATTAAATCGTACATCACTTCAGTCGGTTCACCTACTGACAAACCGCCCAGGGCGTAGCCATCAAAACCAATACCCGTGAGTCCGTCTAAGCACTCCAGCCTCAGTTCGGCGTGCATACCACCCTGGACTATGCCAAACAGTGCGGCCACCCCCCTGTGAGTCTGCTTGCAGCGCTCCGCCCAGCGCAAAGATAATTGCATGGAGCGGTTCGCCACGTCTCGATTGGCAGGGTATGCAGTGCAATCATCAAAGACCATACATATGTCAGAGCCTAAGCCCTGTTGAACCCGCATTGACTCTTCGGGGCCTAGAAATACCCTGGATCCATCTATCGGAGACTTAAAGGTCACGCCCTGTTCGGTGATCTCACGTAATTTGGTCAGGCTCCATACCTGGAAACCACCCGAATCGGTAAGGATGGGTTTACGCCACCCCATAAAGTCGTGCAGACCGCCGTGATCCTCAATGATCCGAACACCCGGTCGTAGCATGAGGTGATAGGTATTCCCCAAAATAATCTGCGCCCCGGTTGCTTCCACTTCCTCCGGCGTCATCGCTTTTACGGTAGCGTGGGTTCCGACCGGCATGAATGCAGGCGTTTCAATCTTGCCCCTGTCGAGGACAATCTGGCCGCACCTGGCCAGGCCGTCAGTGTGACTAATAGAAAAACTCAACATAAGCGCGCTTTGGGCTGGGGAGTCACAAACATCGCATCACCGTAGCTGTAGAAACGGTACCTATGCTGCACTGCATGGCGGTAAGCCTTCAGAGTTTTGTCCGTTCCCGCATAGGCACAGACCAGCATTAACAGCGAAGACCGGGGTAAATGAAAATTAGTAACCATTGCATCTACCATATAAAACGGTTGACCAGGATAAAGAAATAAATCCGTATTGCCCTCGTAGGGCTCTATTTTTTTCGTTCTGGCCAATGTTTCAAGCGCCCGAACGCTTGTCGTACCAACGGCAACAATTTTTTTGCCTTCACCCCGGGCTTGCCTAATCTGCTCACACAGTGCTGAGGGGATTGATAGCCACTCAGAATGTAGACGATGGTCTGAAACACTCAGTTGCCGAATAGGTTGAAAGGTCCCCACACCGACATGAAGAGTAAGAAACCCCAGGTGTATCCCTTGCGTTTCCAAGCTGTTTAACAGGGTGTAATCAAAATGTAAGCCGGCGGTGGGCGCAGCCACGGCACCAGGGCAACTGGCGAAGACAGTCTGGTACCGGTCCCGATCCAACGTGTCATCGGGGCGACGTATATAGGGAGGCAGGGGAACGTGCCCAAATACTGCGAGTACTTCGTCTACTGGTTTATCCTCGAACACCAACGTAAACAACTCACCTTTGCGGCTCTTAACGTACGCGGTCGTGATCTCATTATCCTTCTCTATCGTCACGGTACGCCCCACTCGGAGCGGTTTGTTTGTCCCCGCCAGGGCGAGCACCGTATGATCATTCACAATGCGTTCGATCAAGAACTCAACGCGTCCCCCACTCGCCTTGTGTCCATACAACCGAGCGGGAATCACCTTGGTGTTGTTGAACACCAACAGATCACCCGGTTCTAAAAGACTGCCTATTGCATTTAGTTCAAGGTCTCCGATTTCACCCGTATCCCCGTCCAGAGACAGCAGACGACTCGCACTTCTAACCGGTAGCGGCCGTTGCGCAATAAGATCCTCCGGCAAATCGTAGTCGTACGCATCCAGGCTTAGACTATTGTCTTTGCTGACGACTAGAGACATCGTTATACTTAGCGCCCGCTTGCCGAGGTGGCGAAACTGGTAGACGCGCCAGACTCAAAATCTGGTGGTGGCGACACCGTGCCGGTTCGAGTCCGGCCCTCGGTACCAATTATTAGCGAAAACACATACTCCTTTAGTATTTGCCATCTTGTTTCTTGCCTGTTTATGAGGCCCCCTTAGAAGTTCTAAAGATTAAAGTTTAAAGATTAAAGTAACATAGTTAAGCACCGCCATTTCGGATCTTTTTCCCTTTCACCTTTAAACTTTCTAAACCGCTTTTATGCGGTTTAGACTTTAATCTCGACTTCGATATTATCGATCAATCTCGTCTTACCCACATACGCGGCACCCAGAACGACCCACGCAGTATCGGCCTCGTCCGGGACCATCAAGTCTTGCTGCCGTCGAACACCAATGTAGTCGGGCCTCAGCCCACCGCTTTGTATATCTTCGAACGCTGCCTGCTCTATTCGTTCATAGGCACGCTCTCCAGACCTTAACTTTTCTGCAGCGCGGAGCAGGCCTCTGTACAACATTGGGGCTTTCCGCCTTTGTTCTGGGGTCAAATAGTTATTCCGCGAACTCAGTGCCAGGCCGTCCTGCTCTCTCACCGTGTCTACGCCGACGATTTCTATTGGCATAGCCAGATCATTAACCATCCTTTTGATAACAATCCATTGTTGGTAGTCCTTCTTGCCGAATACAGCGATATCGGCTTGCACAATATTAAAAAGTCGATTGACCACCGTAGTCACCCCGCGGAAGAAGTGCGGCCGGGTCACACCTTCCAAGACCCCTCCTAGGCGTGGAACTTCTACCTTGGTCTGATCCTCAATACCACGCGGATACATTGTTTGGTCGTCGGGTAAAAATAGTATGTCGGCTTTTTCTTCCATGAGCACGGCTTTGTCCGTTTCTAATGTTCGAGGATAAGTCGAGAAGTCTTCATTGACTCCGAACTGCAACGGGTTAACGTATAGACTTACCAACACGGTTCCCCCGTAATGTTTTGCGTGCCTTATCAGAGCCACATGACCTTGGTGCAGATTTCCCATGGTCGGCACAAATATAATTAACTTACCTTGACGACGCCGGGATGAAACTTCAGCCCGCACACCTTCGATGTCTTCGACTATAACCATGCACAGTGCTTATCACTCAAAGGAAGCTTAAGATCCTTACTCGAGGTTTGACGACAAAGGATTGAAATAATGTCTGCCGCTTTTGACAGTCAATATGTGGTCCATCAGCATTTGATAGTCTTCCTCCCGGTCAACGATATTAATCCGGGCAGCATTGATAATAAGCAGTGGTGACTCGTTGTACCGATGGAAAAAAGCCGTATAGGCGTCTACTAAACTTTGCAGATATTCTTTATCGATCAAACGCTCATATTCAATACCACGGCGTCGAATACGCTCCATGAGTACTTCTAACGGTGCTTGTAGATAGATCACTAAATCCGGTTGTGGAATATCGACGGAAAATTGGCTGTAGACTTGCTGGTACAGTCGATACTCGTCGTCATCTAGCGTGATCTGCGCAAACAAAGCATCTTTTTCCAGCATAAAGTCAGCAACTCTCACGTTGCTGAACAAATCCTTTTGTTTAAGCTCTCGCAATTGCCGCACCCTTTGGAACAAAAAGAATAGCTGTGTGGGCAAGGCGTATTGAGCACGCGACCGGTAGAATCTCTCCAGGAAGGGATTTTCGCCCGGTTCTTCCAATACCGATTCACAGTTCAACGACTCTGCAAGCCGTGTCGCCAAACTCGTCTTACCGACACCGATCGGACCCTCTACTACTATATAACTTGGATTCGCCATTTTTTATTCGCTTCGGAAAAACCCGATTTGTTATGGGCACGTTGCTATGAGCGTAAATAATACGTGAGTGACAATGAATAAGCATCTACAATACCATCCCGGATACCGACACTATGGGGTTGACTGTCGGGTTAAAAACTGAAAGCTAAAAAAATGAAGGTTCTTTTTGATTTTTTTCCAATACTACTCTTTTTCGTTGCCTTCAAGGTCTACGATATATTTGTAGCCACGGGTGTTGCCATCGTTGCTTCCATCATCCAAGTTGCATGGCTCAAATTTTCCGACCGCAAAGTTGAAACCATGCACTGGATCACATTGGCCGGCATCGTCGTCTTTGGAGGACTAACGATTATTCTACGCGACGATACCTTTATTCGTTGGAAGCCCACCGTTGTTTACTGGATGTTTTCCCTGATCTTATTGCTAACACAATTCTTCAGCAAAAAAACCGCTATCGAACATGTGATGGGCAGCCAGATCGAATTGCCGTCCAGGATTTGGCGCAATATGAACATTAGTTTTGTGCTGTTTACTTTGTTTATGGGCTTTCTGAATCTTTATGTCGCGTTTGTCTATGGGAGCGAGCTCGATCCAGATGTACAAAGGGAGCATTGGGTTAACTTCAAGGTATTTGGCACTTTACTCTTAACACTACTTTTCATGTTTGTGGTTATGTTTTTTGTTTCCAAATATGTCAAAACCAGCGAGCAAGGGGAATCCTAATGTATTACGTCATCACTGCTTACGACAAAGAAAATAGTATGCAGGATCGCATGGCAGTACGGTCGGATCATCTGGCACGCCTGCAAGAATTACGTGACGAGGGACGTCTTTTAACCGCTGGGCCCTGTCCAAGAGTAGATAGCGAGGACCCAGGTGACGCCGGCGTAAGCGGCAGCGTCATTATTGCGGAATTTGACTGCCTGGAATCAGCCCAAAAATGGGCGGAGGAAGATCCCTATTGTGCTGCTGGAGTTTATGAAAAAACGGACGTCAGGCCCTATAAAAAAGTCTTTTAAGAATCCGTAGGAGGCGCGCCCTCGTGCCGATTTACCCTGTCGTGGCGGGGGCGCTGCTCTAAAAAGTATACTGTCCCCGGTTTAAGCAGCTTTTTGTGTGCCCGCTACCAGTTGCCTGATGACGTATTGGAGTATGCCGCCGTGGACGTAATACTCCCACTCCTTAGGGGTATCGATACGGACATCGACGTCGAACGACTTACCGTCAGCTATAACAGTGACCTTGCTTGCTCCAACTTGCAGTTGTTCAACGGCGTACTCTTCTTCACCGGACAGCCCGAGGGTGTTGCGGTCGTCACCGGGTCTGAACTGTAATGGCAGCACTCCCATGCCAATTAGATTAGAGCGGTGAATGCGCTCATAAGATTCAGCCACCACCGCCCGTACACCCAGCAAACGTGTTCCTTTTGCCGCCCAGTCACGAGACGAGCCGGTACCGTATTCTTTGCCTGCGATTACCATGAGCGGCACGCCTGCTTCTTGATATCGCATCGCTGCATCGTAAATAGTCATTTGTTCGCCGCCGGGCTGATAGCGCGTCCAGCCACCCTCGGTTCCCGGTGCGAGCTCGTTACGTAGGCGTATGTTCGCGAAAGTACCGCGCATCATGACTTCGTGGTTACCTCTGCGAGAACCATAGCTGTTGAATTCGGCTGGTGATACACCGTGGTCAATCAAATACTGCCCAGCAGGCGAATCAGGTTTGATTGCACCCGCCGGAGAGATGTGATCAGTGGTGATGCTGTCACCGAGTTTGGCTAACAAGCGTGCCCCCTCAATGGGAACGATATCGTCCGGTGTTCGTGGCATCCCGTCGAAGAACGGGGGTTTACGGACATAAGTAGAATCTGCGTCCCAGTCGAACAGGGCACCTTCCGGTGTCTCGATTTTTTGCCAGCGGCTGTCACCGGTTAAGATGTCGGCGTATTTCGATTGAAACATCTCACGCGTAATTGTTTTACTCACCTCATTGTTGATCTCTTGCTGGGATGGCCAAATGTCTTTGAGATAGACATCATTGCCAGCCTTGTCTTGGGCGATCGGTTCGTTGAACAAATCGATATTGGTTGTACCTGCGATGGCGTAGGCCACAACCAGGGGTGGTGATGCCAGAAAATTCATCCTTACATCCGCGTGTATCCTGCCTTCAAAGTTCCGATTGCCAGACAGGACAGAGCAAGCGACTAAATTTGCCTCGTTGATCGCTTTGCTGATCTGCTCTGGTAATGGCCCCGAATTACCGATACAAGTCGTGCAGCCATATCCCACTATGTCGAAACCGAGTGTTTCCAGGGCGGGCATCAAGCCAGCCTTGCGCAGGTATTCGGTTACCACTTTCGATCCAGGGGCAAGGGACGTCTTCACCCACGGTTTGACGCTGAGTCCACGCTCCACAGCGTTTTTTGCCAGTAAACCGGCACCCATGATGACATCGGGATTAGAAGTGTTGGTGCAACTTGTGATGGCAGCAATGACGACGTCGCCATCTTTCAAATCAAAGTCTTCTCCATGCAGCGACACACTCTGCGCCGGTGCGGGCTCGGGCTGCATGTCCTTCATATGCTCACTTACAATGGCTTTGGCTGAACGCAGTGGAATTCGGTCCTGTGGCCGTTTCGGCCCGGCCAAACTGGGCTCAACATCCACCATATCCAGTTTCAACACATCAGAGTATTCGGCAGTAGGCCCACCGGTTTGCCGGTACATACCTTGGCGGTTTCCATATGCCTCCACCAGCTCGATTTGTTCTTCGCTACGTCCGGTCAACCTCAGGTAATCGAGTGCGGCCTTATCGATCGGAAAAATGCCGCAAGTTGCGCCGTACTCGGGTCCCATATTGGCTATGGTGGCCTGATCCGCTAAAGACAAGCTGTCCAAGCCATCCCCGAAGAATTCGACGAATTTGCCCACAACGCCTTTTTCACGCAGCATTTGCACTACGGTGAGAACGAGGTCTGTTGCTGTGGCCCCCTCCGGTAATTCACCGGTCAATTCAAAACCCACCACCTGTGGGATAAGCATTGGAATGGGTTGTCCCAACATCGCCGCTTCTGCTTCGATACCGCCAACACCCCAACCCAGAACGCCGATTCCGTTTATCATGGTGGTGTGCGAATCCGTGCCGACCAAAGAATCCGGATAGGCTTGGTGCTTTCCATCCACTGTTTTATGAAATACAACCTGGGCCAGATATTCGAGATTGACCTGGTGGACTATTCCCGTTTCCGGGGGTACCACACGAAAATTACTGAATGCCTTTTGCCCCCATCTTAGGAATTGATAGCGCTCCAGGTTTCTTTTGTATTCAAGCGCAGCATTGAGATCAAGCGCATCTTTAGAGCCGTAGTGATCGACCATGAGTGAATGGTCTATGACCAAATCCGCAGGCGACAAAGGATTAATCTTATCCGGCTCACTGCCCAGGTCACGCATGGCATCTCGCATGGTTGCCAAATCAACTACAGCTGGAACACCAGTGAAATCTTGCATCAGCACACGAGCCGGGGTGAAAGAGATTTCCTCGCTGGGCTCTGCCTTTGGATCCCAGTTTGCCAGCGCTTCGATATCTTCTTTTGTCACGTTAATGCCGTCTTCATGCCGTAACAAATTTTCCAACAGAACCTTTAGACAGTAAGGCAACCGCTGCAGATCAAACTTGTCGCTCAACGCGTCTAACGCATATATCTCGTACTGCTTGTCAGAGACCTTGAGTGTCGTGCGGGCATTGAAGCTATTCACTTTTCCTATTCCTTCTTGGTTGTCTGTTGAACGAGAATCTTGGCGCGTTATGGTACAACAGTAGCTGGTAGCAAGTAACGATATAAAAGTAGCTCGCTACTAGGTACTAGCTACGAGTAGTTCACCAGTCACTAGATACAAGCAACTCGCTACTGTTCTTCAATCAACTTAAGAAATTGAGCCTCATCCAGCATGTCGATGCCCAGCTGCTCCGCCTTGGTGGCTTTTGAACCGGGATCCGAACCTACTATGACATAATCCGTTTTTTTCGATACGCTGCTGGTAACTTTTCCACCTAGCGACTGCAGGCGTTGTTTAGCGTCATCCCGACTCATCGAACCGAGCGTTCCGGTTAAAACGAAGGTTTTACCTGTTATTCTATTATCGTGCGCTATCTCGCGCGGTTTCTGTTCCGACCAGGTGACGCCCGCGCGTTGGAGTTTTTTTATTACCGAGACGTTGTGCGGCTGCTTAAAGAATGTGTGAATACTTTCCGCCACTACCGGGCCGATATCCTGAATATGTTGTAAATCCTCGATCCCGGCGCGCATGATTGGATCGAGACTACCGTAGTGATTGGCGAGCTGTTGGGCCGTAGTTTCTCCAACTTGACCGATCCCCAGAGCATAGAGAAAGCGTGCTAAAGTTGTACTCTTGCTTCGTTCTAACGCATCGACGAGATTTTGCGCAGACTTTTGTGCCAGACGTTCCATATTTGCCAGCTGTTCGACGGACAAAAAGTATAGATCGCCCAGATCATGCACTATTTCGCTGTCGATCAACTGATCAACGATCTTGTCGCCCAGTCCCTCGATGTCCATTGCCCGCCTTGAGGCGAAGTGTTTAAAACTCTGCTTCCGCTGTGCCGGGCAATATAGTCCGCCGCTACACCGGGCTACTATACCCTCCCCTTCATACACGACTTTAGAACGGCATACTGGACATTTGTCCGGAAACTTGAAGGGCTTGGTATCGGCGGGTCGCTTGTCTTTGTTAACGGACACCACCTCTGGAATGACATCTCCGGCCCGGCGCACAATTACCGTATCACCAATCCTGATGTCTAAGCGTTCAATCTCGGCACGATTGTGCAAGGTTGCGTTGGATACGGTTACCCCACCGACAAAAACAGGTTGCAGTCGAGCCACGGGAGTCAGTGCCCCGGTCCGTCCTACCTGTACTTCGATATCTTTAACGACAGTGCTTTCTTCTTGAGCAGGAAATTTGTGTGCCAACGCCCAACGGGGAGCGCGCGAAATGTTGCCCAGTTCCGTCTGCAGGTGCAGGTCATTAACCTTATACACGACACCATCGATGTCGTACGGTAAGCTTGGCCTCAACTCTGCGACCCTGTGGTAATACTCGATACAGCCCTGTGCTCCAGGCACCAGCTCGGCCAAGGGTGAAACTCGCAAACCCCATGTTCGAAACGCTTCCAGTAGATCGCTCTGGTTGTCGGGGATCGGTTCTCGGAACTGCCCCAGGCCATAGAAAAAGATCTCCAGCGGCCGTCTTGCGGTAAACGTCGAGTCCAATTGTCGCAGACTGCC
>JASJAT010000099.1 GCA_030066885.1 Arenicellales bacterium | reverse complement strand
TTCAAAAAAACCGATTAATGTCTTAGTAGTATTGACAGTCGGAATGTTGCATATGGATCAATTCCAAACGTTGGGATGATTCACTACAATCTGAAACCAAAAATGGGTGAGACATGAGCATAAACGCGAACGATATCCGTTCCAGAAATGACAAGAAATTGTTTGATTTATTGGTTGCAGATCCCGATGTAAAAAAAGTCAAGCACGTGGTCGAACGTATGGAAGAAAAGGGCCCAATAAGCATAAGACGCCAACTGCTTGCCACGTCGGTTCGACTCAGCCCAAGTATGGCTCCTCAAGTACATAAATTTAAAAGCCATTGTGTTGAGGCGCTGGGCGTTGATATTCCGATTGAACTTTATGTGTACAACAGCGCTCAGTTCAATGCCGCCTGTGTGAAGCCAGAAGAAGGACGCCTCTTTGTTATGTTTTCGTCCAGCCTCTTGGAAGCATTTGATGAGGGAGAGATGCTCTTTATCATGGGCCACGAACTGGGCCACCATCTATATCAGCACCACGATATTCCAATCGGTTATATTCTACGTGGCCCACATCGTCCGAGTCCGAAGCTTGCCTTGCAGTTGTTCGCCTGGTCGCGTTACGCGGAGATTTCCGCAGACCGTGCTGGTGCTCATTGTGCCCCGAGCTTTGAAGTAGTGGGACGTTCCTTGTTCCGACTCGCCTCGGGATTGAGTGAACAAGTTGTGCAGTTCAGCCTGAAGGAGTTTCTCAACCAACTAGATGACATGCAGGTAGAAAATACGCAACCGAGTCAGGGTGCACCCAAGGAAGACTGGTTTTCTACTCATCCGTTTAGTCCACTACGGGTTAAAGCCCTAGAACTCTTCTTCGATTCTGTGTTTGTGAAAGACGATGGGTTATCGGTAGATGAACTAGAAATGTCTGTGCATCGTTTAATGGCGCTGATGGAGCCGAACTATCTCGACGGCCGCACCAAAACTACAGAAACCATGCGGCGGCTATTGTTCGCTGGTGCTGTTTTAATTGCGGAGGCCAGCGGTGGCATCGACGATAAAGAAATAGAGCGTTTTGAGGGGTTCTTCGGTAAAGGCACCTTCTCGGACGAGCTTGACCTAAATAGGCTGAAGCAAGAATTACCACATCGCATTGAACAAACCAGAGAACACGCTAGTGTTGCCCAGCGAATGCAGGTACTACACGACCTGTGTCTAATGGCCCGCGCTAGTGGATGGGTTACCGCAGCGGAACGGGAGGTACTTGTGTCTATCTCGGAGGGATTAAACGTATCTCCAAGTTTTATCCATACTTGCTTGGATCGCAATCTGGATCTGGATTGATCAATACCTAGCTTCATCTCTCGAACCAAATTGGACTGAAGGATTGTGTCCCCAGAATCGAAGGTATTACCGCAACACGCATCGGTCATCGTCATCGGTGGGGGAGTCATGGGTTGCTCTACTTTGTACCACCTTGCCAGAGAGGGTGTGACCGATGCTGTGTTAATAGAGCGCAATCAAATCACTTCGGGCACAACGTGGCATTCTGCCGCGCAAGTGCGCGCGCTCAGGGGCACCCAGAATCTAACTGAACTGATACGCTATTCGATTTCGCTCTACTCGGAACTCGAACAGGAAACCGGTCAATCGACTGGTTGGATAAACAAGGGTTCACTGTCTATCGCAACCAACCGCGATCGGCTTACCCATATACGAAGGCAAGAGGCCCTGGCGCATCTGTTTGGCGTTCGAGCCCAATCTATCAGCGCCGCAGAGGCGAAAGAACGCTGGCCGTTGATGAACGCAGAAGATGTTCTAGGTGCCGTATGGTCACCTGATGATGGGCGTGTAAGTCCATCTGATCTGTGCGCTGCGTTGATCAAAGGGGCAAAGTCTCGGGGTGCGCGTATTTTTGAGAACTGTGCCGTCACCGGGATAGTCACAGACGATAGCAAGGTGATTGCGGTTGAAACGGATAAAGGACCGGTGCGGTGTGATGCCATCGCGTTGTGCACGGGGCTTTGGTCACGCAAAGTCGCAGCGTTAGCGGGGGTTAAAGCTCCAGTTTGGCCGTGTGAACATTTTTATCTGCTTACCAAAGGGATTCCTGGTATTGAGGGCAACCTAGCAACGCTGTCTGATCATGACTCCCATTTATACATACGCGATGATTCCGGTGGGTTACTGGTAGGGTGTTTTGAACCCTTAGGCAAACCAATCGATCCCGAGGTGCTGGGTGAAGATTTTTCTTTCCAGCTTTTGCCCGAAGACTGGGATCATTTCGAACCAATGATGTTAAACGCCTTGCATCGTTTGCCTGTTCTTGAAAGTGCAGAGGTGAAAATGCTGCTCAACGGCCCTGAGAGCTTTACTCCGGACGGTTCATTCATGCTCGGTGAGGCTGCGGAAACCCGGGGTTTGTTTCTTGGTTGCGGGATGAACTCAGTGGGAGTGGCTACCGGTGGTGGAGCAGGAATGGCCCTGGCCCACTGTATCGTTCGCGGTTATACACCTGGAGATTTGCACGAAGTCGATCCCAAACGATTCCCAGCTTGTTTTAACTCTGCAAAAGCGTTGTCTGAACGTGTGCCGGAGGTACTGGGTGAGCATTATGCAATTACCTTTCCAGGCCGGCAGCCCAGCTCCGCTCGCAATCTACGCACTTCCCCGCTGCACGACAAGTGGTTGGCCGCCAACGCAGCATTCGGTCAGTTTTTTGGATGGGAACGCCCACTTTATTTTGGGCAATCCGAAAATGCACAACTTACCTTTTCTAAACCGGCATGGTTTGAGCAGGTAAGACACGAAGTGGATCAATGCCACCAGGGGGCGGGGATTTTTGACCAATCCACTTTCGGCAAAATCCAGGTACAAGGACCCGACGCGGAAAACTTTCTCAATCGACTCTGCGCCAATGATATGGCCCGGCCTGTGGGTCGGGCTATTTATACTTCGATGCTCAACGAACGAGGAGGTTTCGAGAGTGACTTAACTGCTCTGCGGCTCGACGACGAGTGTTATCGACTTTATGTAGGATCAGCTTCGGTTAAGCGCGACATGGCCTGGCTGGTCCGCCATCGGCAGGACGGTGAACGTATAGATTTTAAAGACGAGACCGAAGACTACGCCGTAATCGGCCTTATGGGTCCCGACGCTCGTCGAATTGTAGAAGAAGTGGGCGCAAACGAATTGGGTGATCTTGCGTACTTTCAGCACGGCGAGTCCCTTATTAGAGGGAGTCCTGTACGCGGTGTCCGGTTATCTTACGTTGGTGAAGCGGGATGGGAAATCACCTGCCAGGCACAAGACGCAGGCAAAATATATGATGCGATGTACGACGCCGGTGCCAGGCCATGTGGGTTATACGCGCAAACTTCCATGCGTATAGAAAAAAGATTTCTATCTTATGGGCACGATCTTGATAGTGATGTCACTCCACTGCAAGTGGGTTTGGGCTTTGCGATCGATTGGAACAAGAACTTTATTGGTCGGTCTGCACTGATGCGAGAAAAAGACAAAGGGATTGTGGGTTGTATAGTAACGATCTTGTTGGACGATAACGATGCTGTCCCACTAGGCAACGAACCGGTTTATATAAATGGAACAGCCGTCGGTAAGACAACCTCTGCAGCATACGGTTATCGTATCAATCGCCCCATTGCAATCGCCTATTTGAAATTGAATCAATCGGAAATAGGAACGGATTGGGTTGAGGTCGACATAGCGAGAAAAATGTTTCGGGGCAGGCTTATTCTGGGTGCCGCGTTTGATCCTAAGGGGACACGCATGCGATCGATCGCCGGTAAATGATGATCGATCTTTCCATCCGATGTTCTTGCGGCTCCTTACATGGCGTTGTACGTGGTGTGTCCAGTGATCGAGGCAATCTCGTCGTCTGCTACTGCGACGACTGCCAGTCTTTCGCACATTTCCTTGGGCGCGCTGAAGAGATTCTCGACGCGCATGGTGGCACAGATATCTTTCAGATATCCCCCACCTGCGTTGAATTTAAAAAGGGTGCCGATCAACTTGCTTGCATGCGTCTCACGCCAAAAGGCCTGCTTCGTTGGTACACGAACTGTTGTAAGACACCCATTGCAAACACGTTACCGATATACCAGATACCGTTCGCTGGGCTGATCCACTCTTGTTTTGATCAGGTAAGTGCGAATCGCACACTTGATACGGTGCTTGGACCCGTACGTGCACGTGTGCATGGCCGTTTCGCTAAAGGGGATCTGACACAGTTAAACGTACATCCAAAGATACCAGTCGCTAACCTTATGCGTGTTGCTTTAATGCTTGTGAGGGCGCGAGTGCATGGAGACCACAAGAGTTCACCATTTTTTGACTCAAAGACCCGTGAGCCAAGAGCCACCCCTCGGGTACTTACCGAAGAGGAGCTGGCCACGGTTCGAAAAACAATTGGTACTTAAACCGGGGACGGTATACATAACAGTAGCGAGTAGCTTGTATGCTAGTAGCTGGTAAAAAGTCAACGCTGACCGTACTCGCTACTCATGGCTAGGGTACTAGCCACTGTCATAGTAGGAGCGGCACCCTCGCCGCGATTCGATCGGCGCGGAGGCGCGCCTCCAACAGTCCTTCGTTAAAGTATATATCCCTCCTTTTACTAATGGCCGGAGCCGGAAGGAGCCGGAAGCCCTTCGATTTCCACATTGATACACGCCGGAAGTCCACTGGCGAGGGCGCGCTGAAAGGCCTCATCCAGTTCGCGTGGATCTGTTACATGCTCGCCATGACAGCCCAAACCAGCTACAGCTAAGTCGTAACGTGTCCAAGCAAGTTCACATCCGATCAATCTCTCGCTGCCGTAATCACGAAGTTGGATTTGATACTCTGCGTTCCAACGTGCATCGTTTCCGATCACACCAATGAAAGGTGTGCCATAGCGCAGCGCGGTCTCGAACTCACTCAAATGAAATCCAACAGTGCCGTCCCCCATGAGTGAAATTACTGTGGCTTGCGGTCGAGCCATCTTGGCGGCGATGGCGTAACACAGCATGCCCCCAATGGCACCGGCCAAACCGTTTATGATACGTGTTGGTGATGAAAGCCAAGCCTGTGTCCACTGTCCGAATTCGCCGCCGTCACAAATCAGAATCGGATCATCAGCAGCATTCATAACGCGCTGTACGGCGCTACACAAAGCGGTAGGCAGGATGCGCCCCGAAGGAGAAGTGTCATTGGTTTGCCGATTACGTGCTTCAATGGAGGCAGCAACAACATTTTGCCATTCAGTACGTTCATGTATGCGATGGATGGGATCAGCCGTTAGAGCGTTGACGCTGGCTTCTATATCTGCCTTGAAGGCATGAATAAGACTGTCGCCAAGGTTACGCCTGGCCTGGTCGAGCGACTCCGATTCCGCATTGATAACAACGAACCTGCAATTGGGATTAACGGCCGGCGGCTTGCCGAAACCCACGCTGAAGTCGACTATTTTTCCCAAGAACAAGATGACATCAGCCTCAACTAGCGTTTTGGAAAAATCACCCAGTACCGGGTCTTTAAGGCCGCGTGGGCTTTCCATGCAAACTACTGGAGCATCAAGGCACTCCTTTAGTTTCGATATGTGGTGGCCGGCGCGTGATGGTGTCAGCAAGGGCCCGGTTAATACGATAGGCTTCTCGGCTTCGGCTAAGATATCAAGGACTTGCTTTACCGCGGACGGAGCTAGTGGTGTTTCCTCGCTGTGGAAGGAGCTCGCCTGCAAGGAGTCGCGACTTTCAACGTCAGCGTTCAAGATATCAAACGGCAGTGCCAGATGGACGGGGCCAGGTCGCCCGGAACGGGCAATTCGGATCGCTTCCGCCACAGCGTTATCAAGAGTGACGGGATCGGTGTGACGGCGTGCCGCTTTGACCAAGGTTCTGGATATATCGACTTGACGCAATTCCTGAAAAGCCCCACGACCATCTTGTACTGTTGGTGAGTCACCACTTAATAAAACAACCGGACTCTCCGCGGCACGTGCCGTGTACAACGATGCCAGACAGTTAGCAAATCCCGGTGCCGCGGTGACCAGAGCAACGCCGACTTCGCCGGTGAGTTGTGCCCATGCATCTGCCATATACACGGCAGCGGCTTCGTGTCTTACGTGCACTAGGTTGATGTCCTTACCAATGCAGGCATCAAAGATCGGCATAATCTGATTTCCGGACAATGTGAAAATATTCCGGACACCCGCGTCAGCTAAGGCCCTTACTACAAGGTCAGCTCCCCTCAAACTATTTGCCTCCAATCCAAAACCGGGGACAGTATACTTTTTAACACTACCGACAAGGATTTATCGCAGATCCATCGTTAAAAAGTATACTGTCCCCGGTTTAAATCAGTTCATCCTTTCGATTGTCGGTCTCACCAAATCGACTCAGTGCTGGAGGCTTGAGATCCGCATAGAGAGATTCAAGATTGGCGTTGATGAGCTGGCCTTGCTGTTCAAACAGGCTGTTTCCCTCCAGGTCGCTGTCGACAAGAAACGGCCCGAAGTTCTGAACTTCAAACACCCACATTGCCTGGGCATTGCCCAGCTCCTCTGCCCAAAACACATCGATAACCCGTTTGATCCCTCGTCCGAGCAGCGCTCCCGTGCCGTAACCGACGGTAGTCAAATAAATAGCTCCAGCGGGGACGAACAGATCCCTGTAGTCTTGCCCGGACATGCCACCTTTACCGATGATGATTTTCGCGCCCGATAATTCAAACCACTTACCCATCCATTTGGAAAACCTGAAACTCGCCGTCGCAGTCACTCCCCCGACGTTGTAGCTTCCGTCTGGCTCGATCGCCGCAGCGGGGGAACAGTGAAAGTTGACATTGCTAACCGCCGGTAATTCGAGGGGAATCCTTTCGCCTTGTTCTATAACCCGGTTGTATACACCCTCGCGACCGGTATAGATGACCCCGTCTAGATAAACGATTGAGCCGATCTTAAGTGTGGCAATATCTTCCGGTGTTGCAGGAACCTTGAAGCGCACTTGCTGTAACCTTTGGTCTACTGCGACCATTCGACTGTCTCCCTTCGGCTGTATTTTGAGAACCACTGCGGGTCGGTACGGTATTCCAGATGACCATCGGCATGGATCCTGACCGTGGCGCGCCTGGACGCCAGGCAAAAGGTGTGTACGCTCATCGGCATTCCACCAGTGTGGGTGTAGCCGACTTCTATGTGCAGATCAGCTACCATCGAAGACCCCACGAAACCCATGGGACCCATACCAATACTGTTGCCCAAGTCTTTTAACTCCATTTCCAGTTTTGCAATCTTAGGATCGGGGTGGCGGTCGCCGACTATGCGCAAACAGGCCGCTTGCTTGCCCAGCACCATACAAGCATCTTTGGATCCACCGAGGCCGACGCCAACAATGGCGGGTTGACATGCCAGTCCACGCTTGCCAAATGCGATGAGTGCATCCAATAGAAAACGTTTTATGCCATCGATCCCGTCTCCCGGAAAAAGCATTCGATAGTCGGTGCCGAACAACCCACCTTTGTGCACGGTAGTAAGATCAATCCAATCCACGTCTGGCTCAAAGCTCCAATCGATCTCCGGCGCGTTAATACCGACATTGTTATTGAGATCGGTTCGCCACAACGGATGTACCCGGTTGGGGCGGAGTGGAATATCGTGGGTGGCTCGGGCAGTCGCCGACCGCAACGCCTTTTCGAGTGCAATAAAGCCACCCTCCGGTCGGGCATCGTTACCCACTTTGACGTAGTACCTCGGCAGACCCGTATCCGCACACATGGGCCGTCTATCGGCGGTGGCGGCGCCGTAGTTTTCGATCATCGTTTTCAACACGAAGCAGGAGAGCTCGCTTTGTTCCGTGTCCGCCAATTCAACTATGGATTGGCGATAGTCTTCGGGGATATCGATAGCAGCCCTCTCCATAATGTTAAAGGCGGCTTGCTCTATGCAATCATAAGGGATCATGTGATGTGTCTAGCCATGGGCGGTACTTCGCCCGCACTGTTGCCAATCAGGGATTCGCCCGGTTTGACAATAGTAAACTGCACGGGTTCTTTTCCCACCTCAATTGTATCGTGCACTCGCCGGGTAACAGTGAAATAAGACGAATTGAGGTCACCCGGGTCGGTAAAGTCTTCCCTAAAGTGCGCACCGCGAGAGTTCTCTCGTGCACAGGCTGCTGCAGCGATAGCCGCTGACACATCGATTAGACTTCGTGTATTTAGCCATTCATGCCAAGTCATATTAAAGACCAGATCTTTGTCGGGCAAACCCGTGTGTAAAAGTTCATCTTTAAGTTCGGCAATTTGCTTGATTCCTTTGTCGAGATCTCGTGCGTTTCGCATGACACCAATATTGTCCCACATGATGTCCATTAGCCGCTCACGCAGCACATGAATGTTTCCAGCCGGTTGGGTGAATGGGTGTTGGGCCCGTTCGATTTCATGCTCGATGAGATCGCGATCCGCGGTAGGAGAAGCATCCATTTTCTGCACAAACGCAGCCATGGTGTCGCCCGCAACACCTCCATAGACGGTTGAGTTGGCCACACCGTTCCCACCCAGTCGGTTTGCTCCGTGGGCGCCACCGGCATCTTCTCCGGCAGCAAATACTCCAGGTATTTCCGTCGAGGTATCGGGCTCACAGACGATCCCACCCATCAAATAGTGCGCCGTTGGTACGACTTCTACGCGACCCGCCGCAAGATCGAAACCACAATCGGCACAGCGTTTAACCATGCCTTTAAATTCTTTGGTGACCAGTTCCGCGCCCAGATGGCCCATGGAAATGTAGATCCCGCCGTTTGGGGAAGTTCTTCCATCCCTCATCTGTGCATACATCGCCCGACTGACAATATCGCGCGTGGCTCTTTCACCGTCTTGGTCGTAGTCAAACATGAAGCGATGGCCGTCGCCGTTGAGAAGGTAGCCGCCCGCGCCCCGTAATCCTTCTTCAAGAACAGTTCCCGTCATTCTAGTTTGTTGGCTTGCCAACAGACCGGTGGGGTGAAACTGCACCATTTCCATGTCCCGCAGCGGCAGGCCGAACCGCAGCGCCATGTCGAGCCCGTCCGTCGACTTGTCTCCCGATGGTGTGTGATAGCGGTACATGGTCGGTCCACCGCCCGTTGCCATGAGTACTGCTTTGGCACCCACGAAACGGAACACGCCGGTCTGCATGTCAACCAATAGTACACCAGCCGCGGTATCACGCTGTTTGCTGGGTATTAATGCCAAGGCACGATGTTCTTCCATAATCTCAAGTGGTAATGCGCGTACCTGTTCCATCAGTCGATTAATAATTTCAATACCAGTGAGGTCACCTTTATGAACCGTGCGATCGTAGGTTTGCCCGGCGAACGCTTTGTGGTGTAACGACCCGTCGGGATTTCGATCAAAGAAGCAGCCCAACTCGTTTTCCAACTCCCGCACCCGAATGACGGCGGTTTCGCAAAGGTTCCAGGCCATTTGCTGGTGAGGCAACCACTTACCACCATGGATGGTATCCATAAAATGGCGTTCGACAGAATCACCCGGCCCTAGTGCTACGTTGTACCCGCCCTGAACCATCCGCGTACACCCACACTTTCCGGTCAAACCTTTTACCGCAACGATAATTCTCAGATGGGGGGCGGCTCTGCTTGCATGGAGGGCGGCAAACAGGCCCGCACCGCCGGTGCCGAGAATTAAAATATCGCAGTCACGACGCTCAAACACGATTCACGTCGCTCTCAACAGAAAAAGACAGGCAACGAGTAGAGACAAAGCAGCCGCGAGTGCAGCAAACGTTTTTTGCTTCGGACTCCAAGGCATAAATTCAAGTGCTAGCAAGCGCACGCCACCAAACATGTGCACGGCGAGGCAAAAGACCAGTCCAAATTCAACCCATCTTAGTAGCGGGTGCTCGGTCCAGTGTAGGAAACGGTCTAAAGACTCCCCGTTATTCAGAGCCAATCCCAACACGTAAAAATGCGCCGGTAAGAACAGGGCCAGGCAAACACCGGACAGGCGATGTACGATAAAAGCGAACCATAAGGGATGGTGGCGGTGCGGTTTAAGCACTACATGATTACCGCAACAACAGCACGGCCTCCAAGCAGCATCAATCCCAGGCCCACAACCCAGGTCAAAACATCGAGCCCCGTGCCCCTCAGTTTTAACCACTCATGCGAAACGACACGCAAGCCGATAGCAGCGTGCACGGAGACGGTGAGGACGAACAGCGCATAGAGCGCTCCCCACACAACACTTCCCCGGGTACGGGACAAGATCTCGGCGGCGTCCAATCCACCTTGGACTGCATAGATGATGGTCACCAAGTGAATTAACACGAGGGGGGCCATTATCATGGCGCTGATCCGTTGAGCGAGATAAAGCCTAACGCCTATCATAATTTAAGGATACTCTTATTCATCGGATGATTGCGAGGATCCCGGACTCGATTCGGGGGATGTGACAATTTAGGTAGTTAAAAGAATGAAAGTTGAAAGTTTAAGGGACCTTTTTCAATAAGCTGCTTTGGGTTTTGATATTTTACTTTTTACTTTCGACTTTGTACTTTTAACTCCGAAAGTGGATTGTTTCGCCCAGCACACACTCCAGGTGCTACCAGCATCTCAGTACATTGACTGTATGTTACATATACTCAGCGCCTGCTAAATCTTCCCCGAAAGTGTCGCTTTGGCCGTAGCACGTTTTAAACCGGCAATCGACGCGGTTGGGTTGATTTCGTTGGGACAATAGGTGGTACAACTTTGATGTGAGTGGCAATTGTGACAACCCGCGTCGGAAGACACCGCACGCAGTCGCACCGTTTGATTGTTATCCCTGACGTCGTTGACCAATGTCCAGGCACGATTCAACGCTGCGGGTCCCAGATAGTCGGGATTCCACTGGACCACATCGCAAGCAGCGTAGCAAATCGCACAATTGATGCACTCTATAGCAGCATCGACCTGCGTTCGGTGCACAGAGGTTGGGGGAATGCGAACCACATCGTCGCTGCGGGTTTTGCTTGGGTGGAAGCGGCCTTGCGCGCGATCCCACTTGTCAAAGAACTCGGACATATCGCAGGCCAGGTCTTTGATTACAGGCAGGTTGCGCAGGGGTTCGATGGTCAAGGTGTTATTGTCCAGTACTTTCCGCACGTGGGTACGACACGTCCAGCGTGGTTTACCGTTGACCATCATGGCACAGGTACCGCACATACCGACGCGGCACGCGAAGCGATAACTCAGTTTTGGATCGAGGTTGCGTTGAATCCAAGTAACAACATCAAGGATGGTCTGGCTTTCGAGTGACGGGACTTCATAGTGACAGTGCTTTCCACCGGATGCGTTACCTCGCCAGACATTTACTTGAAGAACCTCTTGGTGCAAACCCAATCTCCTGGCCATAAACCGGGGACAGTATACTTTTTAACACAACATTTGAATCTGGAGGGGCGTTCTCGCGCCGCTCCCACAATATTTTTCCGGTTTAAGCTAGTGTTAAAAAGTATACTGTCCCCGGTTTAATCCTCTGCACCTGCGCGCTCGAGCTCTAGCCACTCTTCCGGCGACTTGCCAAAAGGGATCATGACATGTTGTTGGTAGGCTGGGCGATCACAGAGACTCCGGTACCAACGTTCAAGGTTGGGGAGATCGGGGTGCTCGATATCCACGTTGTAGTATCGATAGGCAATGGCTCCCATGGGGATGTCGCCCATAGTTAAGTTTTCACCGGCCACATACGGTTGGTTACTCAACCATTGATCGAAGATTTGCAGCGCCTGAGTGAGTGAGCTTGTTTTTCTCTCAACTAGCGCCCAGTCTCGGTCCTGCTCCGCGGTTCGCACCAGTTGAAGAAAAATAGGGACGAACTGGGGAAAGACGGTTGTTTTCATCCATTCCATCCATTGGTCAGCGACGGCACGTTGGGTGACCTCATTTGGCCACAAAGTCCCTTTGCCATATTGCGACGCTAAATAACGAACGATGGCGTTTGATTCCCAAAGAATCAACCCATTGTCTTTCATGGTGGGTACTAAGCGGTTGGGATTCATTCGCCCATATTCATCGGTGTTTAGACCACCGAACGTGCCTCCGGCGTTGTGTCGAATGTGCTGTAATCCAAGTTCCCCTAAAGCCCACATGACGGGCATGACATTTGAAGAGTTTTTTCGTCCCCATATTTCTAGCATTCAATACCTCCTGCTAAGAAGTAAATCAGGTCCAGTAAAACTTATGTAAAACAATAAGTTATTAAAGTTTGGGTTAAAAGTTGTAGTTGATATGGTAACTGGAAAAGACTTGTCTATAACGGTAGTATCCCACTCACAATAAGTCCCAATCTACTACTGGAGGAAAATAGTTTATGAAGACTTTAACTGCCCTAGGAGTGTGCCTGACGGGGGCGTTCCTTTTGTATTCACCAATCGGTAATGCAATGGATTGCGAAGAGCTTACCTTAGGTTCTGCGATATCGTTGACCGGTAAATACGCGACCAACGGTGTTCATGCTAAAAACGGTTACGAGTTCGCGATCCAGAAGATCAAGGAACACGGCGGCGTGAAAATCGGTGACAAGTGCTATAACTTCAAGGTCATCTACTACGATGATGAGTCCAAGGGCGATCGGGGTGCGACCCTGGCCGAACGACTCATCAACCAGGACAAGGTTCAGTACATGCTTGGCCCGTATTCTTCAGGGCTGACCAAGGCCATTGCGCCGGTGACTGAAAAATACCAGATCCCCATGGTCGAGGCAGAGGGGGCATCTCGTTCTCTATTTGCGCAGGGCTATAGATACTTGTTTGCGGTGCTGTCTACCTCGGAACAATATCTTGCTTCCGCCGTTACCTTGGCAGCGGAAAAGGCGAAAGAGATGGGAAAAGACCCGTCTGAAGTCAAGGTTGCAGTGGCGGTTGAGAATGATCCGTTTTCGCTGGATATCCGGGCGGGGGTCTTTGAAGACGCGCGCAAACTGGGCATGCAGACTGTTATAGACGAAAAATTGCCGCGTGATCTGTCCGACATGAGTGCCATCCTGACCAAGGTGAAATTGCTGAAACCTGACCTGCTCATCGTAAGCGGGCACTCCAAGGGCGCAGCAACGGCCGTACGCCAGATCAGCGAACAGAAAATTGATGTGCCGATGATTGCCATCACCCACTGCGAAGCGGCGGATGTGGTAGGTAACTTTGGTGCGGCTGCCAACGATATTCTCTGTTCAACCCAATGGGCTGAGACGCTGACCTACGAAGATCCGATCTTTGGCACTGCGGCCAACTATGAGAAGGAATTTAAAGCCGCTTTTCCAGAATATGCGGAAAAAACAGTGCCCTACCAAACCGCGCAAGCTTCAGCCGCAGTCTACGTTTACAAAGACGCGTTTGAGCGGGCCGGTTCGCTCGATAAGGAAGCGGTGCGTGATGCCATTGCGGAAACTGATATGTCCACCTTCTACGGTAACATCAAGTTTTCAACAGCCGGCAACAATATCGCTAAACCGATGGTTCTGCGCCAGATTCAAGATGGAGAATACAACGTGGTAGCGCCGTCGGAATTTGCTTCGCACAAAGTAAACTGGCCGCGTAAACCGCAATAGCAATATACCCTTGTGACCAAGGCCAGGTTGATCTGAAGACATACCTGGTCTTGGTTACACACAATAACAACTTTTCTAGCACCTTACCCAAAAAGGGGCGCTGATCGTATGGATCAAATCCTGGGCAACATCTCTTTGTTGTTCGAGTTTCCCGTCGTCAACATGAAAATCATTGTCGACGGGCTCATGATCGGGGCCTTGTTCGCTCTGGCGGCCTATGGTCTTGCCCTGGTGTGGGGTGTGATGAACGTCAAGAACCTCGCCCAGGGCGACTTCGTCATGGCGGGGGGATATATCGCTTGGTGGCTCGAGAAACAGGGGTTGCCGGCACTGCTTGGCGTTCCGGCCGCGTTCATTGTCCTTTGGGGATTTGGCTGGGTGGTCTACAAGCTCGTGATTTCACGAGTGATCGAACGTGATCTCTTTACCTCGTTGTTAGCCACATTTGGTCTCGCCATCATGATGGCGCAAATCCTCAACCTGCTGTTCGGTTCAGACACTCAAAGCGTCCAGCTCGAGTACGACACGTTGTACTTCATTGATGGTTTTGTCGACATACCGATCGCCAAGCTCATAGGTGTATTGATGGCCGCAGTGTTGGCTACCGGCGTTATAATTTTCATGAAAGTCAGCCGGATGGGACAGGCCATACGCGCCACATCCCAGGATTCCCGAGCGGCACGCGTACTCGGTATCGATACGGAAAAAGTCTACGCCTTCACTTTCTCCTTGAACTCAGCAATATGTGGCGCGGCTGGCGCGATCATTGTCATGGTATGGGTCATCCAGCCATTTTACGGCATCACCTATTCTATCCGGGCTTTCGTCATCGTCACTGCAGCCGGACTGGGTAACCTGCCGGGAGTGATTGCCGCCGGGCTGGGGATTGGTGTGGCTGAGCAATATGGCGCTCACATCTTCGGTATCGGCTATCAGCAGGCCATTGCGGTGCTGTTATTACTTCTGGTGTTGCTGGTCCGCCTTTTGCAACAGCGACAGATGCGGCAAAGTCTGCAATAGGGGTAAGAGATGAGTGCAAAAAAGGTAATCTTTTACATTGCTATCCTGGCGATCTCACTCACTGCGCCGTTTTTGCTTCCTGACTTTCGCACCCAGTTGGCGACACTCTGGTTGATGATTATTGTTGCTCTCACCTGGGATATGACCGGCGGCCAGATGGGTTACAACTCACTCGGTAACATCTTCTTTTATGGCACCGGCATGTACGTTGCCGCAGTCATTGCTATTGCACTGGTCTATGACGTCAGTGATTATACGGATGCTGCGGCCGCGGGTGGCGAAATCTTCAAGTTTACCGATACCCAATACTTTACTGGGATGTTATTGGGCATCATCGGCGCGGGGCTATTCTGCGCCGTCACTGCAGTGATTATTGGTTATCTCACCTTCGGTTTGCGGGGCCCTTACTTTGCTATCGGTACACTTGGGGTTGCCATTGCCGGGGGCGAGTTGGTTTCGAATTGGGAATGGGTCGGGGGTGGCCAAGGTATTACACTGCCGGTATACCCCGGCGACTTTAATGTGGGGAAACTGTACTTCTACTACCTGTTCGCCGGAACGGGAATTGTGCTGTTCATCTTCTTGAAATGGTTGTATTCCACCCGATTCGGTGAGGCCATAAACGCAATCCGGGACGACGAGGAAAAGGCGGAGGCCATGGGGCTGCACACCCTAAGATATAAACTCACGACTTGGGGGATGGCGGCCTTTTTTGTAGGTATGGTCGGGGGGATATCCGCCTTTCAACTCATTCATTTTGAACCCCTGGAAACCGCCTACCAGACTATCAACCTAGGTATCTTCATGGTGGTCTGTGTCTTGCTTGGGGGCAAAGGTACGCTTTGGGGTCCGGTAATCGGGGCGATCTTGTTTCACGTTATTAAAGAGGTGACGTGGAATTATTTTCTTGGCTGGCAGTGGGTAGCACTCGGCGCTCTGATAGTCGTCATCGTGGTGTTCTTTCAGGACGGTGTCATGGGTTGGCTCATGCACCGCAAACCGGAATGGTTTGGTATTCGTGTAGAAGAGAAAGAACCGGCTGTAGCGGGGGTAAATCAATGAGTGCCATCATAGAAGTGCAAGATGTTTCCAAATCCTTTGGTGGCGTGGTGGCCAACAAGGACATTTCTCTCTCGGTTGAAAAGGGGCGTATAACCGGGCTTATCGGGCCCAACGGTTCGGGGAAAACCACGTTGTTCAATTCTATTGTTGGCTACCATCCAATCGATGCCGGTTCGATAAAGTTTGAAGGTAAGGAGATCTCCAAGCTGCCGGTACAGAACATTGCTCGATTGGGGCTCCTGCGCACCTTTCAGCAGACGCGCATCTATGGCGCCATGAACTGCGTAGACAACATGCTCATATCGTTACCGCATCGGAAAATGGGTTTTGCCGAAGCGTTTGGTCGTCATGGCAAAAAGGACTATAACAGGGCAGATCAGTTGCTGGATTTCGTCGGCCTTTACGAAAAACGATTTCTACGCGCAGGGTCACTGTCGTTTGGTCAACAAAAGCTTCTGGAGTTCGCCATGGCGCTGATGAACGAACCGACCGGTCTTCTCTTGGATGAGCCCACCGCCGGCATCAATCCAACCTTGATCAACGGATTAATCGATCGGCTCAAGCGGGCCAACACCGAATTCGGTATTACCCTATTCATCATCGAGCACAATATGCGTGTGATCATGAACATGGCAGAAAAAATATACTGTCTGGCACACGGCCAACTGTTGGCTGAAGGGACACCGGATAAGATTCAAAACGATCAACGCGTAATCGACGCCTACCTTGGAGCACATTAACCGAATTATGTTCCTACACCTTCCAAAGGAAAGCGGGTGACCGATAAAAAGAGCGTACGCGGACACGGCATGGGCGACGTCGACACCGTCATCTCGGTTGACGAGGTCGAACGACAGGCGGCTGCCATCGCCGAGGAAATCAGCGTAGAACAACTAGAGGCCTTGGTGGGAGGGGATCCCTATGTATCCATTGAGGACCTGCGCGCGGGTTATGGCCAAATGGAGATCCTGCACAAGATCAGTCTCAAAGTGGGCCGGAAACAGTCGCTATGCTTGATCGGTCCGAATGGGGCGGGCAAGTCCACCGTCCTCCACGCAATATTTGGCTTCAACAATATTTTTTCGGGTCGGATCCTAGTCGGCGAGGGGCCCGACAAGCTCGATGTCACCTCACTAACCTCTAACGAAAAACTTTCAAAAGCGGGTATTGCCTACATATTGCAAGATAAATCTATCTTTCCAGGGATGACGGTCGAAGAAAACCTATGGATGGGTGGATTCCTCAAAGATCAACCCGCTGAAGCAAAAAAGGTAGCGGAGGCGGTATTCGACAAGTACCCAAGGTTGGCGGAGCGGCGCAAGCATCAGGCTAAGGTGCTCTCGGGGGGTGAACGCAGATTGCTCGAGATCTCCCGTGCGCTGGTGATGAATCCGGAACTGCTATTGGTCGACGAACCGTCGATTGGACTGGAACCTCGCTTCATCGACATGGTATTTGAGATCCTGAACGACCTGCAGCATAACGAGGGCAAAACCATCATCATGGTCGAACAAAACGCCAAAAAAGGTCTTGAGTTCGCCGACATCGGCTATGTCATGGTTTCCGGTCAGATCGCTATCGCCGGCAAAGGCAGTGATCTGCTACAGAATCCGAAGGTAGGAGAACTGTTTTTAGGAGGATAGGACTAGAGCAGCTGCGAGTTGCTAGTGATCAGTAGCGAGCATAGTAGATCGTGTTATTCGTATTTTAACTAGCTACCAGCTACTAGTGGACTAGCTACTATTCGAAATTTTTCCTCCAATGAAAGCTTCACTTCTTGTTTTGACGCTTGGGCTCACCTCCAATGCCCTCGCGTTTAACCCCGACACCGTAGCCGACAAGATAAACGAATTAGTCACAGAACTCTTTATGCATGACGCAAATGTCTCCTATAAGCAGGGTGACTATAAAAGCGCGCACGATAAGTTTTTATGGCTGGCAAAAAAAGAAAACCCCGGTGCCCAGTACGGCTTAGGTACAATTTATGAAGACGGACGGGGCGTGCCGCAGGACTACAAACAGGCTGTGGAATGGTATCGCCTGTCTGCCAGACAAGGTTATACCATGGCTCAACTAAGGTTGGCGCGCTTGTATTTCTATGGCAAAGGCGTCTCTGAAGATTACATCATGGCGTATGTTTGGTCATCCCTTGCCGCCGCCCAAGGGGATGATATCGGTCGCAAGAACCGTGATCGAATTGGCAAAATCATGGCTCCGGAGCAAATAGTTGTGGCACAAGCACTGGTGCAGCAGTGGGTACTGAAATACAACAAGAAATAATTTGGGTAAGCAATTGTTCGTTATTCTCCGAATCCTGTAGGAGAGGCGCCCTCGCCGCGATATAGTTGACCTCCGCCAGTACCTGCGCGGGTAAAGCGATCAGCGTGTTGGCTAAGGAGATGTTTTTGTATCTTCTACCTACATCCTGCATAGAGACGCCTGTTCTTGATGCTGGTCAACTGATGGCCCTGCAACAAGGTGCAATATTGTTTACCAAAGGAGTGTTTCTCCTTTGAATGGTAGTCATTCCAGCACAAAATACCTGCTGTATCTAAGCTGAGAGGTATTCCGTATGACATCGAGTCCAGTAGTTTTGATTACCGGTAGCTCAAGTGGTATCGGGCGAGCAGCCGCGATCGAGTGCGCTTCACGCGGTGCTCGTATCGCAGTTCACTACCACCAGAATCGTGGCGAGGCCAATGCGACTTTGGCAGCGCTACCAGGGGAAGGTCACTCAGTATTTCAATGTGACGTTACCGACCCTGCGGATGTACAGAATCTTGGAGACGATGTGATCCGGCAGATGGGAGGGATCGATGTGTTGGTCAACAATGCGGGGATATCAAGACGAATTCCGTTCGACAGTTTAGACTACAACCAATGGCAGGCCTCCTGGCATCGGGTCCTGAATACGAACCTTCTTGGACCGGCCAATCTATCATTCTGTATTGCAAAAACCATGGCGAGCGGCGGCGGTGGTCGTATTGTCAACGTATCTTCTCGAGGCGCTTTTCGGGGTGAACCACAAATGCCATGGTATGGAGCGAGTAAAGCAGGTTTGAACGCAATGGGACAGTCCCTTGCCGTCGCTTTGGCCCCACATAATATCTTTGTCTACACCGTCGCCCCAGGTTTTGTCGAGACACCAATGGCTGCAGGGATATTGGACAGCTCAGAGGGAGATGAGATACGGGCACAAAGTCCGTTCGGCCGGGTTGCTCAACCTGAAGAAGTGGGCAAGACCATTGCGTTTTTAGCGTTGGATGCACCGGAATTCTTAACGGGATGCATCATCGATGTAAACGGCGCCTCCTACCTGCGCTCGTGAAGTCAACCCGCGTGTCGTTTTTGTTTGCAGGGGATGAGTTAATAAGTCGGCTCCCTTGGGTGGTGTCTCTCCGTTCCATCGCTGTTTTATTCTCGGTTATTTGTATGTTGTCCACGGCCAGCGTTTTTGCTGCCAGTGATCCAGAAGCCTATGACATTGTCAAGAGGGCCTGGGAGCATTGGCGGGGCTTGTCTTCGTACTCAGAAATGACCATGACTATCCATCGAACCGATTGGGAGAGAACTATGGCCATGCGTATCTGGACCGAAGGTCAGTCCCGTTCTCTAGTACGCGTAACCGCACCTAAAAAGGATGCGGGTAACGGTACGCTGCTGATCGATAAGAGCATGTGGACTTATTCGCCTAAAATTAACCGGATCATAAAGATTCCGTCTTCGATGATGAATCAGAGCTGGATGGGTTCGGATTTCACTAATAACGATGTATCGAGATCAGACAATATTCTCGATCAGTACGACCATAGACTCATCGATCAGTACGACCTGGATGGAAAGCGTGTAAACGTTATCGAATCCACCCCGCACGAAGACGCTTCCGTCGTTTGGGGGAAAGAAGTACTGCACGTGCGTGACGATCATATCCTCATGCTGCAGGAGTTCTATGATCAAGAAGATCAATTGGTGAAGAGCCTGCGTACACTGGCGGTCGAGGAAATGGGTGGTCGTACCATCGCTTCGCAACAGCGCATGCAGAAAGTAGATGCTGAGAACGAGTGGACCGAGATCAAGGTGAGCGAAGCGAAGTACGATATTTCTTTAGACAGCAACCTGTTTACACGATCAAATCTGCGCAATCCGCGCGAATGACCAGCATCACCCTCAGTTTGGCCTGGCGAAATCTTTGGCGCCACCCCCGTCGTACCTGGCTGACAGTGGGTGCCATGGTGTTCTCCAACATCTTGCTTGTGTTCATGATTTCTCTCCAGTTCGGTATGTATCGCCTGATGTATGACAACAGTCTGAGCATGTTTACCGGGCATATCCAGGTACAAGCAGACGGCTATATCGACGA
>JASJAT010000098.1 GCA_030066885.1 Arenicellales bacterium | reverse complement strand
ATATATAGTCAACAACGCCTCCGCTATCCATGTCTCGTAGTGGATATCCATGGGTGAAATATCCGAATACCTGACTGTTTTACTCAGAGCTCAGTTTTCTGAGCATGGTAGAGGGTGCACGCCGTCGAGCCGGAACGTTATTGTCTCAACGGACCAAGGGGGGGTAGGATGGCTGAATCGGTAGATGAACAGAAACCGTCTCGTCTAAAGAAATATTACCTTCTTTTTCTACCCATGCCGTTACTCCTCTTAAATGTTGAGCAGCCTTAGGAAAACGCTTCCCGTATCCAGGGAAATATTCGTCGATGACTTCCCCAGGATACTTGCAAGGACCATTCTCCATATCAACCACAATCGATACACCGCCATCAAAGATTAACCGTGTAGAGGGTGGCAACAAACTTAGGGCCGGAATACCGGACAGCACCAAGTTCGCACCGACCCATTCTGGTTCGACGCGTTTGATCTCCATATTATTCGCAACCTGAACAAGTTCTTCAGAGGAGAGGATGGAAATCTGTCGGGTATTGCGAATTTCTGTACCCTGATCGTATTGCAGTTTAACTCTGGCACAGGCAGGGCGAGTCAGCCCACTGTGGGCTTCTCCTTTGAATCCTTCATAATTGACCTCGATGCTTTCAACCCGCTCGCTGGCGAGCGATTTGTCTCGGTCCCGGTTGATCAGAATAGCATCCACGCACCCACGAATCTTTGACGGTTTAAGCATTGTGTCTTGGATGTGTTACTTTGGTTGCATCAGTATACACCGATGGAATCATTAAGGTTGCGCACTACTTTCTGTCATACAGGCCAATGCTATACCATTGATTACCCACTCCACCAGGGCGTCACGTGACAGCGAGTCAAGGGCACTATTCACGCAAGAAGGCGGTTCTCCTACATGCCGAGGTAGTGGAATCAACCGCCCTCGCTCGGCTTAACGAATCCCTGGCTCGAGATCGTACGACTTACGCGTTCAATAGATTGAGTGAAGTGATCGGTCGCTATGGGGGAAATTCGAAAAGACTTGGAGAGGACACGCTGATCGCTGAGTTTAACCGCGCTTCTGATGCTGTGTGTTCGGCACTCGACTACCAACAACGACATACCAAGTTCCTTAACCAGCTCGGTGACGAGATAAAACCCGCCATACGAATCGGGGTGAGTTTGGGTGAGATCGAATTCACAGACAATACAGTAACTGGGGAGCATTTTGTGCGGGCACAACGGGTTGAGCACCTCGCTGAACCGGGCGGATTGTGCATTACAGCAGGGATCCACGACGCGTTACCCAAACATATGCCCTTTGACCAAGTGGACTTAGGCAGGCAAGACGTTACAGACTTCGATGACGCGGTTGGTGTTTATCGTCTGGAATTGAAACAGGGGGAATCAATCCCCTCTCCAGAGCAGACTGGTAAAGTCGTTACACTTTTAAGGAGTTGGATAGCCATTGTCAGTGCTGTGGTCGTTGTGGTCCTGATTGCAGGTGCCCTACTGCTTTGGCTCAAATCTTAGTTTGATCTCACACCGCTGACTTTTGTCTATACAATTTATGTATGGCACCAGCGATCCTCGGCTCGCCTCGTGGAATTTCAACCGGTTTTCTGAAACTTTGTTTTACAACAGGCACTCGGCTATCTTTCAAAGCTTGATTTATCCATCGTAACAAAGGCTGCCACTGTTCTATGTCGCGGGAGACGATTTTGGAATCCATTTCAAAAATACCGATGCCTTGAATCGAAGCCTTGATGTAATTCTGTGAATCTCTTAACGTGGTCGCAAATGGCAATTTGAGGCTCTGCAGAAAACTTTCTAATTGCCGGTAGATGATCGTATTTTCCCGCGCTCGGTTGGCCACCACGGCAAGGGGCTTATTCAACGTGCGTATCTTACAGTGGACCATCAAATCTCGGATGAAATCGGCCGCGGCTAAAATATCAATCGGAGAGGGTAAAACCGGAACGATAACGACATCTGAACGTGAGACTAGCGACACGAGATCCTTGTGGGTTACTGCCGCAGGCGGATCCATCACTATCCAGTCATATTTGTCTAACGCCGTATATTCCCAGGTAATTGAATCGATTTTGCGACGTGAGGGATCTCGCCTTTGCAGCCATCGGATGCCGGACTTTTGACGATCAAGATCGCACAGGGCCGTGCTTCCCTTGAACGAGAAATAACTGGCGAGATTAGAGGACAAAGTTGATTTGCCCACGCCTCCTTTGGAATTCATAACTAGAATCTGTTTGGTACCCATGAAACGGATCTTCTTTTTATGACAGTATGAGACACCAGTCCCACCGACTTTAATTGTGAGCATTCTCAGGTGCCAAGGCACCTATTATATGATGAGCGCATCGGTTTTAAAGACAAAGTGCATTTGCCCTGGAATGCAGCGAATTTCAATAGTCATTGTCTTACCGGGCCATTCCATGCCCCAGTCAGAGGAAAAGCGAAGTCAGCTCTTTTGGCGGGAGTTTCTTCGTTCCTGCGTATTCCGCCTTTCGACGAAACGGCGCCGTTGGCTGCCGCCGCGTGCAAAATATTCGAGCTCTATGCCTTCCCTTCTATCGTAGCCACAACGACGTTCCATCCCGACTCGCTTGTCGAGGATATCCAAAATCTTCATTCGGGAGACGAGTTTCTTATCCGCGATCAGCTTTTCAAGCAAGCCTTTGGCTTTGACTGCTTCTTTTAGGTCTTGCGCGGCCGAACAAGTTATCCAGGCGTAAGCTTGAAGGTAGTTCTGTTGTACACCTTCACCATCACAGTACATGAAACCCAGCATACATTGCGCCCTTGCGTCTCCTCCTATAGCCAACCTGCGAAACAGCTTAAAGGCGAGCTGGTAGTCTTGCCGTTCGTAAGCATCCATTGCCTCGTGAAATTGGCTGTTGCTCATGCCTGACAACATAACACAGACTCTAAACCCCGAAAACAAGTGCATTTCACGCTTGGCGAGACTCCGGTTGCATTCCCCAATATTCCCATTCGGGTCGAGTTCATAGCTAGGGGTGAATTGTATGCCATTGCTTGTTGTACCATTGCTGGACGCCAGCGCGCCGTGGGCTATTCTCTAAACATGAAGTTAAAACCATCCATGCATCATGGCAAAAATCGTCAATCGCTCTAAAAACGATCGTCGATCCGAGCTCGATAGACGACAAGTATCGGATCTTGGGTATTTCAAACGTGATCAGGTCGAACGGAGATCTTATACTGAGAGACGCAAAGAAACCGATCGACGAACCGGTAAATATCTGAGCCAGACAGATCTCCTTCTGGAAGGAAGCAGCAGCAATCGCGGTTTACGGGCTATCGTTTTGTCGCTGGCATTGGTCGTTGCCGCCACGATTGTTTGGAATGTGTTTTTCAACTAAATCAAACGGTTCATTCCTTGTTAATCATATCTCACCTTACACCGATTTATATCGGCGAGGCGTGATCCTATCCGGAGTCATGGTGAATCGGTCTTGAACTTTTGGGCCAACTCAATTGCCATCAAGGCCGCCTGATAGTTTTGATGTGATTCGCGAAGCTTCTTGTATTGATTTTCAATAGCCCCCGGTGATTTCTTCCCCTCCTCCATTGACTGACAGGCAAGTGCTACATTGATGAGCGATAGCGCCGTCGAATCCGCCAGATTGATGAGGTTCTGATATTCTTCTTCTGAGTACTTCATTGATGGAGTCCCCTTGGATGAGTGTTTTGACCTATATAAAAAGGGTAGCATGAAGAGGGGTTGACTGCGGAACTCGCGTAAGCACACAAAGGTTGTAAAGCTTAGTGCATACCGCCGATTCCATGGCTACACTTTAAAAAAGAGAAACGACCCTACATTCAGAAAATTTTTTGGCCACCTTCTACAAACTAAAGGGGGACCGTTTTAATGGCGTTAAAAGGAACGTGGCATAAGACATAATGGTCTATCGTCATGGATAAAATGACCAGCGAACGCCGGCGTACCCTCCGTCGTCAATTACGAATTCGTGTTCGTTTGTACAATGATGAAACGGGTGAATACGAGAATGCTCATCTTGAAAACATAAACTATACGGGAATGTACCTCATCACCCGACGCAAACTGGCTATGAATCAAAGGGTAGAAGTTGTCATACCTGCTGAAACCCATGAGGATCCGTTGACGATAAAAGCGAAGGTCATACGTCAGGGCAACCATCGCTCCTGGGGTTTGTTCAGCTACGCGTGTAGCATCATCCACTCAAGCTGATCTGCCTTTCTTCAAAGCCTTTTGTGAAAAATTGTCTATACTTTGAGCCAGTTCTCGAATTGCATCATCGCGGTTGAGAATTGCACCACCATGTAATCAACGGCCGCTGCTATTTTTAACAATTTACTCTAAGTGTGGATATTTCCAGATTCAGAACATATACTTAGAATAACTATTAAAAATCCATCTTGATTGCCTATATAACTTATTGATAAACCACGAATTTTGAGATAAGGCCATGCACAAACCACGCAATTATTTAATCCCCGCCCTCTTCACTTTCACTTTCTTTATGAGCCCCTATGCGTTTGCCGATGAAGAGGGGACTTTTTTTGGGCAAGACGCCACCGGTAAATGGATCGTCGGTATTAAGGCCGGCGTAATGGAGAACAATACGGAGGGTTTCGGAGATGCGACCAACGCCGGCATCGTTTTGGGCTACCGGTTTTCACGCGCGATCGGTGGAATAGGTGGCTCGTCCAGTGTGGAGTTTGAAGCAACAACCTCCGTCAGCGACGGTGATATTTCCGGCACTGGGTCAGAGTGGGACGTTAATACCTATGCCCTATTTTTCACTTACGCGACACCCGGTAAGGTTTACTTTAAAGGCAAACTCGGCGGTATGTACAGCGATGTGTCATCGAATGCAGCTGGGGTAGGCGGCAATGCCAGTGGGTTCAGTGGCGGCCTTGGTTTTGGGTTGAAGATCGGAGAAAACGGAAAAATTGAAGCCGAATACACCGGTGTAACCGGGGACAACGACCTGAGCTTCTGGAGTCTCGGTGGTCTGTATGAATTCTAGTCTTGATTTTATCCCGTGAGTGAAACCTCCTTGAGCCGGCCAACAGGCCGGCTTTTTTTCATCTGTTACCTGCCCCTTCGCGCCTGGCTGTCAGCATTAACCTCTTCATTCTTGATACAGCTTCAAACATCCCGGTCATGATGGCTTCCGCTACAATCGAATGGCCGATATTAAGACAAAGTATGCCGGGGATAGCGGCAATATTTTTGACATTATGGTAATGAAGACCGTGGCCTGCGTTGACGATAAGGCCATTTTCTAGACCTAAATCCACCGCTTTAACCAGGCGAGCGAGCTCTTGTTTGACTTTACTGTTTTCCGCTTCCGCATAAGCACCGGTGTGAAGCTCGATCATCGGCGCACCAACGGCGGATGCGCATTCTATTTGGGCAGGTTCGGGATCTATGAACAGTGAAACGGTAATGCCGGCTTCCCGCAACGCTGCACAATAATCCTTCAGATAGTCCGCCTGCTTAGTGACATCCAGACCACCTTCTGTTGTAAGTTCCTCCCGTTTTTCCGGTACTAAGCAACACTCAGCAGGCTGCACTCTAATGGCAATAGCCTGCATCTCAGTGGTAGCCGCCATTTCCAGATTAAGCGGCAACCGGCTGTTTTGTTTTATCGCGTCGACATCAGCATCCTGAATATGTCGACGGTCTTCTCTTAAATGTATGGTGATTCCATCGCCTCCTGCTTGTTCGACGATCTCGGTTGCGTGTAAAGGGGAAGGATAAGTGACGCCCCGAACTTGTCTGAGGGTGGCAACATGATCTACGTTGACTCCGAGTAGTATCTCTGTCTCAATCGGCTTCATGGTGAACTTGCGAATCAGTGTACGTTCGAAACAAACTTCGTGCGTTTATCCTATGTTGTCCCAGGTAATGGCTAATCACACTCCGCATCAGTTGCTTGCTCTCATCTAGATCTGTTCGGTCCAGTTTCTCCCGGGCTAGGGCTAACAGTGTTGCACCTTGGACCGTTAAAATATTGCTGGTGGTCCGGCCCACTCGAACCGCGCCGTACATGGGAACGTATTGATAAATCGCTTGCGGGTCAATTCTTGTAGATCCGTCCGACTCATGTTCCAGCTCCAGCGCGTAGCCCAACTCCTGTAGTAGTCTTTTTTCGAACAAGCGCAGGTGCATCTCCATGTCTACACCGCCGACAAGTATATCCAATAACCCGTGATAAGCGTCAAACAATTCCGCGTGAGGGTCATGTTTGTGCAATAGCTTTACCAAGAGCTCATTGACATAGAACCCGCAAAGGCGTCGTTGACCACGCAGGACCGTCACTGGGCCGTCGTGCTCGGCCTGGGTTAGTACTGGCAGTTCCCCTTTTCCCGACCAACCGATCGACAGCAACGAAAACGGCAACATGGCACTGCGCTGCCTGGACTTGAGCTTTCTTATACCCTTGGCGAGGACTGTGACCCGCCCATACTCTCTGGTGAATGCGTCGATGAGAAGACTAGATTCACGATAAGGCCTACTATGCAGCGTATAGGCAGCTTCCCGAGACACGCGCATTCAGTAACCTTCAACGTATCCGAGGCTATTCAGATCGGCCTGGTTGTCTGCCCATCCCTTCCGAACCTTTACCAATATATTCAAAAACACCTGCTTACCCAAGAATTGTTCGATGGATCTTCGAGCGCGTGTGCCTATCTCCTTTATTCGCCGGCCATCCTTACCAACCACCATACCTTTCTGACTTTCCCTTTCTACCCAGATATGAGCCTCGATTCGAGGCGGGTTGCCCTCGCTCCACTCAGCAATCCGGACCGCTAAAGCATACGGTATCTCTTCTCCCAATAAACGAAACGCTTGCTCTCTGATCAACTCCGACAGCATGAACCGAGTATCGCGATCTGTGATCTGGTCTTCAGGAAAACACATGGGGCTCGGTGGTAGTAAGGTCGCCAGACTGTTCAACAATGCCGTTTTATTGTCTCCGGACTTCGCGGACAGTGGAATAATCTCCGCAAAATTCATCAGTTGTGAAGATTCCTCAATCAACGGTAACAATTTTTCTTTATTTTTTAACTGATCGATCTTGTTAATTGTAAGGACCACTGGAACTTTTATGTTCCTAACTGAGTCCAGGACATAACGATCTTTATCATCCCATCCTGCATACGTGACCATCAGGACAATGACGTCCACATCCAACATACTCGTTCGGGCCGTATGTGTGATTACTCTGTTCAATGTTCTGCCCGATGGTCTGTGCAAACCGGGGGTATCGACAAACACGATCTGACACTGCTCCGTTGTATATATGCCAAGGATTCGGTGTCGAGTTGTCTGGGGTTTACTGGAAGTAATACTGATTTTCCGCCCAACTATGGAGTTGAGCAAAGTGGATTTGCCCACGTTGGGCTTGCCAATCAGAGTAACAAAGCCCGAACGAAATTCACTCATTAAGCGTTTAGCGTAGAAAATGCCTTTTTGGCAGCAAGTTGCTCCGCACTGCGTCTACTCGATCCTACAGCAATAAAAGGCTCATCATACCCCTGTACGGTGCAGGATACCTGGAAAGTTTGGCGATGGGGTTCTCCCTCGATTTGTACAACCTCGTATACAGGCAAGGGTAAGCTTCGTTGCTGCAGGTATTCCTGCAGGATACTTTTTGGGTCCTTATAGACACTCTTCGGTGTCAACGCCTGTAGCACGTCGTCAAAATGACGCGTGACTACCTCCTTTGTCTTTTCCATCCCCGAATCCAGATACACTGCCCCAATCAACGCCTCCATTGCATCGGCGAGGATAGAGTCTCGATTGTGACCACCGCTTTTGAGCTCACCTTCGCCGAGGATCAGGTTGTTCTGGATGTTCAGGCTGCGCGCGATTTTCGTAAGGGTTTCCTTCCGAACTACGGTGCTCCGCATTCTGCTTAGCTTACCTTCCGCGACACCAGGGAAACGCTCGTACAACCATTCGGCGACTACAAATCCAAGTATGCTGTCGCCTAAAAATTCAAGACGCTCATTGTTATCGGGGCTTTTACTACGATGAGTTAACGCGCGATTCAGCAAACCCCTGTCTTCAAATTCATGGCCTAATTTATTTTGTAGCGTCTCAATTTCACCCATTATTAAAATACAACGTCAGCACTGTTGTGGAAATCAAGCAGTGCACTGATATTCCACGCCAAGGGTACTACAACTTCATACTCCACAGACAGGTTTACCGCCCCCTTCTCCTTGTTAATCGATAAGGATTCATCCAAATTCACGATGTCCTTTCCATAATCAATATACAATCCATTCCTGAGTTCGTTGACAATTTGACGCCTCGTCATGGAAGCTATCCTGGTATCGCTTGTCATGCCATCAAGCGCTGTCTGAATCTTCCGGTTATCCAAATAGTGTGGTGTAAGTTTCATTATGAGTAATGAAAAAAAGACGATCAGTCCGAGTGTCAAAAGCAGGGTCCAAATAGTCCACCCTTTCTGTTTGTTCATTACATTCACCTCTACTTCACAGAGTTACCAATACGATTCCAAGCCAGATCTCCACTGCCTTCTAAATCCCAACTGAACCATATAAAGAAGGCTTTCCCGATAATGTTTTGCTCGGGGACAAATCCCCAATACCGACTATCATTGCTATGATCGCGGTTGTCCCCCATTACAAAATAATGTCCCTCAGGAACAGCATAGCTGGTTTCTGTGGTTTGTTTAGTAGGATCGACTATGATTTCGTGAGCTACGCTATCCAAAGTCTCTAAATACCGCTTCCCGACGTGGTTTTTTTGGCTTACTTCTCGAAAGTTAAACTCTCCTAGCGCCTCCATAGGTACCGGTTTCCCATTAACATAGACCCTTTTATCTTTATACTCAATCTTGTCGCTGGGTAGTCCCACTACCCGCTTGATAAAGTTGATCGATTTGTCGTGCGGAAAGCGAAAAACCATCACGTCGCCCCGTTCCGGCGATGAAATCGGAATCACTTTTTTATTGATAATCGGAAGACGAATGCCGTAATTGAATTTGTTGACGAGAATGAAATCGCCGATATGGAGACTCGGTAACATGGATCCTGACGGAATCCTGAAAGGCTCAACGATGAAGGATCTCAGTAAAAACACGACTAAAATGACTGGAAAAAAGGCTTTCGAATATTCGATTAGCCAAGGTTCTTTGCGTTTTTCCCCCGCAATGAGTTCTGGTTTGGGCTTTCTTGCCAGGCGATCCCACAACGAGATACTCCCGGTGACGACGAGCGCTATAAACAATATTAATGCGAAATCCATAAATTATTCTCCAACTCTTAATACTGCGAGAAACGCCTCTTGGGGGATTTCAACCGAACCTATTTGTTTCATGCGTTTTTTTCCTTCTTTTTGTTTTTCAAGCAGCTTCCTCTTTCGAGTTATGTCGCCGCCATAGCACTTGGCCGTTACATTCTTACGCAACGCTTTAACAGTTTCTCTAGCCACGATACGTGAGCCCACGGCAGCTTGAATCGCCACATCGAACATCTGTCGTGGGATTAATTGCTGCATCCTTTTCACTAAGTCACGAGCGCGATATTCGCTTTGTTCTCTGTGCACCAAAACAGCCAATGGGTCGACTCGCTCGCCATTGATGAGCACATCGAGCTTTACCATGTCGCTACGACGGTTTTCAAGAAATTCGTAGTCTAACGATGCATAACCACGCGTGGTAGATTTCAACTTATCAAAAAAATCAAGCACGACCTCATTTAATGGCAGTTCAAACAACAGCATGGCCTGCCGTCCTAAATACTGCACAGCCTTCCTGACGCCTCTTTTCTGGATGCACAACGTCATCACCGCGCCGATGTAGTTCTGAGGCGTTAAAATCCGCGCTTCGATAATCGGTTCTCTGATTTCCACGATACTGTTCAGATCGGGTAATCTGGCTGGGTTATCCACATTTACGACCTTGCCCTCGGTAGTCAGGACTTCGTATACGACCGTCGGAGCGGTAGTAATAAGTCGAAGACCGTACTCCCGTTCCAGACGTTCTTGGACGATTTCCATGTGTAACATGCCCAAAAAACCACAGCGAAAACCAAATCCTAAGGCAGCAGAAGTCTCTGGTTCGTAGTGTAGCGAAGCGTCGTTTAGGCTCAGTTTATCAAGCGCATCACGGAAGGCTTCGAAGTCGGCAGCAATCACCGGATACAAGCCAGCGAACACCCGCGGCTTGATTTCCTTGAAGCCTTCTAACGGGTGCAGCGTAGAATTCATCGAGTCCGTGATCGTGTCACCTACCTTAGCACCACTTACGTCTTTCACACCGCAAATAACGTAGCCGACATCACCGCAGCTCAGCTCTTCCACTATCTTCCTTTTCGGTGTAAATACCCCAACTTGTTCGGCGATGTGGTCACGACCCGTAGACATCATCCGAATTTTTCTCTTGGTAGACAGTGTGCCGTCAAAAATCCTAATCAACGATACTGTCCCCAGATAGTTGTCGAACCAAGAATCCATGATCAACGCTTTGAGTGGCGCGGATAAATCACCCCTGGGCGGCGGCAGGTGGCTAACAATGGCCTCTAATACATCACCGACCCCGCACCCTGTTTTGGCGCTCACGTTAACCGCATTGGCACAATCTATGCCGATGACCTCTTCAATTTCATCCTTTACCCGCTCCGGGTCGGCGGCGGGTAAATCGATTTTGTTGAGTACCGGAATCAATTCCAAACCCAGGTCAGAGGCTGTATAGCATACGGCGAGGGTCTGAGCCTCGACACCTTGCGACGCATCTACGACTAATAGCGCACCTTCGCAGGCAGTCAAGGATCTCGATACTTCATACGAAAAATCAACATGGCCAGGTGTGTCAATCAAATTCAAACGATATTTCTGTCCGTTTCGTGCGGTGTAGTTCAAACGAACACTTTGGGCTTTAATAGTTATGCCGCGTTCCCTTTCAAGTTCCATGCTATCCAATACTTGTTCCGCCATTTCCCGGTCGGCCAGCCCGCCGCACATCTGAATAAATCGATCCGCCAAGGTCGATTTGCCATGGTCGATATGCGCGATTATGGCGAAATTTCTTATGTGTTGTAGATCTACGGACATTGATGAATTGCGGATGGTAATCTCATAAGAGAACGGGGCGCTTCGCTGCGCCCCGCTCTAGTCCGTATATTGTATCAGGACCCCGGATGATGGCGCAGGACAGGGTTGGTTGGACGCCGGGCTAGAACTCAAGGCATAGCCATAGCTATGGCTTAAGTGAAGCCCAAGTCTAAGCGGGCCGGGAACAGCCTGGGCCGGGCTAGGCCGACTAAAAGAGCAAACTGTACCTATCGAAAGATCAAGCATTTGGGTTGTTAAGCCATGAGTTTAGGAACTTAAATGCAGCATATGGCCGCCTTTGGTGCAATATGCGGGCTAGGCACGCTAGTTTAGCAAAATAATTACGTTACTGTTGACGTGGTTGTGCGGCTTTTATTCTTTGCGCAAGGCCAGGAATGTCGAGCGTGAGTCGCGTTTAATCAGGACCGGGACAGATTTATCCGGTAGCTTTTCAATAATCTCAAGAAAAGTCGCTGTATCTGTCACGGATGTACCTTGAATCTGCAGGATGATGTCTTGTTCCAGTATTCCAGCACGCTGGGCAGGGCCGGTGACGATTTTAGTCACCAGCACGCCGTGTTCGACTTGCAAGTCATTCCGCTGCTCGTCAGAAAGATCCTCCACCGTCATGCCCAAGGCCTCGGCCTCACCGGGTCGTTCCAGGCCTGCCAGGAGCTCGTTGTCACCGGGCAATTCGCCTATGGTCACTTCAATATCGATAGTCTTTCCTTGACGAATAACTTCTAGTTTGACGGCCTTATCGACAGGGGTCACTCCCACCAACGGGGGAAGATCCGACATCTTGTCGAGTTGGGTACCATCATATTTCACAATGATATCGCCAGGTTTCAAATCCGAATCTGCGGCCGGACTGTTTTCCAAGATCTCCGATACTAGGGCACCTGCGGGTTTACTCATTCCAAATGACTCCGCTAGGTCTCGGGTAACATTTTGAATCAAAACGCCTAACCAACCCCTGGTTACTTTTCCTTCCAGTTTTAGCTGCGTCGTAACCCGCATGGCAATATCTATAGGAACAGCAAAAGACAAGCCCATGAATCCACCGGTTCGACTATAAATCTGCGCATTGATACCAACGACTTCACCGTTTAAGTTGAACAATGGCCCCCCGGAATTGCCTGGGTTTATGGCGACGTCAGTTTGGATGAACGGAACATAGTTTTCATTCGGCAAGCTCCTACCCTTGGCTGAAACAATACCTGCCGTAGCCGAGCTCTCGAAGCCAAATGGAGACCCTATGGCTAGTACCCACTCACCGACGTTGAGAGATCTCGGGTCTCCTATGGCCACGATGGGTAAGTCGTTCGCATCAACTTTTAGAAGTGCCACGTCACTTCGTTTGTCCGCACCCACTACTTCCGCGACAAGCTCACGACGGTCGTTGAAACGAACAATGATTTCATTCGCGTCGGCGATCACATGGGCGCTGGTTAGGATGTAGCCATCCGGTGAGATGACAAAGCCGGACCCCAGTGAGCGCGCGTCACGAGGTTGTGTTTCATCCTCTAAAAACCGTCTAAAGAAATCGTGGAATGGACTGTCTTCAGGTAAGTCGGGAATGTCTAGATTGCGGGGTAATGAGCGTCTGGTTGTCTGAGTGGTGCTGATATTGACAACAGCCGGAGCATTGGTGGCTACTAATTCAGCGAAGTCCGGTAACTCATCTCGGTTCAAACCGTAGGCATTGACTTGTATGCAAAGGAATGCGAGAACACAAATCGAAGTTGCAGCAAATCTGCTAAACGTAACTAGGGATACCATGTTATTGAGAAATTTTACTTACCGACATGCCTATCATATCAACTGTAGCGGGCGGAACCTCTCCGACTACCGTTATATGATACCCGTCTTGGGCGTGGCCGAAAGCATGTACTGCGCCCATACGGCTAATACCATTTATTTGAGGGTGGCGAGTATCTCCAATCATCTCAATAAATACCGAAACTGCAGCTAACCCATCGGAATATACATAGTGCTCCATCATTTGCCCACGAATCGGTGACATTCTTTTTATCTGCCGGGATACCTTAAATCCTTCTGGAACGCTCCCCACTTTCCAGGACGGGTTGTCTACGACAGCATACCTGGGCCCACTACCCACATCTTCAACGCCAAACCATTTCAGTTTTTCTTTTGATGTAAGTGGCAACAATGCAGAATCCGGAATAGTGGTACCAATCTCAACTTGCGTGAACATGTACTGTTCGATCGGTTTTCTTTCATTGTCGACAAGCGTTGCTTTCAGCAGTAGCCCGGTCTCTATATCCGACCATAAGGCGTAGCCATACCTGTAGTTGTCCAATGGGAGGATTAAGATCTGTTGTGTAGTACGGCCGGCGATTCGTCCGACGCGTCCCAAAGTGAGTTCATAATTGTCGCCCAGACGGTTCAATCTTTGGGGTAATATGTTGGGGAAACTCTGCTTTGAAGTCTCGCGAAACTCGTGTACTCCTATATTTTTCTCGGGCACGTAACACCAAACTTGTCCAGCATCGCGAATGATTTCCCGAGGAGCATCGTTGAGTGAGTAGATCCTCTCCCGTACCACTCCATTATTTACCTGATGTATCACGCGCATGGATTCCAAACGTGAATCATAGGCATAAACAAAAATACCGTGGTAGTTAAGATTGAGCGCAGCATCGTTTATTTTCATTAGCCACTTGTCGACGCTATCCGCTTGAGCGCTAACGACCCAAACGAGAATAGGCAAAATACAATAGCGAATTCGCCCCACGCAGTTTACCTATCGTCTATTCAGAAGAGTCGTAACTGACGAATTTTGCGTAGGCCATAAGTCCGTTCATACTGGACATAGGCGTAAATTCGCCGTGCTCAACTAAAAATGCGTTAAGCACCTGTTCCTGATCAGGTGTTGTGGTTTCCCACTTTGTCGCTTGATCGATCTGCGCTAATTTAGCGGGTTGAGGGTTGTTTTGAGTAGGCTGCAAGGTAAAAAAGCTGAAAGCCACTAGTCCGGCAACTGAAGCAGCCAAAGCCAATCCAGGGACCCATTTTTTCAGTGATGTTTTTGGTTGAGGCAATTGTGTTACGTTATTCGTGTCTTCCAGCAAGACCGTACTCAACCGTTCTGAAAATCCAGGGATGTGAGCTATCGACTCATTCCTCACCGCGGCACGAATCAAATGGTAACGTTGCCAAGTGTTCGACAAGCTTTCATCTCGACTGATAGATCTTAATACTTCCTCTTGTTCAGCCGAATCAAGCTCATCATCTAATAGTGCCGAAATTTTTTCTCGCATAATCAAAACCTATATCTATTTACTTACCATCATTTAAGTAAGGGATCCAGTTGCTTATCGATCGCTTCCCGAGCTCGGAAGATTCTGGATCTTACGGTTCCGATTGGACATTCCATAACTGTAGCAATTTCTTCATAACTTAGCCCCTCTAATTCGCGCAATGTAATCGCCGTTCTCAATTCTTCAGGTAACTCTCGTACTGCTTTCGCCACTCGTTGGGCAAGTTCTCGGCTTAGTAGGTTTGACTCTGGAGTGCCTACGTCCCTGAGGTTCTGCCCAGCATCCGTCAATTCAGCATCTTGAGCCTCGACATCAGTATTGGGTGGCCTTCGACTTTGCGCTACCAAATGGTTCTTTGCGGTGTTGATGGCAATCCTGTATAGCCAGGTATAAAACGCACTATCCCCTCGAAATCCTCCTATAGCCCGATAGGCCTTTACGAAGACGTCTTGTGTTATGTCTTCGATGTCTCCGGAGTCGTAAACATATCTAGAGATCAAATTAGCCACCTTGTGTTGATACTTCCTCACTAACAGATTGAAGGCAACTTCATCGCCACCTTGAACCCGTTTAACTATCGCCAAATCAACGCTGGGCTTATCCATCCGCAGCGCCCACAGATTGGGAAAACAAGGATTGATCAGCGTTAGGGTGACAGACAATCAGGTTTGAACAAAGTTCGATTAACAACACGTAAGAAGCGATTTTTTTGAGTAATATTGGATAAATCAGTCAGCCGGTGTACTAAAAGTGCTCGAATTAGAACAATTCTACGCTTTGCCCCTTAGTCTGACCATTGCATTGCAAAAAATTTTTTGGGCTGGTGGAAATCAAAAATAATGGGCTTGTCCTTGGTACCTTAGTTAATTGAGCGCGTTATTCTTTTGAGTTTTGTCGAACCATCATTACGATCCCGCCCAAATTGTTCTCGGGTGGGGGAAGCCTCCCCCAAAGCCAGTCCATGATCAGTGGATCTGGTTGTTCTAGAAGCAGACAAAACGCGTCTTTTTGATCAGCCGACAATTGGTCGAAACGGCGGTTAAAAAAATCAGTCAATAAACTATCCAGTTCCTTGGCGCCCCGGCGGCAGCGCCAGAGGATTTTAGATCGCATCGCTTTGTTCGATTTAACGTCGCGCAACTAAAAGCTTTTTTATGTTAGCAATGGCCTTGCCGGGATTCAGGCCTTTGGGGCAAGTCTTGGTGCAATTCAAGATGGTATGGCAACGATAGAGCCTGAAAGGGTCTTCCAAATCATCCAGTCGTTCACCTGTGGCCTCGTCCCGACTATCCGCGATCCAACGATAGGCCTGCAACAGAGTTGCCGGCCCGAGGTAACGATCGCTATTCCACCAATAACTCGGGCAGCTCGTAGAGCAGCAGGCACACAATATACACTCATACAAGCCGTCGAGCTCCGACCTTTCTTGCTTTGACTGCAGGCGCTCTTGGTCTGGAGGCGGAGAGGTCTTGCTCTGTAGCCAGGGTTTAATCGCGGCATATTGCGCATAGAAGTGGGTCAAATCAGGTACCAGATCTTTTACCACCGGCATATGGGGAAGCGGGTAGACTTTAACTGTTCCTTTTATTTCTCCAATCGATTTTGTACAAGCCAAAGTATTGGTACCGTCAATGTTCATGGCACAAGACCCGCAGATACCCTCGCGACAAGAACGCCTGAAAGTCAGTGTGGGGTCTGTCTCATTCTTTATTTTGATCAATGCATCCAGCACCATCGGTCCACATGATTCCGTATCCAGCTCGTAGGTGTCTATGCGTGGATTCTCCCCTTTGTCTGGATCCCAACGATAAACGGCAAAAGATTTTACCTTGCCGTTTCCTTTCGCGGCCGGGTAATTTTTTCCGTTTGTGATCTTGGAGTTCTGCGGTAACGTAAATTCAACCATCTTTAAGCTTCTACATCGATTACTTCACAACTAATGCTCTAGTAGACCCGAGCCTTGGGTGGGATAGGTTCGACATCATCGCCAAGTGTGTAGTCATGCACCGGTCGATAATCTATGAGTGGATCTGCATCCGGTTGGAACCAAGCCAGGGTATGACGCATCCAATTCTCGTCGTCGCGCTCAGGGTAGTCTTCCCGGGCGTGTGCTCCGCGACTTTCTTTTCGATTGGAGGCAGAATAAATAGTCACTATTGCCTGGCTGAGCAAGTTTTCAAGCTCTAAGGTCTCAACTAAGTCAGTGTTCCAGATCATGCTCCGGTCTACAGTTTTAAGATCATCAAACTTATCCCTCACCTCGATCATCTTTTCAATTCCCTCTTGTAAGACTTCGCCGGATCTAAACACCGCACAATTGGACTGCATTGTTTTTTGCATCTGTATGCGAATGTCGGCAGTTGTATAGGTGCCGTTTGCATGCCTCAACGCATCAAGACGATCTATAGCCTTTTGTCCAGCGTTTTTGGCGAGGGGTCGTTGTGCTTCATTGGGTTGGACCAGTTCCACGGCACGGTGGGCAGCTGCACGGCCAAATACAATTAAATCCAGCAGTGAATTTGAGCCCAGGCGATTGGCACCGTGAACCGACACACAGGCTGCTTCGCCGATGGCCATCAAGCCAGGTACCACTGTGTCCGCGTCGCCGTCTTGTAAAGTCACAACCTCGCCATGATAGTTGGTGGGTATACCACCCATGTTGTAATGAACTGTGGGAATTACTGGGATAGGTTCCTTGGTGACGTCAACCCCGGCGAATATTTGGGCCGATTCAGAAATCCCCGGCAACCGTTCTGCCAGCAAATCCGGGCCCAGGTGTTCCAGATGAAGATATATATGGTCCTGCTCCGGACCGACTCCGCGACCTTCTCGGATTTCCAGTGTCATGGATCGACTGACTACGTCGCGCGAGGCTAAATCCTTTGCGTTTGGTGCGTAGCGCTCCATGAATCTCTCACCGCTGGCGTTAGTCAAATAGCCACCTTCACCACGGGCGCCCTCGGTAATCAGACATCCCGAACCATAAATGCCGGTTGGGTGGAACTGAACGAACTCCATATCCTGAAGTGGTAGCCCTGCTCTCAACACCATTCCATTGCCGTCGCCGGTACAAGTGTGCGCGGACGTACACGAAAAATAAGTCCGGCCATAACCGCCGGTTGCCAAAACAGTCAGTTTGGATCGAAACCTATGCAAGGTGCCGTCCTCCAAGCACCATGCCATAACACCGCGACACTCACCGTCTTCCATGATCAAATCAAACGCGAAATACTCAACAAAAAAAGTAGCGTTGTGTTTTAGCGACTGTTGATAAAGCGTGTGCAGTATGGCATGCCCGGTACGATCGGCCGCAGCGCATGTCCGCATGGCTTGGCCCTGGCCAAAGTGTGTAGTCATCCCGCCAAACGCACGTTGATAAATTTTTCCTTCTTCCGTTCTCGAGAAAGGGACACCATAATGTTCCAGCTCGATTACCGCGGCCGGGGCTTCTCTACACATGTATTCGATAGCGTCTTGATCACCCAACCAGTCGGAGCCCTTGACGGTATCGTACATATGCCAACGCCAATCGTCCTCGCCCATGTTGCCCAGCGCGGCGCTCATGCCGCCCTGGGCTGCGACCGTGTGGCTACGAGTCGGGAACACTTTAGTTATGCAAGCTGTAGACAATCCAGATGCAGCCATACCGAAGGTTGAACGTAGCCCGGCGCCGCCGGCGCCTACTACCACCACATCGTAGGTATGATCGACTACTGTGTAGGCGTCTGACATATTAGCCACCCAAAGAAATTTGCAAGACCATCACTACACTGACTGTGGCCAAGAGCGCTAGGAGTAATTTTAAAGCTATCAGTATTGTGACTTTCAGCCACTCGGTGTGGATATAGTCTTCTACGACCACCTGTAACCCGAGCAAGGCGTGCCAAAACACAACCGAGATAAACAAGATAAGTAGCCCGGCCTGCAGTGGGGAACGTAACCAAGTGACGGCGGTAGCATGGTCCGACGGCAACAAACTCATGATCGAAAACACAAACCACAACCCCAGTGGAATCAAGGCAATCGATGTCAGCCGTTGTCCCCACCAATGGGTTACTCCTTCCTTGGCGGAACCTAAGCCCAGCACGCGGCCCAATGGACTTTTCAGCGCCATCAGCCCTGCCCTCTTATACTATAGGCGACTACCCAAGTTACAACTGTCATAAGTGCAGAAGCCGCTACAACTAGCCAGCCACCGCGATAAACGTCTTCGATGTCAAAACCCTTGCCCATATCCCAAATTAAATGTCGTACACCGTTGCAAAGGTGGTAGTAAAAAGCGAACGACCAACCTAGCAATAGCGTTCGCCCAAGTATTGATCCAAACACCATACGGCCTTGCTCGTAGTGTTCTTGGTCTTGTGTCAACGTCCACACCCAATACACCAGGCAAGGTAAGCCCAGGCAGATGAAAACACCGGTCATTCGGTGGACGATCGACAGCACTGAGGTTAGCTGCGGACGATATATCTGGAGGTGAGGTGAGATCGGGCGATTCGTCATTTGTTCAATTCACAAATGATAAAGGAGCGCACCGGAGGACTACTAAAAATCAATGCACCGGCCTTTGCGCTCCCAGTCTCCGTAACGTGTAGGTTCGGGGTCTTTAGGTCCGCCTTTCTCTTTTTGTGTTGGTTTCGGGCTGATCCGCTTTGATTGTTGATTTCGGTTTGTACCTTGTTTTGTTTTCGACTTTGGGTTCATAATTGTGCGGCGCAATAAAACCGTTATTCTGTACTGTCACGCCCACAAAGACAAGCCGACGCACTGTTTATAGAGGGGTGGCTTATTAGTTTGAACGAAGAGTAGAAGGTTGACACTATTGGAAGACACGAACCTACATTTCGATGACAGAGGTTATAGCCACTACCGCGAATTCGAATTAGAACAAACGGCCAGACAAGAGAACGAGTTTGTTTGCGACCTGTCTCATTTGGGTTTCTTAAGAGCTGCAGGATCCGATGCTGTTGAGTTCCTGCATGGCCAGTTGACAAACGATCTAAAGAAACTTCCCCAAATTGAATCCCAACTCGCAGGCTACTGTACGCCCAAAGGTAGAGTTTTAGGAATTTTCCGCGCGTTCTACGACCAGCACAGTCTGGTATTACAGGTCCATAAGGACACTATCTCCCTGTGCTTAGAGCGGCTGCGCAAATTCATTTTACGTGCCAAGGTAGACCTAAGTGTCGACACAGAAATTGATAGCTTCGGTGTCGTCGGTGGCGAATCGAGTGGGCATTTGGAAAAAATCATCGGTGCTCTGCCCCAAAACAATAATGAATGCCACCAGGTCGATGGGCTGACCATCATTTGTTATCAGAACTCACCCTTTCCACGCTATCAAGTTATCGGGACCTTGTCAGCACTCACACCGGTATGGCAGAAGTTCGATGGACTCTGTCCCAAGCTTGGTTCCTGGTCTTGGGCTTCGGTGGATATCGAACAGGGTTTAGCTACGGTGTTTTCCATAACTAGCGAGCAGTTCACACCGCAAATGGTCAACATGGATATCACCGGTGCGGTGAGTTTTAACAAAGGCTGTTACCCTGGGCAAGAAATAGTGGCGCGTACCCATTACCTCGGCAAGCTCAAGACGCGAATGATACTTGGCAATGTCGACACCAACACGTCCCCCTTACCCGGCGATAAAGTGTATGCAACAGATGGCGAACAAAGCATCGGCCTGGTAGTCGATGCCACACCCGGCAAACAGGGATATGACCTGCTCGCTACCGCCAGGTTGGAGTATGTGCATAAGGATGGTTTGCAGCTTCGCAATGGTACAGCAACGGCGATCGAAATAGGAAAGCTGCCCTATTCGCTCGACAGTTAAACCGGGGACAGTATACTTTTTAAC
>JASJAT010000097.1 GCA_030066885.1 Arenicellales bacterium | reverse complement strand
CATACGTCGGCCAGCGTGGGTGCATCGCCATGACAGAAAGCACCGGTTTGTGGGCTCTGCAACATGGCTTCCAGACCTACAAACCCTTCACTAACCCAGTGTCGATACCATTTCAGCTTGGCTTCTTCCGTAACCCCAAGTTCGTCGGTCAGAAACTTGAGAATGCGAAGATTGTTGACAGGATGGATGTCACAGGCAACCAGTCCGGCTAACGCCCGCACCCGGGCTCGCGCTTTCGATCCAGCTGGCAGAAGTGCAGGTTGTGGGTGGATTTCGTCCAAGTATTCGCAAATCGCCAAAGATTGAGTGAGTACCGTACCGTCGTCTAGTTCCATTGCAGGTACCAATCCTTGGGGATTAACGTGTTTGTAGATTTTATTATTGTGCTCGCCCCGTGCCAAACTCACCAGCTTCTGTTGGTAAGGGAGACTTTTTAGATTTAACGCGATGCGAACCCTGTAAGCCGCCGAAGATCGAAAATAGTCGTAGAGGATCATGAGCTGGAGTATGGCTGCGGTCTATTACGTTGCCGACAGTATAGTGCCGACGGCCTCACCGAACCCGATTTTGGGTGCGTTTCTGTGCTGACACCGACCGCGCATGATGACGGCATCACCGTCTTCTAGGAAGGTCCTATGCTCACCATTAGTGAGTGTAACAGGTTGTTTCCCTCCTTTGGTCAGCTCTATCAATGCACCGGCTTCGGTGGGTTCGGGACCGGACATTGTGCCACTGCCAAACAGATCACCCGGGCGTAAATTACAGCCGTTGATCGTATGATGTGCGACCATTTGCGCAACGGTCCAGTAGGAATAGCGAAAATTGCTTACAGAAAGTTGTGACGGTGGTTCCTGGTTCCGGCGCATTTGTTTTGTCTCAAGCAGAACTTCCAGCTCTATATCAAACGCACCCGTCGAACGGTTGTGATTCGATTCCAGATAGGGTAACGGCTGTGGGTGATCGGTGGGCCGGGTCCATTCTTTTCGGTACGGCGCCAATGCCTCCCAAGTCACAATCCATGGTGAAATGGTAGTGGCGAAACTCTTGGACAAAAACGGCCCCAGAGGCTGGTACTCCCACGCTTGGATGTCTCGGGCCGACCAATCATTTAGCAGACACAATCCAAAGATGTGGTTGTCGGAGTCATCAAGAGGTATAGGCTGCCCCACCTCATTACCGCAACCAATGAATATACCCATCTCCATTTCGTAGTCGAGACGCTGACACGGCCCGAAGCTCGGCGTTAAGGCATCCGGGGCCTTGGTTTGCCCCTTAGGCCGACGGACATCCACACCGGAAATCTGTATGGACGAGCTGCGTCCGTGATACCCAATCGGAACCCACTGGTAATTTGGCATCAGCGGATTGTCCGGACGGAACAACTTGCCGATATTGGTCGCGTGATGGATTGATGTGTAAAAGTCCGTGTAGTCACCAATGTCGGCAGGCACGGCGTATTCGGCTTCGCTTTGTGGCACTAAACAATTGGCGAGTTTTTCATTCAGCGATGATCCTTCACGCAAACCTCGAGACAGCGTCGAGCGCAAACTTGACCAGGCACCTGGGCCCATATTCATGAAGGCATTGAGACTTGGTTTCGTGCACGCGGTAACAGCCGCAGCCGCTTCACCCGAAAACAATTCAGCCTGCGCCACTGCGCCCAGATCGACTATTTGGTCGCCTATGGCAACCCCTCCACGGAAAGGCTCGGTAGACTCTGAGCGGAATATGGCTAAAGGCAGATTCTGGATAGGAAAATCCGTGCCCACCTGTTGAGCCGAATTCACCCAACTTGTCAATTTTGGGTCATGCGTTTCGTTCAGCGTCATGGTTACAGTTTTTTTATCGCGTGTTTGGATTGAAATTCGATTTCAGCCCCCGCCACACGTCGACATAATCACGTTGCCGAAACTCCGCTTTCAACGCAGTTTCGGTAGGGCGAAAAACATAACGGCTTTCGAACATGAAAGCCAAAGTATTACCCTGATATTGAGGTTCTAATTCGATACTCGATGCCTTCTTAAAAGTCTCGGCATCTGGGCCATGTGGTGACATGCAATTATGCAAGCTACTGCCACCGGGAACGAAACCCTTGGCCTTGGCGTCGTAGACGCCGTAAATTAAGCCCATGTACTCGCTCATGATATTGCGATGAAACCAAGGTGGTCGAAACGTATTTTCAGCTACCATCCAGCGCGGTGGGAAAATGACGAAGTCACAATTTGCTGTACCTGGCGTCGCAGAGGCAGAGGTGAGCACGGTGAAAATTGACGGGTCACAATGGTCGAAGCTGACGGTGTTGACGGTGTTGAATAGGGACAGGTCGTATTTATAGGGCGCGTAGTTGCCATGCCATGCAACAACATCCAAGGGTGAGTGATCGAGTCGACAGGCCCAAAGCTTACCCGCAAACTTTGCTAGCAACTCAAATTCCCCTTGTAGATCTTCAAAGTAGGCACAAGGTGACAGGAAGTCGCGCGAATTGGCTAAACCGTTGGCACCAATAGGGCCGAGCTCGGGCAGCTCGAATGGCTGACCATAGTTTTCGCAAATATAGCCTCGGGCTGCCGTATCGGACTCGCCAATCTGTACCTGAAACTTAATTCCGCGTGGGACTACCACTATCTCACCGGGGCTCACTTCGAGCACTCCGAGTTCGGTGCGGATGAGCAACGCAGTTTGTTGCGGAACGATCAGCAGCTCTCCATCCGCGTTGTAGAGAAACCTCTTTTCCATGTTTCTATTGCAAGCGTATAGATGAACTCCGATACCAATTTGCTTACTGGCATTACCATTAGCACATAAGGTGTAAAGCCCCTCGACAAAGTCGGTAGGCGCAGAGGGTAAAGGCAGCGGGTCCCACCGCATCTGGTTAGGGTCAGCGACGAAAGAATCGAATGGAGTCGTTGCAATACAACCTAAGGACAATTCACGATACGCGGACTGTGTGACCGACGGTCGAATTCGGTACAGCCAACTGCGCAGATTCTGTCTGCGGGGGGCAGTAAAAGCCGTGCCCGACAATTGTTCCGCGTACAAGCCATAAGGGCATCTCTGCGGTGAATTTTGACCTTTGGGCAGCGCGTGAGGGAGTGCTTCGGTAACAACATGGTTTCGAAAACCGGCATGGTACGCAAGCTGACCTTCATTGGCGGGCACTGATTTTACTCCGTTGCTGGATCGCTGATAACACCGCGACGAATCTGGTCTTCCTCAATCGAGTCAAACAAAGCCTGGAAGTTACCTTCACCAAATCCTTCGTTACCCTTGCGTTGAATGATTTCAAAGAAAATCGGTCCTATGACGGTGTTGGTAAAGATCTGCAGCAACAAGTCTTCTTTGCCGGTCTTGTCCACGGGTTCACCGTCTATGAGAATACGATTCTTACGCAATCGCTCTGAATTTTCTCTATGATTCGGTAGGCGTTCTTCCAGTTTTTCATAGTAGGTGTCTGGTGTATCCATGAACTCTATACCATTATCGCGCAGCGCTTCTACTGCAGAGTAAATATCGTCGGTACCAAGTGCGATATGCTGGATTCCCTCACCGTTGTGATCTTTCAGATATTCAGAAATTTGGCTTTTATCGTCGCTGGATTCATTAATTGGAATGCGAATTCTGCCACACGGACTGGTCATCGCTCGTGAACGAAGCCCGGTCAGTTTTCCCTCGATGTCAAAAAATCGGATCTGTTTAAAGTTGAAGAGCTTTTCATAGTACTGAGCCCATTGGTCCATGTGTCCACGCTCCACGTTGTGGGTCAGATGGTCAATATAGGATAACCCTACTCCCCGTGGGCTCTGGTCAACACCGGCGATGGGTTTGAAATCGATGTCGTAGATCGATGGCTCGTCATAGCGATCCACTAAATATATAAGGGATCCGCCGATGCCCTCGATGGCAGGTATATTCAGCTCCATTGGGCCTGCGCCAGATTCAATGAGAGCAGCGCCATTGTCGACCAGCATCTTGACCGCTTCGGTCGCGTCTTTCACGCGAAAAGCCATGGCATTTGCACTTGGCCCGTGAATCTCGGTGAACTGTTCAGCTTGGCTGTCGGGTTCGCTGTTGAGGATGAAATTGATTTCACCTTGCCGATATAAAGTCACGCTTTTGCTGCGATGTTTGGCAATTTCAATAAAGCCAAGCTGTTCGAATAAATGTGCAAGCTCCTCCGGTTTCTTCGACGTATATTCGATGAACTCAAAACCGTCTGTGCCTAGCGGGTTATCCCAGAGATCTGTAGGCATGGCTTTTCTCCTTATGTTTTAGTTCGGTAAACCAGGGTGAATCACCTTCATCTATGCCTGTTCCAGTTGTTCCAGCAAAGCCCGCGCGCTGTTTAAGTCAGTCCGGTCTAAACCTTCTGTGAACCAACTCACTACGGGAGAGAGTAACTGACTCGCTTGCCTGTGCTTGCCTTGGCTACGCCAAAGTCGAGCTAGGCTCAAGCAAGTTCTAAGTTCCAACGATTTCGCATCCAATGCTCGAGCAATCTCTAACGACTGAAGAAACAGGTCTTCTGCTGCGTCGGGGCTACCGGGTAATTGTATTCGAAAAAACTCTCCGCGCACTCGATATAACTCCGGTTGCAACGAGCGTACCTCATTGCGTTTAGCAAAACTGAACGCCGCGTCCAGGAGTTTAAGCCCTTCGTTTATTTCGCCCGCCTGTTCCAGACCCTCCACAACCAGCAACATAGACGGAACCGACCAGGTCATTCTTTGTGAAAGCCAGCTTCTCGCCGCTTGACGCATCAAGTTTAACCCGCCGGCGGTTTCTCCCCGGCGAAACATCAACCAGCCTGTGGTTCCATCAACCAAAGTCTTGTAGTCATATAACCTCTCGGTCGCAGCAAGGTCGGCAAGTTCCTTTGTTTGTTGTTGTAATACCACCGTATCTCTTTCCAGTGCCGACAGCTCCATCGCCATCTGAAATGTATCGGCCAGCGTTCCACCGTGCCCAAGTTCACGACAAAGATCGAATGCCTCTGTGAACCTGTTCTGTGCCTGTTCCGGATACCCGAGCAACCAAAGGGCAAGAGCACTCACGTTGCGCGCACATACTCCAGGATCATGTCCGCCGTAAATAAAAGTAAGCGCGTGGTGTTCCTCGGGCCGGTACAGTTCTAGACCACGTCTAGTGTGTTCGAGCGAGGCCGGAAATTCCCCGACTAAGAAATGGCTTGACCATTGGCAGTGATGGGCCTCGAGCTGAAGCGACGTATCATTTTGCTCGCTAGCGACTTCAAGCAAGCGGTCAGCAAGTGGGCCCATTGAACGCGTCTCGCCGAGGAACATGTGGTGTATCCATTGTCCCCAAAGCACAGGAAAAAGTTTTTCTGTCTGCCCACTTTTTTCACAAAGATTCCTTGCCCGTTCGTAGTTCTCTTTAACGACCGTCGCAGTAAAACCCTCAACGCTTGCCAGGGGCACACCCAATGCGATGCGAAGCTCGATTTCCCTGGACGTCCTTTCCTCGTCCTCCGGCAGGTTTTCAAGGACCATCAAGCCTTGTCTGAGGTGGGCGATCGATTCCACATTTGCTCCATGCTGTGCAGCACGTTTACCCGCTCGTAACCAATACTTAAGGGCCGGGTTTGTTAAGCCCGCCTCCCCATAGTGATAAGCTAAGACCTCGGGTTCGTTCTCTGTGGTTTCTGGAAACAGTTCACTAAGTGTCTTGGCGATACGCCCGTGCAGTGCAGCTCGACGTGTTTTCAGCAAACTGTCGTAGGCGGCATCCTGTACCAAAGCATGTTTGAAGACGAAATTATCTGAGCCGCGTTGGATTACGAGTCCGGATTTTATTAATCGCGCCAGAGCCTCTTCTAAATCTTGACTGCTTCTCGTTAAGGTCGCGGCTAGCAATTTGCCTGAGAACTCTCGACCGATTGCGGCTGCGGTTTGCGCTATTTCACGTACCGAATCGAGTTGATCTAGACGTGCCGCCAACGACTCCTGCAACGTATCCGGAACTGCAAGAGAATCAATCGGTCCCGACAGAACATATCTGTCTTCCATTTCATCGACGATTCCAGATTCCAAGACTGCCTGTGTAAGTTCCTCAACGAACAGCGGTATACCGTCTGCCTTTTTTACTATTTGTCGGAGTAGTTCGTCGGGTAGTGGCTTGTCATGGGTGATACTCGCAACGATGTTGGTGCAAGCTCGGTCGGGTAATCTGCTGAATGCCAACAGCGTAACATGCGCATGCCCCACCCAGGGAGCGACATACTCCGGGCGAAAAGTTAGTATGATAAGGAGAGGCAAGTTTTGTGCTTCATCAACGATAAGATCTATCAACTCCCTCGATGTGTGATCGATCCAGTGTAAATCTTCAAATAGAACGACAACCGGCCCAAGTCTGCAGAGCTGCTTGAGTTCCGCCATTAGAGCGTCCAGTGTTTGTTGTTTGAGTTGTTCGGGTACGGACTCAATCGGCTGGTATAGACCATCTGGTGGTATCGAGAGAAGGGCGGCGAAGGTCGGTAAATTCCGTTCTGTGGTTTCGAGCAGTATGCTGTTTAGTTTGTCCAGACGAATGTCTGGGGAATCATCAGGCTGGATTTTTGCTGCGTGTTCGAGTTGGGCCACGACCGGATGCAGGACGCTATTGGTATGGTGGGATGAGCATTGGTAACGTAAAACTGTTGGACTACTATCTGTAATCGATGCTAAGAAGGCTTGGGTAAGCCTTGATTTTCCTATCCCCGGCTCGCCAGAAAGCAACACTACTTGACCTTCTCCACTCTTGGCCATTGTCCAACGCCTGGAGATGATCTCAAGTTCTTCTTCACGACCGACGAAGGGGGTGAGCGCAGCTCTTCGCGTAGCCTCGAACCGGCTCAGCACCTGGCGTGTGCCTTTTACACGCCATACAACCTGGGGAATAGAGAAACCTTTCAGTTCGTGGGTACCGAGCTCAATGCAGTCGAATACCTTTCCCACCAATCGATGTGTGCTATCCGCAATGACCAAGCTATTGGGCTCAGCAAGCCCTTGCAAGCGGGCAGCCAGGTTTGGAGTTTCTCCGACCGCCGCATTTTCTTGTGAAGCGCCTGTACCCACTAAGTCACCAACAACCACCGGACCCGTGGCTATGCCGACACGGACACTGAGCTTGACGTTATGTCGATTAACCTTGGTTGGACTGATGCCGTCCACTGCTTCGATTACACCCAAACCCGCATACACGGCTCTTTCCGCGTCATCCTCATGCGCCTGTGGGTACCCAAAATAGGCTAAAACCCCATCGCCCATATACCGCGCGACAAAACCCCCGTAGCGTTCGATCGCCTTCGCACAGGCATCTTGATATGCGTGATTGATTTCGCGTAGATCTTCGAGGTCGAGTCGTTGTGACAGTTCAGTCGAGCCAACGAGGTCACAGAACATGACACTTAGCTGGCGGCGCTCTGCCTCGTCGGCAGCTGACGTTTCTTCAAACGCTTCTGTTTCCAGAGCGCCACCCGGTTGTTTCGCCAATTCCGCGATAGCATTAAGTAGTACTCGCCGGTGCCCCAGCGATACACCTAATTCTTTCAGATCTTGTTCGGTAAGCTCCGGTAGAGCTCGTGAGTCAACGTCGTGTTGGGTAAACACCTCGGCGTATTTTCCCAGACCAAGCTTATCGAGCCAACGCGTGACATCGCTTATCATGGTTTTCGGGCACCAAGCATTTGCAGACTTTTAGACTCGCATGTTGCGTGAAGGTTTACTCTAACCGACGGCTGCCGCCATTGCGAGTATAGGTAAGCAAATGGAATAGGCGGGCAGTACTATCTAGACGCTTTACATGTAGAAAAAACATGTTCTCTCGCAAAGGGCGCGAGATATTAGCTTGTGGCTAGTGACCATTATCGAGCGCGAGTATCCGTTAGTTGTTTTTACTAGCTGCTAGATACAAGCCGTTCGCTCCTGTTATGTAGAAGCGGTGTCGCGATTGATTCTTGTGTCACAGGCAAATTGTCGCGAAAAAGACATTTGGCGAACCCGTTTTTTATTTCATCTAAAAAGCGTATAGTAATTGCGGGTGTCATTTGTATAAGGGGGGAGGTATGGTCGAAAGATCTGGTGTTGATAGGCGGAAATGGGTTCGTGACCCCGACTATTTTGAACGGGGTGGTATAGAACGACGAACTGGTTTAGAAAGACGTTTCGTAACGCGCCTGTTTTGGGACAGTAGGACAAGGCGATGGTCTTCTGCCCCTGAGTGTGCGCGTTGACCAATCGCGAGGTTGCACTACAACTGGGAACTTCGTGATGTAGAGAGACACTCGAAACTTGGGTCAATTTACAAAACGATCTGATACTGACCGTCGCTGCGGAGTGGATCGGCGACAGGCCAACGATCTTTTGTATTTTGCAGGCGGGGGTGTCGAGCAGCGAAACTATTCTGAAAGGCGCAAGTTGGGTGAACGCAGAACTGATTGGGCTCGGATAAGCCCCTGGAGTAGCGCAGTCAAACACTGGATTTAAAGGATGTCTTCTCTTACCCGGAGTTCCCACCAAGTGAATAGTCGATCCGATCTAATGGGTATAAGTCGCAAACCCACGGTTTTAACAAACAATAAAATCAAGAAGTGCTGTAAGAGTGATTGAGAGTTACGACATACGACTGGCCGCCGTGTCGGATGCGCGACGGATTGCCGAAATGTCAAAAAATCTGATCGAACTTGGTCTGGGTTGGAGTTGGACAGAAGAACGTGTAATCAGAAACATGCGGGATAAGGATACGAATGTGGTCGTTGCCTGCGATGGCGCTCACTTAATTGGATTCGGTATCACAAAATACAGAATAAACGAAGCACACATTGTTCTATTTGCCGTTGAAAAATCGAGGCAACGCAACGGTGTGGGAACAGCACTTATAAAATGGATTGAAAAAACTGCATTGGTTGCTGGTATCGGCATTGTTTATTTGGAGGCAAGACTGCGAAACTCTGCGGCGAGAGAGTTTTATCGAGCCCTTGGGTATAAAGAATTTCTGGTAGAGCCAAGGCGATATCGAGGCGTGGAAACAGGTGTTCGGTTGGGCAAAGACCTGTGGGAAGATGCAGTTGCCTCCTAAGAGTTGATAAGAATGGGGAACTCGATGCGTATTGGTCGGGTCAAAATGTAGTGTTATGAGCCAAATGAAAGTACAAGTTGGTGGGGGAAGAACGACGATTTGAGGCAAAACACGTCGATTTAGATATACTTATAATTAAGCGATGACGTAAAGCAGACTTGCCGGCCGGGGGTCCGGACAAGACCGTGAACTATGCGCTTCCACAGATAAACCACGATTTCGAAGTCCGTAGATCGACCTACGAAAAGTCGGTCCACGTATTCAAGATCCTCGAGAAGATTCTCAAGGTCAATATCAAGCTGCACCAGAGTGAGGATCAAATAAACGAGGGCGAAATCTTTCTATTCAACCATTTCGCTCGTTTTGAAACGTTTATCCCACAATACCTTATCTACACCAAGACCGGTGCGTTGTCTCGTTCTGTCGCCGCCAATGAATTCTTCCTAAAGGACGACGCTTTTTCCAACTACCTTTTGAATGCGGGCGCAGTACCGCGCAATTTGCCCGATTTATTACCCTTCCTTGCGGCCGAGATCTTAAAAGGACGAAAAGTAATCGTATTTCCCGAGGGGTGTATGGTGAAGGACCGTCAGGTCGTGGATCACCGCGGGAAGTACAGCATTTATTCGCGCGCAACCAATAGTCGACGCAAGCACCATACCGGGCCAGCGGTACTGGGTCTCGCCCTCGATGTTTTTAAGCAAGCGGTTTTGACGCTGCACAATCTGGGCCATACAAGCCGACTAGAAGAGTGGGCTGAGAAACTCCAACTCGAAAACACGGAGGACTTGTTGGCTGCCGCACGACGTTCGACCGCTATTGTGCCTGCCAATATCACTTTCTATCCGATGCGTGTGGGCGACAACTTGTTGCGTAAAGGTGCAGAACTCCTAAATCGAGGATTAAGTCGGAGATTGTCTGAAGAACTGATGATCGAGGGCAATATATTACTCAAACATACGGATATGGATGTTCGTTTGGGTGATGCCATATACCCGAGAGAATACCTGCGCTGGCTGGACAGAAAGCTATTAAACAGCATCTTGCCCCGTCTCGATTCGCTGGAGACGGCTTTCAATTTACGTACTGCAAAGGGTGTGTGGGCTGCAAAACCCTTGTCGCGAAGCATAAGACATAATGTACGCTCGATCCGCGACGAGTATATGCATCGAATGTATTCGAACGTGACCGTAAACCTCTGTCACTTGGCCTCAAGGATTATCCTGCTGCTAGTGGTGAGGGGTCGCACGGAAATCGCAGACCATGAGTTTCACAAAATACTCTACCTGGCTGTCCGAAAAATACAGGCTCGCGGCTCGGTCCAGCTTCACCGCAGTCTGCGCAATCCAGAGGCGTACTCCGGTCTGTTAGACGGTGATTGTTTGGGGTTGTCGCAGTTCATCAAGACGGCGTCGTCCAGCCAGCTAGTGGAAAGAGTTGATGGGGAATATCGTTTCCTCTCCAAACTGAGGGAGAAGCACACATTGGATGAAATTCGCATCGAAAACCTGGTGGCAGTGTACGCCAATGAAGTGGCACCTCTACCGCAGGTATGTCAGGTGATTGCAGATGCCATCGAAGAAGCACCATACGTAGGCCCTAAACAGTTTGCCAAGCACCGTTTTGACGACGAGGGCATCGCTATTCATTGGGACAGGCTCCAGTTCTCCAAACCAAGACACCTCGCGATCAATGAGCAGGAAACCGCGATTTCTAACCCGGATCCGTTTTTGTTTGAACCCGATCGGCCCAATGGGATCGGAGTCATACTGGTACACGGTTTTCTAGCATCGCCAGCCCAAGTCAGAGAGTTTGGGGAGCAGCTCGCGCGCGGTGGCTATACCGTGTTAGGTGTCCGGCTCAAAGGTCACGGTACCTCACCATGGGATCTACGGGAGAGGAGTTGGGAGGACTGGTTTGGATCATTGAATCGAGGCTACGAGACCATGGCGACACTTTCCGATCGGGTCTTCTTGGTGGGGTTTTCCACCGGTGGTGCATTGGCCCTGCGCTTGGCCGCCGACCAGCCGGAGCAACTGGCGGGAGTGGCCGCAGTCTCGGTTCCTCTAAAGTTCCAAAATAAGAACATGGTGTTTGTTCCACTTATGCACAGTGCCAATCAGTTAGTACGGTGGATGTCGGCATACGAAGGGATCATGCCGTTTCGTCCCAATGATTCGGAGCAACCAGAAATTAACTACAAGCACATGCCTATCCGAGGCCTTTACGAGCTCCGGCGAATGATGGATGCCCTGCAGAGCCACTTGAAGGACGTACGGTGCCCGGTTTTGCTACTTCAGGGCAACGGAGATCCAGTAGTATCGCCCAATAGCGCCGAGCTCCTTTACGATGGCCTTGAACAAGCCAACAGGACTTTGAAAGTTATAGAGGCTAAGCGGCATGGGATATTGAGTGAGAACATCGGAGGTACGCAACAGATCATCGTGGATTTCATTGCAGGCGGGACTACCCGGGAAAAAACCTTACTGCCGGCACCCTTACAGGGATTGCAGCCGGTTTAACTCGCCACCCGCCTGGATACAAAGACAGTTATAGTGACACTATAAGAACTGTCGCTAAGATAAGGATCGCAATAGCGACATGTCGGCCTCGGCCGTTTAGGCCCGGGACGACCTTGGGTGGCTCGGTAGTCTCGGCACAACTCGGCTTGCCGACCTCTTCCGGCACCGACTCCGCTCGTCTGTCTTGATACGCGCGACGCTCGCCTTCCAGCGGAGGGAAATAGACCGAAACCCGTCGATCACGCCCGGATCTTTTCGTCATGGCCATACATTCAGCATAGATCATTCTGCCTGCCAACATAGGTAGCCTGAGACCTATTTAGATGGTACGGCGGTAGATGCGGGTTTGATGTAGTAGCCAATGGATGTAAAGGAGCATCCAAATAAACCTGAGTAGTCACTGTACCTGTCGCCGTGTTATCTTTTCGGTATTACTGCTAAAACTTGATGGCTATGGATCAAAAGAGGGGAAAGAAACATGGCAACCTATGAATGTGAAAAGTGCGGGATGAGCGTAAACACTACTTGCGGCAAGTGTGATGCGTCACTTTTAAACGATATGCTAAAGCTGGAGAATGGGTCTGAGGTTCAAGTGTCGAAATGCCCTAACGAGCACGGCATGATCAAGTCTCCGCTATGTTGCGGGCAGGATATGAGCTGTTCGGTCGCCTAAATAACGTCGCGTATCCGTACTTGGTTCACGGCGGCGAAGGGGTAAAACTTTCCGTCATTCCGGTTCAGACTCGTCGAGAGATGTCCACCGGTAAACCAAGTCGGGCACGTTAGCAACAATAACACAAGGGGGTAAACGCGGGCCTTGGTCGCTACACGGGCTAAGTCACCGCGGAAAAAGGATCTGAGGAGTGGCAAAACCTAATACACGCGCTACAGTGTTGTTGGCTGCGTTTTTTGTTTCCTGGCTGTGGTCAGTTGTCTTTGCTCAGAATCTAAAAGACGAGCAAGCAGAAAGTCGTCTGAGCGAACTACAAAGAACTGATGAATTCAATATCCGCGCGGCGCTCAGAAAAGCTTTGGATGCAGATGATCCGGAAGTTACTTTTCACTGGCACAATCCACACACCCAACATAATGGAGCCATAGTTACACTTAATCCCATCGGTCAGGGAGACAACGGGAAAACCTGTGTGGATTTGGTCCACGTGTATTACCTAGGTGAGTCATCAGGGGGTAGACACGAAACAACTCTATGTAAGGACGGCTCTGGCAATTGGAATGACACGAGAATTTACACCGCGTCGGCGGCACCAAGCCATTTACAAATATACGCGGAGCAGACAATTTATGATGTTCAAAATGCTTTAACCCAACTGAATTATGCCCCGGGCAGTGTCGATGGTGTTTATGGCGGCAGGACGCGACGTGCGATTGAAGAGTTTCAGCGTGATAAAGGATTACCGGTTACCGGCAATATCAACGAGGAGCTTCTAGCTGCTCTAAAACAATCCGGTGTTGTCTTTCTAGGCAAGCCACCTGTACCGAAAACCGAGTTTGTCGATGCCGAAGGCCCGCCAGTATCGTCCCAGAACACTGCAGACAGCGAGCCTGCAGTTACGACGACTCTTGACAAAGGACCAAGCCTTTCCGGCGAAGAGTCCCCGGTTGTAATTGAAGCCGCCGCCACCCCTGCGCCAAAAACTGCGGCGCCTAAGACAGCTGCGAGCGAAATCGTTGGTGATGTTAAATCGTCTGTTATCAAGCCTTCGGAACCTTTGTCAACGGCGATCGGACCTTCAGATTCACCCGCTTCGGTCACTTCACCAGACATAAGAGATGAAGCAAACCCTACCGCGAAAAAAGAGCTCGGGACTACAATGTCTTCGTCGACTGACCCGGAGACTAAGTTAGTATCGCTAGAACCATCCTCCGATAGGGTGGAATCGGGTTTGGTTGACCCCACACCAGAGACATCCATACTTAGAGATGAGGCCCTCTCAATATCCGAGCAGCTAAACAAGCTGGTAGACATGGCGGAATCTTTCGATTCACACTGGTTTTTCATCGCAGGATTTGCGATGTGTTGCCTTGCTGGTGCTTTCGCGGCTTGGTTTTTCACGCCCAAGATTAACCATATCATCGTACCCGGGCCTCGTCTCGAACCAGACGAGGAAGAGTTAAAGGCCAAGATCGCTCTTGTTACGCGCAGACTCGGTCAAACATCAGCCCCACCAACAGATTGGTCATATGGCAGCGCTACGCCACACGGCCCACCCCACAGTGGTACCCAGGAGACGGACAACATTGAACATCCAGCAAATACCCTTGAGCAGCAGCGGAGCGGGCTGACTAGTTCAGATGAAACTGATGCGGTGCCAGCGCCCGCTGACAAAGTAGCTGTTAACGACGCCCGGGTAGAACCCAGGTTGGAAAAAATCGCCGAGAAGATAGAAAAGAAGGTAGAGCAGCCAGCGACTCAGAAAGTCCCGACGCCTTCACAAGATGCTACGGAGACGATCAAGCAGGCCGACGAATTTATCGACATTATCGAGGCAATTAAAGAGGCTGAGGACCTTATCAAAGAAGCACAGCAGATTCTTAAGAATGAACCCCTAGAAGGTGCCTCCAAGGATCACATCACCAACGCGATCAAACAAGCTACGGAGCTAATCAAGGAGGCCCTGAATAGCGGGCCAATCGAAGGTGGCTCTTCAAAAGAGATCACCAAAGCTTTGAAAAATGCGTCGGTTTTGATCAAGCAATCGCTCACCAAAGATCCCATCGGGAGCAACTCCCAATTAAAAGTTACCTAGTAACTAGCCAACTAGTTACTAGTTTACTGACGTTTACTTTGCTAACTTTGTTTGAGCGTGAAGAACATAAATCACTGGTAGCAGAACGATGAAGCGAGTAATCGGCGATACTGACCTAGAAGTTTTCCCCATCGGCCTTGGCGCTATGCCAATGTCGCTGCGGGGCCGCCCCAGTGAAGAGCAGGCCAAAGCCGTGATTCTCACCGCGCTTGAGGCTGGAGTGGATTTCATAGACACAGCCAATTGCTACTGTATAGACAACTCTGATTTCGGGCACAACGAAAGGCTCGTTGCCGGAGTGGTGAGGAATTCGAGCAACTCGGCTCGAGTTATCATTGCAACTAAAGGAGGGCTCACTAGGCCCCAGGGACGGTGGGAAACGGATGGCCGTCCGGAAAGTTTGCGTAGTGCTTGCGAACAAAGCCTGGAGAGCCTAGGAGTTGAAACCATAGACCTTTATCAGTATCACGCCCCGGATACTGCAGTACCATTTACAGAATCAATCGGAGAGTTGGGGCGTTTGCGTGAGGAGGGCAAGATCGCCAACGTCGGTTTGTCGAATGTGGAACAGCACCACATTAAGATAGCTCGAAAAATCGTTCCCATTGCCTCGGTTCAGAACAAATGTAATGTCCTATACAAGAAAGATCTGGCCAACGGGCTGCTCGACTATTGTGGGGTAGAGGGTATTACCTATATACCCTATAGCCCGGTCGGTGGCGGTCATGGGCACAGACGACTATCCGGCGTAGAGGCACTGTCTACGATCGCCCACGAGCATGATAGTAGTGTGTACTGTATTGCATTGGCCTGGCTACTGCACAAAGGAAATCATGTATTACCCATTCCTGGGGCGAGCCGTGTTGCCAGCATTGAGGACAGCGTCAAAGCGGTGGACATCAAGTTGAGCGAAGAAGAGGTGCTAAGTTTGGATGCGCTCTCGGAATAAGGATCGATTAAGCGCACGAGCCGCCGCTTCACGCCCCGAAACTCAAACGTGATGATGCGGTGGCGGCGAATCGAGGCACTCCCAGAGTATTAGTTAGTATGGTGTTTCAGAAACAATTTGCCGTATACGCGAAACATCATTCCCGCGAAGACCCCATACATGATCCGGTAGGCTTTGGCCGGAATGACGAGCAACTAGCAACTCACACGAGACGTTATACTAGAGACTTTGCCTGCCCCATCCCATGTTGATCCCGTCCACATAGATAGGAGGGTGATTTACTAACAAGCCCAGAGCTAACCATACCGCAGACCAAAATATAACGCCTAGCGCAAGTGTGCTGAGGACTACTAACAGCGCGTGCATTGCCAGTGAGCAAACAGGGGAATCTTCATTTAACGATGCATTAAAATAGGCTGGGAATGTCAATGTCATGGTGTAGAACCTGGTGAGGGAGGTTGATTGACGTTCAATCTACACACTTTGTTAGCAGTTCTGTTTTTATTTTAGTTAACGTGCTGGAAATGTTGGGGAAAAACCCATTTTGCTGCCACGCGTGGAGTTCCGCCCGATAGCCGGTGGGTGAGGGGGCGGGACGGGGTTCTTTAAGTCTTTTCGCACCATGTATGTGTGGCATCTACCGTCCCCCCTCGCTTTTATTGCTTTTATTCTTCGCTCAGGGCTCGGAAATCAAAAACCTTGTTGGGGGTATTGAAGGAACCCGAGTCACCAACAGCGCAAAGAACGGTAGTGCCGGGGGCGCATTATATCCCTTAGGTGACGCGATCAGTAAATATCGAGATGGGCGGCAAAGACGTTCAGAGTGACGATGCCCAGGATACATAATATGAAAACCCACAGTATGAGTTTTCTAAATCCCGCATCTAGAGAAGGGTCCCAGCCTGCCCGCAGCTCAGGTGTTTTGCGCCGCTCGATACCCCCGCGCTCAAAATAGTTCGGATCTTGGGTTTTTCGCCTCTCTTTCCCGTCCCATGTATCTTGTAATACCGCCATAATTCTAGGTCTTTTGGTTAGTGGAATAGACGGCCCACCAGCCACACTGCACCTCCCCAAATTCCAGCGGTCAAAAGTGAACCGATTGTTATTATCAAGAGCCACTCAGGTGCGGAGTGGGAGGCCTTGTTGTGCCTAATCTGTTCGTTGGTTTTAGGTTGAGTTGACATGCTTGTCTATAGGTTAAGCCACCAGGTTTGTTGCAATTACTCCTAAAATACAGAACGTAAACGCCCACATGATCAATCTTCTAAACAGTCCGTCTAAGGACTTCAATCTCGACAACCATTCGAGCCCGCTATGAGAAGTTTGTGGTTCGTGAAATACCTCGTCGCGGGCATCATACCGGCTAAACATTGGCAGAAATTTTCTAATGTAATAGTTTAGTTAAACGCCATAACCTATTGATAATCAAGTTTTACTGCTGTATGTCACCTATTTTCTGACAGAAGGTAGGGATACCAGGCTTGACAGCGCAAAAGCAGCGCGGAATGTGGCTCGTTTCGCGTACAATTCGCCAAAACGTAGCCATCACCAAGGAAACACTAACGTTTAATGACAGCTAAATACCTTATTCTTGCCAAGTTGTTGTATGTGGTCCCCATCGTGGGTATGGCGGCAGAACTCGCTATAAACCCGGGTCTATGGGAGACCACTATGACCCGTACCAGTCCGATGACTACCCAGTCGATTACCGAAACGAGAACGGAGTGCGTCAAAGAAACCAAGTTTGACCCGGGGAAATTGTTGCAGGACGCCCAAGGGTGTACGTTAATCGACGACAATTTGAATGGCGATACGCTTTCGTTTCGGATGGAATGCAATATGAATAGGGCACAGGCGTTCGTAGAGGGTACGTTCAGTACCGATGGTCAAACTGGATCGGGGAATATGGACATGAAGGTAAACGCTGGAGGGATGAACATGACCATGAATATGAACTGGATCGCTACTCGACTGGGAGATTGCTAGGTACAGCTAAGTGGTTGAATTCTTTAGCTGTTGGGCCAAGGGTACCGCTCCTGCAGGGCCATCGCTGGTTTAGACCAGGTCATCCAAGAACATCAACAACAGATTCCGGCTAAAAGAATGCCGGAATTACGGTGTTACCGCAGCGGAACCCGAAGGTTCCCCGTCACACGACTGACGGTTGACGAACTAGGGATTAAACTGACGTTGCCAGCCGAGGACAGGGAATAAACTGTCAGATCTCGGGTTAATCCAACGTTGTCATAAAGGACGCAAACTCCTCAAAATCTGGCTCATCATCGAGCTCTGATGGGTGTTTTGCGAACAAATTCAACGCGATCATAAAAGTGGCAACGAGAAAGATGGTAACCCCGCTCCATATAATTGAATTGGCTTCAAAAAAAGCCACAATTGCTTCAAACATTATCAAGACCCCCCACAGGTACACAATGTCTAGATATTAAGTGTAGACCAAAATTTCGGGGGGATAAGAAAAGGGGACATATAAATGTCCCCGGAATTGTACGAAGGTAGCTCCCCAAGTGGGCACTGGGAGCGCCTATAGGTTACGTAATCAAGTACCCGATAATTTGACCAGGATCAAATCGGGGTTAAATTTTGGTATTGGACGCAATGCTATGTGCTCGAGTCAACGCGCGTTGCCAGTTGCGTAGCGGAAGTTCAAAATCAGGCCACACCGCAAGCGTGGAGAAAACGTGTCGAGTAGTTCCAACTGGCACAAAGTTGCCGCTTTAAAGGATCTCGAAACCACGGGCCGGAAGCTGTTTCGCAAGAATGGCCGGCAAATCGTCGTTTTCTTCACCGACCAGGGTGTGTTCGCTTGCAACAACCGCTGTCCTCATGAAGGTTACCCGCTTAAGGAAGGCAGTCTCGATGGTCAATGTGTGTTGACCTGTAACTGGCATAACTGGAAATTCAATCTGAGGACTGGGGAAAACCTTTATGGTGGAGACCAACTCCGAACCTACCCGATTTCCATTCGTAGTGGAGATGTTTGGGTCGACCTCACTGATCCTCCTTTTGAAACCCGTTACACGCAAATCCTGTCCAACCTTCGCCAAGCGTTTGAAGATAATGAATACGATCGCATGGGACGCGAAATCGCCCGGCTGCGCTTGCTTGGTGCTGACCCTTTGGACACCGTTCGAGAAGCGATACTTTGGTCCTACGATCGTATGGAGTTTGGTTGGACGCATGCCTTTGCTGGTGCGTGTGATTGGCTTGCGCTCTACGACGAAAGTGAGGGAGATGAAGAAGCACAACTTGTCTGCTTGTTGGAAATCGTCGCGCATCTCGCGGATGACGTACTCCGGGAGAAAACATACCCCTTCGTCGAAAAGCAAATGGATTACGATGAAGACATGTTCGTAGCCGCTATCGAAGCGGAGGATGAGCCGAAGGCCATTGCGCTGGTACGAGGTGGCCTGGCAGGAGGTCTGAACATCACTGACATTGAGCATGGACTAACGCGCGCGGCGCTTGCTCACTACAATGACTTTGGTCATTCATTGATCTACACCATGAAAGCCACCCGTTTAGTTCGACGTTTGGGTGAGGTAACGGCGTTACCTTTGTTATTGTCGTTGATCAGGTCGCTAGTTTTCGCGACGCGTGAGGATATGATCCCGGAGTTTCGCCGGTACGGAAGCCTGGTCAAGCGATGGGACAGTCGCGGTAAGTTTAATTCTGTCACGGCGGACGCCTACAAAGGCCTTAGCATCAACAAGGCACTGACGCTCGCCGTCGATGCCAGTCGTGCCCCTACTAATGAACATTACCATGCCCTGCTTGGCGCTAACGCTTACAACATGCTCACCTATGACTTGTACTATCAGGAACAAACAACACGCCCGGTGCAAGATAACATCGGGTGGCTCGATTTCACGCACGGTCTTACGTTTGCCAACGCAGTCCGCGTTCAATGCACTAAGTTTCCAGAGCTGTGGCCTAGGGGATTGCTTCAATTGGCGTGTTTTTCAGGGCGCAACGCACCCTACACCGACGCATCACAGCAAACGGATCATTGGCAGGTGGAGGATACGAAAGGATTTGTCGATGGAACGATAAAATCGCTATTAGATCACGGCCGCGATGAATTCATCGTTTCTGTACATTTGTTGAAAACAGCTTGTGCTATACGTGAAGAACTATCCAGCGGAGTTGATCCGCAAGTTGAGGTCACCCTGGTCGCTGCTCTGAATCGATTTCTAAATGAACCACTTAAACGCAAACATACACGTAGAACTGCTCAGCAATCGATAAAATTTGTAGCGCGTGACGGCTGATAAACCGGGGACACTGTAGGAGGCGCGCCT
>JASJAT010000096.1 GCA_030066885.1 Arenicellales bacterium | reverse complement strand
TAACAAGAACCTTTTTGACCTTGCCGGAAACCTTGGGTGTTATGGGCACGACAAATCCGTCTATTCGTGCCTGATCTGTCCAGGGGGCCAGGCGGTCAGCAGCGACGTACCAAACGAACAGGACCGCTACGATAATCAACAGAATTTTAGTGTACCGATCCACCGGATCCCTTTCTTTGCTAGTACCAATACTGGAGGGTTCTTTGGGGTGTTCCTGTTTAGAGTCACCACCTTTGGCATTGGGTTTACCCGCAGATTTTGTGTCTTCGTTCATGGAATCGCATGCCCTTCAAAAACGTGTCTTGCTAAGTTCGTGGATTGAATGTTCATTGCACCCGATCGTGGTCTATCCGGTCTTCAGACAGTCTACCGATATCACTGGGAAATGCAGTTCATGGAGAGTATTGAGTACGCTTCACAAGGCTGCCTGATCGACCAAACGATCCGCGAGTGGTTTATTTTCCACCCCTTTAAGTCAGGTCTTCAGAGATACCCATACCTCCCAAGCCAAGTGTACCTCGTACGACACATGTTAGTGCAAGTGCTTAGTTCTTCGATCGAGGAGCGAAGTTCAAAGTACGTGGTACTTGGACATTTGGAGCGAAGGGATTGGTTCAGGCCGATGCCCGGCAGAACAGAATCTGTGGACTGGTTTTTCGCTGGTTACCACGGAGTCGCAGCGCGTTGGCGACAACCAGCAACGAACTCAGCGACATTCCGATCGCTGCAAGCCAGGGTGGCACCAGTCCCAGCGCCGCCAGCGGGATAGCTGTGACGTTGTAGGCAAATGCCCAAACGAGGTTCTGCCGGACTATCCGATGGGTGCGGCGTGCCCGATGCCAAAGCCCGCCGATCACACCCAGTTTGTTGCCCAACACGACGAAATCGCTAGACAGCTTGGCCAAGTCCGTAGCGCTGGCGACGGCGATGGAGGCATCCGCCGCAGCCAGCAGCGGTGCATCATTGATGCCGTCACCGACCGCAACCACGCGTCGGCCACCGATTTGGAGCTGGCGCAAGTAATCCAACTTCCCGGCCGGGGAAAGCGCGCTACGGAACTCGGTAATCCCAACCGCCTCGGCCACACTGCGCGTGCTTGCTTCGCCATCGCCGCTCAGCACGATGGGCGCAACGCCCAGCTCCTCGAGTTCCCGCACCAGACCAAGCGCATCCCGGCGTATCTGGTCGGACAGCACGAACGCTGCCTGCACTCCGGATTGGTTGGCCAGGTAGGTGACAAGGTCTCCCGCTTGGTTGGGTTCCACCGGTTGGCCTGAGGCCCGTGACGGACAGTGTTCTGCGACGAATCGATCGTTGCCCAGAATCCACGGCGTACCGTCGACGACCGCCTCGATACCCGAACCTGCCACCACCGTAGCGTGATCCACAACTGCGTCGGGTGGTCGACCATCCGATGTTGCTGACCGTAGGGCACGCGCGACTGGGTGTTCGGAGAACTGACTGATGGCGGATGCGATTCGACGCAAGTCGACCACGGGCAGCTCGCCAAGTGCCACCACCCTGTTGAGCACTAACCGACCAGTCGTCAACGTACCGGTTTTATCAAACACTATGGTGTCAGCCCGCGTCAGCTCGTCCATCGCGGCCAGGCGCAGAGGCAGTACGCCTTCGGCGACCGATTGCCCTGTACTGACCGCCAACGCCACCGGGGTCGCTAGGGCCAGCGCGCACGGGCAGCTAACAATCAGCACCGAAACGACATAAATCAACCAGTTTGGATCGCCCGCCGCCCACCAGATCAAACCACTGCACCCAGCCAGCACCAGGACGACAGCGATGAAGTGCGCCGCTACCCGATCGACCAACCGGTAATGGTCCGGCTTGTCGTACAACGCACGATCGACCAACGCCCGGATTTCGGCGACAACGCCGCTGCCTGCAGTACGGGCGGCCCGAATCTCGATAGGCTGTTCGCCGTTGACCGACCCCTCGAGCACCGCGTCGCCCGGGCCGCGCACTACCGGCATCGACTCACCGCTGATCAGCGACTCGTCGATGGAGGACTTGCCCGAGGTTATAGTGCCGTCCACCGGCATCGACTCACCGGGCAGAACCCGTAAACGGTCGCCGGCGGCAACGTCGTGCAGGGGGATTTCGCTGGCACCGCTGTCGCCGAGTCGCAACACAGTGCGAGGCGTCAGCGTGTTGAGCCGGTCGAGGCTATGGGCCGCCAGCTCCCGGCCGTGCATCTCGTAGCGACGCGCAAGTAGCACGAAGAACACCAGCATGACGATGGAATCATAGTACACATCACCCTGGCCGCTGATGGTCGACACCGCACTGGCAGCGAAAGCCGCCCCTATTCCGACGACAATGGGGACGTCCATGTTCAACCGGTGATTTTGGAGGGCCTGGGTGGCGCCGAAGAGGAACTCCTGGCCCGGATAGGCCACGACCAACAGGGTGATGAGACCGCCAATCCAGCGGCTGTACTGCTCCCACCATTGATAGCCGCCGTCGGTTCCCGGTCCGCCCATGAGATAGCCGCCGATGGCGAATTGCATGACCAGCATGGCGGCGAAGCCAGCGAACAGTAACCGCTCGGTGCTACGACGCCTGCGATCTTCGTTCAAGCGTCGGCTGTGGCTCGGATCATAAGGATGGGCGACATAGCCAATCGCGGCGACTGACGTGAGGATGTCGCTGAGTTTGGTCCGCCCCGGGTCCCAGCGGATCCGGGCGTGGTGGCGAACATAATCCAGGTGGACCTCGAGCACGCCTGGGTGGGCGCGAAGCTGCTGCTCGTTCAACCAGAGACAGGCCGGGCAGCGAATGTCCTCTAACAGTAGTGCCGCTTCGCAGCCGCGATCGTCGCGGCTTACGAACTTACTCTGCACTTCGGGCCGATCGTACAGGGTAACACTCCGCAGGATATCGGGAACCCGTTCGCCGCTCGCGGGTGGCGCTTCGCGCATGCGGTAGTAGTCCACCAGGCCGGCTTTAACAATAGCCTCGCAGACCGCGTGGCATCCCGGACAGCAGAACCATCTCGGTTGATCGAGAACCGTCAGAGAAGGGCCGCGGGGGCCACCGCGGATTTCAAGGCCGCAGTGGAAACAGTCCTTGACTGCCGCGTCCTGCGCTGGTTCCGCCTTGCTCACATGCCTCTATTGCACCGGCAGACCGGCATAGTAGCGTGCCAGTGCTTCGATCTCTTCGTCGCTCAACGCCTCGGCCGCCTGCCGCATACGCCCGTAGACGTCGTTTGCCCGGGACCCGTCTCTGAAATTCTCCATCATCTCGACGAACAGATCCGCCGGCTGACCCTTCAACATCGGTACGTCTAAATCCGCGCCCTTCGCATCGGCACCATGGCAGGCGTTACAGGACGTGATCATGCGCTTGGGATCCCCCCGGGTCACCAGTTCGTGGCCGGGCGCCTCGGGTCCTTGCGGCTCGGCCGGGAGTTGCGCGTACCAGGCCGACAGATCGGCCAGCTCTTGCTCGTTTAAGTCTTTCACCCGCCGGCGCATCTTCCGGTTCTTGCGTTTTCCCGACTTGAAGTCGACCAGTTGCTTGTACAAGTAGGTTTCCAACTGGCCAGCGATGTTGGGAAAATCGTCCTCTTCACTGACACCGCCTGCGCCGTGGCATTCGTCACAGACCTCCACCGCAATTTTCTTGCCGTTAGCGGCATCGCCGGATTGGGCAAAGCGGTAGGTGTCCGGTGTCCAGGCAACCTCGGACGACGGCTCGGCAGCCGCCGTGGAAAAGAGCAGAGCGCCGCCGACGGCGAACGGGATGGTGAGTTTTCTCATCACTAAATACTCCATGGCAGCGCACCGTATGTCTCGAGCAGAAAGAACTGGGTAATAGGATAGCCGTAGCTGGCTACGATATAGACCAGAATGATCAGGTTCCAGAAGGCAAAGCCATTCAGCGTGCGGGGCAGTGTCAACACCGGGTGTATCGGCTCGGCGAAGCGGAGTTCCGTGTCGGTCTCGGACTCGCGGCCGAAATGGCTGGCCAGCAGGATCAGCACGAACAGCAGTGCCGACACCAGCAGCACGACGCCACCTGTGATCATGGTATGCTCGTGGGGCAGCCACTGCTCCACCAGCGGCGAGTCGTAAGGCTTGGATCCTATTCTGCGCGGCTGCCCCAGCAGCCCAATGACGTGCCAGGGGATGGTGAGCACCAGCATGCCGATGAACCACAGCCAGAGCTGAACGCGCGCCATGGCCTCTGAGACGAGCTGCCGTCCGGTCAGTTTCGGCCACAGATGGTATGCGATGGCAAAGTACATGATCACCACTGTACCGCCGAAGATAAGATGGAAATGTCCGGTCACCCACTGGGTATTGTGTACCAGGGCATTCATCGCGTAGCTGGCGTTGACCACACCGCCGAAACCGCCTGCGGTCAGCATCAACAGCGACAGGCCAGCAGCGGTCACCATCGGATTACGCCAGGGCAGCGCCCTGATCCAGCCCAGCAGCCCCTTGCCGCCGCGCAGCCGCCCGGCGATCTCCAGCGACGCGAGTATGGTGAAACCGGTGATCAGCGTCGGTACCGCTACCAGGAAGGTGCCGGCCATGTGCAGGAACTTCCAACCCGCGGCCTGAAACGGATCCATGTAGAGGTGATGAAAGCCGATCGGCACCGAGATCACCAGCAGCATGACGAACGCGACGCGCCCCATCTCGTCGCTGAACAGCCGCCCGCCCGCCGCCTGGGGCAGGAGCGTGTACATGGCGATGTAGGCGGGAAACAACCAGAAGTAGACGATGGCGTGGAGCGTCCAGGAGAACAAAGTTCGTGCCAGGCCGACATCCACCGTGTCGATCAGACCCAGTGACCACGGGATCAGCTGGAACAGCATCTCGGCGGCGACGCCGAGGCTGGTCCACAACCACATAATGGCGTTGGCCACAGTGCCGAACATCACCAGGGGCACCGGCTGGCCGGGATTCTCCTTCTTCCAGCCGAGCATCATCATGATCATCTGCAGGCACCACACCCAGGAACCCACCACCAGCAGGGTAGCGCCAATGTAGAACGAAGGGTGTGCACGCAGCGGCGGGTAAAAGGTAAACAGCACCGATGCCTGACCAGTAAGCAGGGGGTACGCGGCGAGGCCGACACCGGCGACGGCGACCAGCCAGCCGATCCAGGCCAGTGAAGCACTCCACAACGGGCGGCGCAGGCTGCTGGTCGCGCTGTAATAACCGAATCCCATGACGACAAAAGTGGTCAGAACGAACGCCATCAGTACGCCGTGTGTGGACACGGAACCGAAGTAAAGCTGAGGAGACTGTATTTCGGGAAATATGCCGCTGCGTGCGATCACCTGGTAAAGGCCGAGAATAGTGGCGGCTGCGAATGCCGCGAAGGCCACCCAGAGGCTGGCGAGGGTCAATCCTGTCGCTTTTTCTGATCGTGTCATTGCGGTGCACTTCCATTGTCGACGACCACCATGCGGGACCACATCTGATCGTGGCCCAGCCCGCAGTATTCATTGCAGAACAAGGTGTATTCTCCCGGCGTGGGAATCACGGTATTCACCTCGGACACGTAGCCGGGCACGACCATAGTGGCGACGTTCGTGCCGGGGACATGGACGCCGTGCAGTACATCGAAACTCGCCATGCGAAACTTGAGCGGGGTATTTGCCGGGACCTCGATGCGCCGCGGGTAGAAACCGTAGCGTGCGCCCACCAGCGTAACCGTAACGCTACCATCGGCGTTGGTTTTAACACCCAGGTTCTCCTCGGCGAATTCCGCGGTTAAGTGTAGACTGGCCGAGTCGATTGTCTCTACGTTGCTCGGTGGGTGGATGTTGTTGGCGATGGCGTAGAATGTCAGCACCCCGACCATAACGGCGGTCAGGACGCCGGTGACGTAGATCCAGGTCTTTTCGTAACGGTTGATATGCATGGCGGGACCCTTAATTCAAAGGTCCGTGGGACAGGAACATCAGATAGATCGCCAGCCAGCCGCCCAGCATCAGCGCGGCAAAAACCAACAGAAGGAACAGCGTTCCCTTCGGCGCGCTGTGCAGCAGTTCTTTTTCCTCTTCGGGTGTCATCACAGATGTACTCCTCGGGAAGATACGGTGTTCGATTGTTTCGCCGCCTTTTCAAGTCGACGGCGGTACGCGCTCGGATTGACCGGCTAGGGACAGAATCAGCATACGTCGGGCACCTAATAATGGCGCAACTCCGGCCGAGCATAATCTAGATTAAGCAAATGGAAAAACCAATATGGTTTTTTTTGTGTGCGCATAAGCGAATCTTCGGTCGACGTCAGTCGCGCCTGAGGTGAGAACATCCGCATGTAACGAAGGTGGCCCACCGTTTCGGCTCACGGCCGAGGAGGTCCAAGATTTGAAGCACTCGAAAGCGCGCTCACGATGGGGCGATCGACTCACTGTATAACCGTCGTGCAGCTTTGACGACAATCGCCAGGGCGTCAGTGGCACCACTGGCCCGGCCTTTCTCGAAGTCGCCCTCGATTTGACCCATCTGATTTGTGACATGAGCAAAACAGACGATGGGTTTGTCGCATGCATTCGCGTAAGCGTAGAGTGCGGCCGCCTCCATCTCCACGGCGAGCAATCCACGCTGGCGCATGACCTCGATCGCCTCCGCTGTCTCGCGGAAGGGTGCGTCGGTCGTCCAGGTAGCACCCCGCAGCACGGGTACATGAAGGTCATCGAAGGCGTCGTCCAGGGTATTGAGCAACGCCACGGGTGCATCGCTATATGGTGCCGGCGGCAGGTAGTGATAACTCGTGCCTTCGTCGCGCAGGGCGCGGTCGATCAAGATGAAGTATGGCGGTGTCTGTATGGGTGTAATCTGACCCGACGATGTGACACTCAGAAGTAACCGGCACCCAGAAGCAAAAAGCTCTTCCGCTATCAACACCGCAAAGGACGCCCCGACGGCGCAACCCACGACACCGATCGTCTGGTCGTTCTCTTCAAAGGTAAGGAGATCAGTGTGGTAGCAGGCCCAACCTTGGTGGCGGCGCGCGCGTTTCTCAGCCTGGAGCAGCCGGACGATGTCGCCATCAGGATCAAGTAAACAAACCTCTGGTACGGGCTCAATCGCGACTGACTTCTGGCGCCTCGCCTCGCGGAGCAGGCTCTCGGGTGAGAAAACCGATGGCGATCTGTAATGTTTGTCGGTGAGAATGGGCGGTACCTCATTGTGGTCAGTCATAGACTTCGCTCTCCTTCAGTGACTTCGTCATTTGGATGGCTTGGTGGCGACAAGGACAAGAAAAGCAGCACCAAAGGGGGTCAAACGGCTGATATGGCGATCAATAGGTCCCAGCATTCGCGCGCATAGATTACAGGGCGGATAGTAGATGGCACCCCGCAGTGTCTCGACGATAAGTCCTGCCTCACCTGTTAGACGCTGGAGGTCGTGGGCCGACCGAAAGTGTGCTTGTTGCCACAGAGGGCTACCGAGCCAGCCGCGAATGCGCCGTAGGGCGGCCCACACGTTCCATTTCCCGAGCTCACCGATGACCAAACGACCGCCAGGTCGAAGAACCCGCCCGATCTCACGGACAGCTGACGCTCCATATCCAACGAAGCAAAGTAGAGTCACTGCAACGGCGGCGTCAAACCTATCCGACGCGAACGCCAACGATCGGACCGGTGACACCTGGAATGAGATATCGGCACCGAGCCGGTCTGCGCGCTCGCGGGCGGCCTCGACCATTCGGGCGGATGCGTCGATACCGGTCACTCTCCCGCCACGCCTCCACAATTCAACAGCAAGTTCACCATCGCCACAGCCGACATCGAGAATCGTCCGTCCAGAGACATCCCCGATCATTTCGAGGAGCAACTTCCGTTCGATTTCATCGGTAACGTGACCAAGTGTGCTGTCCCGCCATCTGTCATACGCAGAAGCAAGTTCTGTGAGGTCGTTAACGGTATGGGTGTGTTCGTTCAAGATTAATCCCCTGAAGAAACCGCCGATGCCACAACCCTGGGTTCAGTATTATTTTTCCTGTTGTTGTATCGGACTTCAGATTAAGTCAGTTCGCTAGAAGACGACAACCTTGTCTGCTTCTATAGATAGCGCTGCCAGCTCATCCATAGTGCTGCGCATTGCCCCTTCGATGATTTCGTCATCGGTGAGTCCACGCGCATCCATACAAGTACCGCACAGCAATACACGACCCTTGCGCACGACGCCCTTGATCATCAATTCCACGTTGTAGTAGCCCTGGGGCACCTTTTGGCCGCGCTTAGCACAAACCACTGAGTCCGCCATCAGAAAAACTAACACTTCAACGTTTCCTTTCGACTGCATGGCTTTGGCCAGACGCAATCCGTTGTAGCACTTTTCAGTACCATACGGTGGGTCATTCAGGATCATTAAGACTTTCATGTGATATGCACCTTAGGTAGCGAATCAAAACTTTAGTGGGACTGTTGTTGTCTATACCCATCACGCCGCATCTCCCGAAATGTCACGGCCTTCAAAAGGAAACCGGTTGTCGTTCCACCCGACCGTGCCGCTGCGCACGATATGAACATCAGCGAATCCTTGGCGTGCCAGAATATGCGCTGCTCGCACGGAACGGCGATCTGTACCCAGGCTTGTAACGCACTCGTATCAAAGCGATCGCGGTATAGAGCGGGCACCGCGATACCGACTGAGAGAACAAGAAATAAATAACACGAGAGGTGACGTTTTACTGCTCATCTGCTTTTGTCCACTCGCGCCGGTTTATGGTGTAGCCGGTGATCTTGCCGATGAAGGGAAGCATCAGCATGCCGGGTAGCCATGCACAGTGTTTGGTATCACGAAAAGTATTTATGCCAATGGTCATCGCCGTGTGCCCGCCACGGGGCTGGCCTCGGTAGGTCCCGAACAGACGGTCCCACCAAGGCAGGTTGAATCCGAAGTTGCTGTTGGTTTCATCGTCCTCTACCGAGTGATGTACTCGGTGCATGTCCGGGGTGACCACGAACCAACGCAATACACGATCTGCGGCCGTGGGGAGTCGAACATTTCCATGGTTAAACATCGAAGTCGCGTTTAGCACGACCTCGAAAACCACAACCGCCAGTACCGGTGGACCCAATACGGTGATTGCCGCAAACTTGATCAGCATAGAGAGGATGATCTCAATAGGATGGAACCGGGCACCGGTGGTGACATCGAAATCGAGATCGGCGTGGTGCACTCGGTGCAACCGCCACAATGCGGGAACTGCATGCACCATCACATGCTGTAGATAGATGATGAAATCAAGCGCGATGACCGCGGCGATGACGGCCAACCAATACGGCACTTCTATATAGTTGAGAATTCCCCAGCCGTTGGCTGCGGCGAAGGCCGCCATACCGACCGCAGCCGCCGGGAACAACAGCCTCAGGAAAATACTGTTCAGCAGCACCAGCCCGAGATTGTTTACCCACCGTAAGGGCTTGGATACGGTGAGGGTGCGACGTGGCGAGACAACCTCCCAGACAGCCATCAAGCCCAGGATCCCGAAGAAAAATCCCAGACGGATTGGGAGTTCATTCTGCATGACCGTATCGGTGAGATTCATCACGGGTTTATTTGAGAACAAGCGGTTGCGCTATAAGGGAGGATAATATATATTCAATTGATTAATTGAATATTAGAATACAGAGCAGTCATCATGTCAAGCGATGATTTCAAACAGCAGCTCTTTACCCAGTTCGCCCGTATCGGTAAGGCGCTCAGTCACGGCAATCGACTGGAACTCCTCGACTATCTAGCACAAGGGGAACGAAGCGTGGAGGCTTTGGCGAGTGTATCGAAACTGTCCATAGCCAATACATCACAACACCTTCAGCAACTCCGCCAGGCGGGTTTGGTGGCAACGCGCAAAGAAGGCCAGAAAGTGTTTTATCGTCTCGCTGGTGAGGAAGTGATTAGCTTGATAGATGCGCTGCGCTTTGTCGGAGAGAAACGGTTGGCTGAAGTTGATCGTCTTGTAACAACTTACCTCACCGTGAAAGACGAGCTGGAGCCGGTGCCCGCCGACGAGCTGTTAGACCGTGCCCGGTCCGGGCTGGTAACCATACTAGACGTCCGGCCCCAAGAGGAATACGCCGCCGGTCATCTACCGGGCGCCGTTAATGTCCCGCTGGCGGAGTTAGACAAGGACCTCGACCATTTGAACGACGGCCGCGAAATCGTGGCTTATTGTCGTGGTCCCTACTGCATTCTGGCCTACGAGGCCGTCAGGAAACTACGAACTCACGGCTTGCCCGCACGCCGGCTTGAATTCGGTTTTCCAGAATGGCATTTGACGGGACTGCCAATCGAACAGACCGCGAGTTAGTGTATTTTTAACAGATCGTTCGCGACTGTTTATCGGTATTGGGATATCAGCGACACTGCGAGTTGACCCCACTCATACTGACCTGTGTTGGTGCAGCACTCATTGTCTGGGTAATGTTTGGGTCGTTTAACCGGATTCTCGAGCTGATTGGTTTCGCTAGTCTCATTGTCGCCGCGACGTGGGACTGGCGACTCAAAAAGCGGAGTGCTGCCTCTAAACAATTACCTGAATACGGATAGAAATATTGCCTTCTGGTTGCCGTCGGGCGCCGGTTATTCAGACTTAGACTGGCTTTGCCTGTGGAGTTTGTTTCGTTCGAGAATCCGTAAGCGCGACAACAGTTCTTCACGTTCGCTGTAACAGCCCTGCAGCCAACGGTTTTCTCTTGATGGATCATAGGCATCTCGCCCGTGCAGGACTCGGCGATTGTCCATGCCGACCAGGTCGCCCTGCCGGTAGGCGAATTTCATTTGTTGCTTAACGTCCGTCGCCATCTCGAAAAAGAGGCGAAGGGCGCGGTAGGCTTCCTCGACTTGATCGAACGGTACGTCCAGAGGTGCGCGGAGAAACGGCGTCGCCCTCACCTCGTCGACACGCCCGTTCCGGTCGAGGTGAATTACGGGAGCCCGCCAGCGGTAATCGGTGTCGACAGCGCGGTTGCTGGTTGGCCAGAGAGTCGTCGTGAGTGACTCGAAGGCTAGCGGGTCGTGGACGCGAATTCGCTCACATAGCTTGTAACCGTCGACGTAGCGCGCATGACCGTCCTCAGAAGACGCCTCGAGGCAATGCAGAAACTGGAGCCCCGGTTGGTACTCTCGGGTCGGCAGGTCGGTATGCGGCGTCAACGGCAGCGCGGTGTATGCGTTCGAACCAGGTCCAGATTTCACCATGACATTGAACACCCGCCCGAAGTTAGTGGTACGGACGGGTCCAATGCGCTCCGTAACCCGGGCGACCATCCCGTCTTCGTTGGTAACGCCGGTTAAGCGTGCAATACCGTAGACAACAATCGCACGCAGCCAGTCACCCAATGTCTCATCGTTTTCGAGGATGTCGCTACCGTCGAAGGTGGGCGGTTCCCGCATCGTCACAGCGTCCCAGAGGATGGGTGCGATCTCGGCAGGGTCTGCTGCCCTATGGTCGTTGGTGTAGTCGTGATGGCGCAGCCAGCCTGGATGAAAACGACTGGCGGGTCCACCCACGCTCCAGGTGACTACTAGGGCTCCTGCATCGTCGACCTCCGCTGAGGTGATCTGGATATCAGACGCGATCGCCGTCACGTCTGTCCGCGCCTCGCGGGTTTCGAGGTTTAAATTGGCTGCATCACTGGCGTTGTCACGAAGCCAGACCGCATGCAGGTTGCTGACATGCCCATCCGACCAGGTAAGTCGCAGAACGCGCCCACCCTGTACAGGTTCGCCCGATTCGATCCGAGCGGTAATCTCGTATACGTCAAAATCCGGGGTTGGCGGCAAATCCGTGTGCCGCTTTGAACCCGGTGCAGTGCTCACAACACTGCGATCAGGTTTTGTAATTCGGTTGTTCCCGTTCAAGTTTGCGTATTAGCGCCGCCCATTCCGTGGTTCCGTCATAGTTGTAATGCTCTGATGAGTACATTTGTTGCTTGAAACGACTCACCTCATCGGTGTCGATAATGTGCGGCTCGACCCCCTGTGAAAGCACCTTGATTTGGGTAGAGCAGGCCTGCCTCAGGAAATAGGCGCGGAAGAACGCCTCGGGCGCGCTGCGGCCCAGCACGTAGTAACCGTGATTCCGGGTGATCAGTATTTCGTTGTTGCCGAGCGTTTTCTTGAACTTGGCTGCATAGACATCGTCCTCGAAGAACTCGTAATCGATATAGTCGAGCATGTGCATCAGATATACGGCGGCTTGCGAGACCGCAATCAAACCCTGTTTGGTTGACCCTACCGCCATTACGGCCTCACAGTGTCCGTGTATGAAAAAATTGGTTTCCGGCCGGGTACCAAATATCCACTTGGCCAGATTGATCGCGCCATCTACCGGCATCAGTGCGCTGGGGTCGGCGGGCTCACCGTCAGCATCGATCTTGATCAGGGATGAGGCCGTAATTTCCTCGTAGAACATGCCGTACTGGTGTAACAGGTAATGGTCGGGGCTGTCCTTGACCCGAGCACCCACCACCTGGTTAGCCAAGTCCGACATGCCGTAGTGATCGAGCAAACGATACAAAGCCGCCTGCTCACAACGGGTTTGCCATTCCGCCTCGCTGATTTGGTCTATGGCGGTTACAGGCTCTTTCACATTTAACATTGAACCATCTCGTCGTTGGAGTTCGGGCGTGAAATTGTAACCTCGCTCGATCCCCGACTGTTGTCTGAAACAGGCAAAATATTGACTGGTTCGTGCGAATAGGGCAGTTTTTTGTCATGAAGAAAGAGCGGCTGAGGCAAGGCAACTCAATACCGGTCACGCTGGTGGTAGCGCCAATGTTCTCCTATTTATCGCTGGCAATATGCATCGACGCCTTCCGTGTGGCCAACCGGTTGACGACGGCATTGACCTTCGACTGGACCATCGCCGGCGAGTCCGGCGAAGAGGTCGCCTCTTCAAGCGGTCCGGGTGTAGTACCGCACACAACGCTTGCCGCCATCGCCATTGCCCCTGTCGTTATTCTACTTACGGCCTATGACCCAGAATCAGCCTGCACCCCCGCGCTGATGACGTGGCTGAGGCGACAGGATCGCCGCGGCAGCACGATTGGGTGTGTCGATACAGGGGCACTGGTACTGGCCCGTGCGGGTGTACTCCAGGGTCGACAGGTTGCGGCACACCAGGAGGTGGTGGCGCCGTTTCGCGAAGAGATCGGTGAATTGCTGTTGCTCGACAGACGTCACATCTTCGAAGGCAACCTGGCTTCAAGTGCGGGTGGTTTCGCAACCATGGATATGGTGTTGAAGCTGATTGAATGTTTGCACAGCGACGAACTGGCACGCCGCGTGGCCCACGCGATGAACTTCGACATGCCATCGTCAGACCGGGTTTCCGAAAATCCCGACTATCCGAGTGGAGCAACACGCGTCGATCGTCGGCTTGGCCGGATGATCGCGGTAATGCAGGCCAACCTGGAAGCGCCCCTGCCCATTGCGGAAATCTCTGCACTGGCCCTGGTGGAGGAATCGACCGCGCGTCGCCTGTTCAAGCGACATTTCAAACAATCTCCCCGCGCCTACTACATGCACCTTAGGCTGGAGCGTGCTCGTAACCTCCTACGCTACAGCCACCTCAGCGTGGCCGAAATCGCGGCGGCCACCGGATTTGCCGACAGTCCTTCGTTCTCCCACAGTTTCAGTCGTGCGTTTGGGGTTCCGCCGTCCCAAGCCCGTAGCAATGACATGGGGATAGAATACCGACTCTCGGCAGGTACAGGCCCACCTAAGTGAAGCCCATCATAATTGAACTCATATCCCAACACGGTTTTGTCACAAAAGTTTTCCTGCGACAAACAACCGGGCGATTATTCAATCTTGCATCGGCACTCAGGTGGAGACGTTCAACCACTCACGCCCCTCACGCCGATCGATTTGGAGTACATAGAGTGCAGCAAAGAGTGCCATCAGTGAGCAAAACAACATCATACCGAGGAGTTGAAAGGCACCGTGCTCCGCGGTCAAGATCACGCCGGTGATCGAGGTCAACACGGCTCCGCCTCCGACCGTCAATGCCCCTGCCAGCCCCGAGGCGCTGCCGGCAAGTTTGGGTCGTACCGACACCACACCGGCATTAGAACTGGGCATGGTCAACCCGTTACCCAAACCGACGAATACCGTCGCGCCAAACAGAGACAGCGCGTGTACAAACCCAGCTGAAAACAACACCAGTCCCACCACGAGCCCAGTACAGGCAACAATTCTTCCTAAGATCATCATTGTGGTCAGGGCATACCGCTTTGCATACCGGCCTGATAGGAAACTGCCTAGCATGAAGCCTGCCGTAATAGTCCCGATGTAAAACCCCAGTATTGCGGGTGACAGTGCCAGCACCTTCTCCGCCACCAATGGGGCACCGCCGAGAAATGAGTAAAACGCACCTGTCGAAAACGCCATACACAACGCATAGCCCCAGAACCGGCGGGACCTTAGCAGCTCCGGATACGTATGGACCTGTTTCATGAAAGTATCCGATGGAGTTTTGTTAGTCTCGCCCAGATCGATCCAACACAAGCCAAAGACCAAGATTCCAAAGCCGATAAAAGCAAGAAAGCTGGCGCGCCAGCCAAACAGCTCATCCAGAGCCCCGCCAAACATCGGTCCCAGCATGGGTGCGACGGCCATCGCCATGGTGACATAGCCGATCTGACTCGCCGCTTCTTGTGTGGGCACCGTATCCCGGATCACCGCGGGCGACAGCGCGGCACCGGAGATGATCGCCCCCTGCAGCATCCGAAAGACCAGGAAGACCGAGATACTGGTGGCCAGTGCACAGCCCAGCGAGGCCAGAATAAAAATCACCAGTCCCCCCAGCAAAACCGGCCGGCGCCCGAACCGATCCGACAACGGCCCCATGACGAGCTGTAGCACTGCCGTGATTCCCAGATAACCCGCAATGGACAAGTTCACAAGCGCATAGTCAGCCTCAAACTCTTCCGCCATGTTTGACAGCGAGGGCAAAAACATATTCAGCGACAGCACTGAGAGCCCAGTGAGCAATACCAGCGTGAACAATCTTGGTGGAGAGGATGCGGCGGAAATCATCGTGGCTCTTTTAGCAATACTTTGGTGATCTTGATCCATTCTGTTCATTGAATGTTAAGCGTTGGGGGCATTCTGTTAAGAACACTTAACACCTTCATAGTTAGGGGGGCTAGTCCCCGCGCCCTTTTCTCAAATTTAAACCATCGGCCTGGCGTAGTGGGTGATTCTTGCCTAAAGTTATTGATATATCGTTCAAGTTTCACGAAAACTGTGGGGGTTGTCATGAAACACTTAAGCAAGCAACGCTTGCCGCGTTGGATCGGCAAGCGCAGTATCCTCGGTGCGACAGTCACCGAGCTCATTTTATCTTTGTTTATCGGTGCGGTGATGATCGGTTACGCGGTACCGAATTTTCAGACCTTTATCATCAACAACAGAACCATTTCGGGTACGAATATGGTGGTGTCTGCCCTTAACTTTGCGCGTTCCGAGGCCATCAAACGAGGGATCCCGGTAACGGCCTGTGCCAGTTCCGACTATGCCAGTTGTACTACGTCAGGCTGGCATGTGGGTTGGATGGTATTCACCGACGAGCCCATTGCCGGTGTGGCGGATGGGTCTGACGAGGTGTTGAGAACCCAGCAGGGCGTCGAGCTGGATATCACCTTGATAAGCGGTCAAACCTTTATTCGCTTCGCACCGAACGGGGCATTGGCCGATGCCGGTCTTGACGATGAGTTCGAAGGTCTGGTGACTCGCCCGAATCAACCATCCACCTTACGCAACTTGGTGGCCAATTTGTTACCCATCAACTCCGCCCATGCTGATAGTAGCAGTGATGACGACAGCGGTGGCGGCGGCTCTGGTGGTAGCGGAGGCCAGAGTGGCGGGTCAGGCGGTGGTAGTACCGGTGGCTCTACCCAGCAAGGTGGGTCGAATCCCGTCACCTATACATTCGAGGTTTGTCCAAAGACCTCGGGATACAAAGGCCGAGCCATTTCTGTCTTAGCCAGCGGTCAGCTAAGAGTATCTGAAATCGCTTGTTCAAGTAGCTGAGTTCAACACAATGGACACTTCGTCCATCCTGAATTATTGCTTCCGGGTTGATCCATGGGGTGAGCCTTCAAGACTAAGCGTCGTGATGGCGAAACCCCCGAGATCGACAGCGGTCGGCCGGTTTGCTCAGACTTACCCAGGTATTGAGGGGTTTTATTTTCTCAATCAGAAAGGTGAGCTGGGTTACATCACCGGCAAGAATCCGCGTCTGGTAAAGGAAACTTTTAACGAGTGGAAAGACGAAGGTTTTCTTAAAAGGTACCCTCGCTTTAAACAGGAGGTTAAAGCTTTCGGGCCGTTCTTGGTTGACCTGTATCAAGCATATCCGTCTACCCCGGAAATGGAGTTGGGCTATATTGTCCCTTCGGATGAATCAAGCGCATGGAACACAGCCACACTGGTAGTGCACGAGCACATTGTTAACCTGATGCAGGAGGCCGTCAAACAGTCGGCCAAAGAACGGTTGATAACTCTAGACGAGGCTGATCGCAAGCTCGCTGCGATGACAGTTGAACGGGGCATATACCAGGGTCTAGATGATCTTTTTAACCATGTCAGCGCACTCGGGGGGCACCCGTTCTTTCCGGCGTTTTACCACAGCCGCAATCCGGTAGAGCAAACGGGGGTGTTGCGAGTGATTAACCTCAAGTACGTCAACCCGGAATCGGGCAACACGGCCAAGTTTGAAGCGGTATATTCATTGTTGCGATCGAAACTGACCGCCCGTGGAGCGTTGAATCCTGCTCAGCGGATCGAACATCGCTTCACGATCGAAGGTGAATAGTTAAATCAGTTTTTTCTATAAGCTTTTACTTTAACCTTTCAACACAACACGGTTTCTGAGCAAACCGATTTCGATGTGCCGTAAAATAAGCGTCAGCGCCAGTCCGGCGGTACCCATGACTGCCATAAGCCACCAAGTGTCTTCCCACGTTCCCACCCAAGATACTATCCATGCAAATAAGGGTGCGCCGGCAACGATGCCGATATGTGAGCCTTGTACGATGAAACCGTTGGCCGTTCCCACTTGACCCGGTGACGGGACATGAACCGCTATAGCACTCAAAAGGGCGGCGGGCAGGAGGCCTCCGACCGCACTAAAAATCATCGCCTGCACAATCTTCCAGATCGGCGCAGTGTCAGAGGCAAAAATACCATAACCACACACTGTCATGACAACCAGGGATGCGGCAATCAACCACCACCGTCCGATGCCATGGTGCAAAAACCATGCGCCGGAAAGATTCCCCGTTACATTCACCAATACGATGAGTGCACCCAATAACGCCGCGGAAGGGATCGAGTAGTGCATGGTCTCAGACATGAAAGTCGGCATCCAGGTGGTTAACGCAAACCACTGCACCGTATAGCACGCAAAGATTCCTGCAAGTAGCCATAGACCGGGTGTGCGTATGACGGCGCGAACATTAGCCAACCAGGGTGATGCGCTAGGGCTCTGCTGGGTAAGCGCTGTCGGTTTAGTGGCCAGGATAAACACTAACAGATACGCTGCCAAAATGATGGTGTTGAACAGCCATAGACCCCGCCAGCCCGTCCAGGGCACCATGAATGAACCCAGGACCATGCCGATCGCGAAGCCGGTGGGGATATAGATACTCCATGCACCCAGCGCCAAGCTCCGGTCTGCTGTTTGAGTATACGCCGTTATCAATCGGGGGGCGGAAACCGCTGCTCCAACCAATCCAAAACTTTCACAAACTCGGGACAAGAACAAAATGCTTGGGGAAGGGCTAAAAGCACCCGCCAACGATCCGCACAATAAAAATAAGGTCGAAACGATTAGTGCGCGTCGATAGTTGAATCGATCGGCCAGTCCACCGATCAGTAGGCCTCCGACCGCACCAATGACGTTAAATATCGAAGCTAACCAACCCACCTGTACCAGGCTGAGGTTCAGCTCCTGTTGCAACGCGGGAATCGCCGGTGGGACTTTGCCGATCTGCAAGGCGGCAACAATGCCTGCAGCGATCGATAGGCCGACAACGGTCCAATTGGTGGTGTGTGGTTGCACTCTTTATTGCTTTTTCTTGATCTGGCGCGTTACTACAGCAATTTATTCACTAGATTACCAAACCCAGCTAGTGTAGCGTCATTCCGACATTTCGTTAGCCGGAATCTAGTGTTACTGGCGTTCCTGTATCACCGCTCCTAGGCGGCGACTACGCATGGATTCCCGCTAACAACATGCGGGAATGACGTGGACCTAAAACATTAATTACTCAGTAGGAGCGGCGCCTTAGCCGCGACAATCGGCGCGGGGACGCGCCTCCCACGAGAAGTTACACGTTCTTGCATTCGTACGAGTGAGGCGTAAGTAGCCGTCATTCCGGCATGTTTTTAGCCGGAATCTATTATTGTTCGTTTTCTTGAATTCCTCCTTCTACGTGTGGATTACGCCTAGATTCCCGCTAACGACGTGCGGGAATGACGTGGTCTGAAACAGTGATCGCCTTGTAGGAGCGGCGCCCTCGCCACGATTCGATCGGTACGAATCTGCGCACAGCACTCGGCACGAGAAAACCAATAGCCTTGTGACACACGATGCTTATGCTGATCGTAATGGAGATCAGTTTTACCACGCCGCCGTTTGGTTTACTGATTTATGTCATGAAGGGCGTGGCCCCGAAACACATTACCCTGTCCCAGATTTACGCAGCAGCCTTCCCGTTCATCGTTTTGGAACTGATAGTGCTTGCATTGCTAATCGTGGTGCCGGATTTAGCCACTTGGCTGCCGGAAAAAATCCGGCGCTAAGATCCCACCATACCTTGTGCTCTGCTCAGATTATCGCGGCGAGGGCGCCGCTCCTACGAGCCTCGCCGATTATTACGATTAAATCTGTCCCCTTGGGCAAAACGGTTATGTTAGGATGTTTTTGATGTACTGTTAGAGCGCTATGAGGAAGCCAAACTCAAGCCGTGGATATTCGAGACAAGGTCGATAGTTTGTTGCAGCGGATGTCCGACACACCGCAATACCCAAGTCAGGGAGCGGTGTTCTTCATCGACCTCGAACAGCGTAAAACCCGGTCTGCTTTTCTGAAAGAGGATGTCTATCGTACGTTTCTAGGCGGACGGGGAGCAAATATGTTCCTGCTGTATAACCTGATGCAGGAACAGCTGGATCCTATCGATCCACAAATTCCGCTCATTTTCGGTACCGGTGT
>JASJAT010000095.1 GCA_030066885.1 Arenicellales bacterium | reverse complement strand
CCTACTACCGGGTATCACTGAACCGAGATGGAACATAGCTGCTGCTATTGCCTATGATCGATACCTTTACGATCGATGGTCAAAATATATATCCCGATCACAACGTCTATCTTTCACCCTGGCAAGTTACAACACCGGTTTTAGCAGGACAATGGACGCCCGGAATCAAGCTAAAGCCAGTGGACGCGACCCTGGACGATGGCAGCAGGTAGAGCAGTATGTACCGCTGCAGACAAAAAACTACGTAAAGAAAATTTTTGGACTGATGGATGAATCCAGTTAAACGCTGATTTCTTAAGAACGCCTTATATGTCCACCAAATCTCATTTCCATGATTTACTGTGTGACACCGATGCCTTGGTGGCAGAGGCGCTTGCTTCAGAAAAGAAACGCCAACAATCCCAGATCGAACTCATCGCGTCGGAAAACATGGTCAGTCGAGCGGTGTTGGATGCGCTGGGCCATGAAATCGCGAACAAAACTCTTGAAGGTTATCCGGGTAACCGTTTCCACGGTGGTTCGGACTATGCCGACGTAGTGGAGATGGCCGTGATCGATCGTGCCAAAAAACTGTTCGATTGCGAATATGTCAACGCACAACCCCATTCCGGAACGCAAGCCAATCAAGCGGTATTTTTTGCCCTGCTGCAACCTGGGGATCGTACTTTAAGCCTCGGCCTGGCAGCTGGCGGCCATCTCAGCCATGGGGCAAAACCAAACGTATCGGGTCGATGGTTCGACGCCCATCACTATAAGGTTGCCCGTGACACGGGTCTGATCGACTACGATGCCGTTGAAAGACAGGCACAAGAGGTAAAACCGAAGTTGTTGATTGCCGGCGGATCGGCATACCCTCGAGAATTCGACTTCGAACGAATGCGTGTTATCGCTGATAAAGTCAACGCTAAATTGCTGGTCGACATGGCGCATTTCGCTGGCCTGGTTGCGGCAGGTGTACACCCATCCCCCATACCACAGGCGGATATAGTTACTTGTACCACGACCAAAACGTTGCGTGGGCCACGCGGTGGACTGATTCTCTCACGCAGTGATGAGTGGGCAAAAAAGTTGCAGTCTGCGATATTCCCAGGTGTGCAAGGGAGTCTACATACCCAGGTCATCGCCGCTAAAGCCGTGTGTTTGGGTGAAGCACTCCAACCGGATTTCAAACTCTACGGTCGACGTGTGAAGGCAAACGCAATCAGGCTGGCTGGTGTCTTACAAGCAAGAGGGATCGATGTCATCAGTGGCGGCACCGACACACACCTGGTACTACTTGATCTTTCGTCCAAAGGGATAACGGGGCAACGGGCACAAGACGTACTCTACGCCGCCAACATCACCTCTAATAAGAACCCTATCCCCTATGACTCCACCCGACCTTCTGAATGGGTGGGATTGCGTCTCGGTACCGGTGCTGCAACCACTCGAGGTTTCGGTGAGGATGAATTCGAACAGGTAGGAAATATAATTGCTGATTTAATCGACAACGTGACGGGAGCGAATCTGGACGATCAAATTACCTCCGCGCAGCATTCTGTCGCTAACCTGTGCGGGCAATTTCCAATTTACTCTTGACCGGTTAGTACCAGCGACTTATGACGAAACGAGCGCAGGTTGTCGTCATCGGTGGGGGCATCGTCGGTTGCGCCGCGGCGTATTACCTGGCGAAACGCGGTATTGCCGTGAACTTGTATGAGAAAGGAACCATAGCCGGGGAACAATCCAGTCGTAACTGGGGATTCGTGCGACAACAGGGAAGAGATCCGGCCGAACTTCCCTTGATGATGGCTTCAAACAAAATCTGGCAAGGACTGGAAAAAGAGCTAAACACTGACCTCAAATGGAAACAGGGCGGCAACCTTCGCATCACGGAGGACGAGTCGCAGCTACCGTCCTATCGGGCGTGGTTAGAGATTGCCCAGGACCATGGCTTGCATACGAAGCTACTGGGGGCTAAGGAAACCAAACAATTGTTACCCGGCCTTTCAACCTCGGTAGTAGGGGCTCTGTATACGGAAAGTGACGGACAGGCCGACCCATCAAGGGTTGCTCATGCGTTTGCAACGTCGGCGGGAAAACTTGGCGCGGATGTTATTTCAAGATGTGCAGTACTGGGTGTGCAAACGTCGGCGGGGACCTTGTCCTCAGTTGCAACCGAGCAAGGTGAAGTTATCTGTGATGCGGTTATCTGTGCCGCCGGTGCTTGGTCCAGTCGACTAATGAGCAGCGTGGGCCTGCGGATTCCACAGCTATGGCTAAGGGCTTCCGTGGGTTACACAACCAAAGGGAAAGAGTTGACACATTGTGGCGTTTGGATGCCCGGTGTGGCCTTCAGACAAGGTCACGATGGAGGTTTCAATATTGCCTATGGCGGTAAGTATAAACACGACTTGACCCTGGATAGCTTAAAGTTCGTCCGAGACTTTTGGCGGTGCTATCAAAAATATAATCGAGCTATTCGCCTAAACCTGGGCCGCCGGTTTTTACAAGATCTGACTGGGAATCTAAATAGATTCCCTAATCATCGCACACTCGATCCTGCACCGGCAGACTCGGTTCTACAAAGCGCTCTTCAAAACTTCAAAACCAGCTTCCCCAATCAATCTGATATCCGATTCGATCGAACTTGGGCAGGCTATATAGACGCGACCCCCGACATGCTGCCAATTATCGACTGCGTCGACAAACCAGGAGGCCTTGTTGTTGCCACTGGTTTCAGTGGACACGGTTTTGGATTAGGTCCTATTGCAGGTTTGTTGGCAGCCCAATTGGCATTGAACGAGCCAACGTCCCATGACCTACATGCATTTCGTTATCAACGGTTTTATGAAGGAAAGAGAGTCGAACCGGGTAATGTGCTTTAAAGGGTGTAGGAGGCCCGCCCCCGGGCCGATTTATCGCAGCGAGGGTACCGCTCCTACGAAACACTAGGGTACAAATAATTGCTACCGCCCTTGCTAGCGTCGGTAAAAGAATCTCGCCAAGACGCCAAGCTCGCAAAGATTTAACATAATATTTTTCTTTCTCGGCGCACTTTGCGCCTTTGCGAGAGAATAATACGATCTGACTAGGGATCGGTTGTCGGGGTACACCTCAGCCGATTTGTCGCGGTGAGGGCGCCGCTCCTACGGGAGTTTAATTAGGTTTGTCCCCGGTATTCTGGCCCCATTGGTTCCAAGCGGACACCGTCGCGCAGATTTTTATAGTCGATATTGAGTAGCCGGCAAGGGTGCGCACCGGGTGCCTCCACCAAGAATGTTTCACTAGAGATAGGATCAAAATCGTCGCGAAAGTGAACCGTACTCTTGACTACGAGTATCTTCTGCTTTTCCGGCTGGATCCCCATGTGCCTGAAGATGGCAAGATCCAAACACTGCATTCGCTCGCTGCCCACGATGATACGGACATCACAATCCCGATCGACCACGCTAAGTAATGCCATTGGACCAATGTCCGCTTCCATACCTTCATACATGGTACTGGCACACACGAACCTCCCCTCGCGTAGTTTCTCTACCTTGAACGCTCCTTGGTAGGGAACTTGGTTTATTTGACCGGATTTACCACCCAGTTCGATACTGATGACACTTCCTGCACCGGCATTGGCCGCAACACCTACGGTCCCCGGATCATTCAGAATGGCAACCACTGATCCAGTAGCGCCATGCTCTATCAGCGCTTGGAGAATCCCAACCGTATCGGAACTGCCTCCGGCTCCTGGGTTGTCTTGGACATCAGCCAACACAACCGGTTTCTCATTTTCGCTTGCCATCGCTGCCCGGACCGCTGTGTCCGATGTTACCAGCAGATTTTCGAATTCTGGCTCTGCATCTATCACCAACTGGTAGAGCTCATCCGCTACACGATCGACTTGTGCCTGAGTACCGCCATAAGTAACCGTCGCTGGGCCGCATTCATGGATGTCAGCTGGCGGAAAACCGGCGGCGAAATCGATTGACCATACGTCACCGCGTTGAAGTTCAGGCAAGCGGGAATAGATAGATCTACAAGGCTCAAACTTGGTGCACTGTGCCGGACAGGGAATCAGAAACGGGATCTTTTTGAACGACTTGTAGATCCGCTCATGCTGGTGAAGCAGATCAAGCAGGTCAAATGCCCGTCCACCGGTTAGTGCCATGTCGACGTGGGGGTAGGTCCGGAATACAGTCAACCCATCAGCCAGCTCGACCATGCGTTGCGTAACATTGGCGTGAAAATCCAAGCTGGCTACCAACGGCGTATCAGGCCCGATGGTCTCCCGTACCCGGGATAATAATTCTCCCTCCCCATCGTCAAACACCTCGGTCACCATGGCGCCGTGGATATCCAAGTAGACCGCATCCACCTGCGGTTGATTGGACAGGCCACTGCAGATCATATCGCTGATGCGTTCGAATGCATCCTGGGTAACATAGGAGCTGGGTTCAGCGGAGCACCAAAGAATAGGCAAGACCCGGTGACCTCGATTTGCAGCAGCAGCCATGAAACCTGCCATAGGTAGGTTCTTGTTGTTCATGACTGCGCATAGGTCATCACCCAGCGTTAACCCTGGCCACGCATCCGCCTTAACGAACTCTTCGTAAGGGGCCAACATGGGAGCAAAGGTATTGGTTTCGTGTTGAAAACCCGCTATCGCAATTTTCTTAGCCTTCACCGTGTTAGTTGAAAGTACAAAGTTTAAAGTTTAAAGACTCCTTTAATTTGAAGCCTTTAAACTTTTTACTTTATAACTTTGTACGACAAACTGTACCGTACCAAATTTAACCCGATCACGGACTAACGCATAAACCTTCGATTGTGTGCTCGCTAAACTAGGCCAATGGGATGTACTGTTGACTTTTCTTGTCTTGATAGCTGGTTGACAACCGACCGTACTGTTTCCACAAAGCGTTTATCTTGTCCATCCGACTTTGCTGCTTAGGCCCGGACTCTTTCTCGACCAGGTCGACCAAATAGTAACTACGCCAGTAAGCATTAACTGGGGCATAGCTTCCGTCATCACATTTGAACACTTCATTGAGGATATTCAGGTCGTGAGGAATAGCGAACTCATCCCGTGAATCCTCGTAGCTGAACAAATAGTAAAAGTTATCGAAACCGCTCCAAGTGATAGCTGAAAGACAGAGAGAACACGGTTCATGGCTGGACAGGAAAAGGCACTGCTTCGGATCGGGCCTCACCTTTTCAGGTAACGCCCAAAAACGATTCAAGCAAGAGATTTCACCGTGAAACAAGGGATTTTCGGTTTCCTCGTTAGTCCCGGCTATCACCAAATCCAGATTGCTTTTTTTCAGGATCGCCGCGCCGAATATCTTGTTACCCTGTTTTACTGCCTCGCTGGTTAACGGCAAAACATCCTCATCCAACACCGCTAACAAACGGTCTATCAATTCACCGGAATTCATACATAATCCCCTCTCTTACATTGCATCCTATTGTGACCCCCATGAATATGATCGGTAAAGGAACAACTAAGCACTACCTATCCTTTCATTCAATTAATCGCTCTAACCCAACCCCATGTTTTCCATTAGAATAGAACAACATTTCTATTACTCATTAAGCCACGTTGCACACTGATTCACCACCCAGGGTATTGGTCACCAAAATCGGGCTGGACGGGCACGACAGAGGGAGCCGTGTCGTCGCTACCGCGTTGAGAGATGCGGGTATGGAAGTGATCTACACCCCACCTTGGCAGGACATCGCCGCTGTAGTTGGTCTGGCTCAGGACGAAGATGTCGACGTGATCGGGATCAGCTCACTCGCCACGGATCATCTTTTGGTACCCAAACTGATGCAGGCGTTGAAAGACACAGGGCTTGGACACATCCGCGTGGTTGTTGGGGGTATCGTACCTGATCAGGATGAACAGGATTTGCTTAGCGCCGGCGTCAGTCACGTATTTCACCCCGGCTGCTCGCTACAAAAGATCACTGAGGAAGTGATGCGGCTCGCCCACGCGGCGCGTGAACAAGCACCGAGCATTATATAAGCAGCGTTGAGGATCCACACCATGGCGACTCACAACCTTAAGAAATCTACACCAAGCGAGACTGGAAGCAACGCGAAACAACGTTGGCAGGAAGAGTACCGGCAACAAATCGGCAAAGACAAACAGGCGTTTAACCGGTCCGGGATCCCGATTAAACCGCTATATGATGCAGAAGATTGGGACGGCTCTGGTCACAATTACACCCTGGGCTATCCGGGCCAAATCCCCATGACTCGGGGAATCTATCCCACCATGCACCGTGGTAGAACTTGGAGCCAGCGACAATTGATTGGTTTCGGGGTACCGGAGGACTACAACAAGAGAGTCCACGAGTTAATAAAATCCGGTGTGACCGCGATCAGCTTGATTCCATGTAATTCCGTATATCGGGGTTACGATGCTGATTGTGTGCCGTCGGAATTACTCGGTACGTGCGGTGTTGTTTTGAACACTGTGGACGACATGGAGACATGTTTTGATCAGGTCGATATTGCGCAGCTCTCCACCGCACAGAATGATCCTTCTCCGTTTACTTTGCTTGCGCTTCTTTTAGCCATAGCTAAACGAAGAGGTGTGCCGTGGACTCAAGTGTCCGGGACGTCCAATCAGAGCGACTACATATCTCACTACGTAGCCAACCATATGTTCTTTCGCCTGGCGTTGCCCGGAGCGCGACGCGTTTTAGTGGACCACATTGCGTTCACTTTGGATCACGTGCCAAGCTGGAATCCTTTGTCGGTGGTCGGCCAGCACATGCAACAGGCCGGTGCCACGCCCGCCGAAGCTATGGCATTCACCTTGTCTACCGCCATCCAGTATGCCCGTGACTGCATCGAACGCGGTTTGGATCAAGAACGTTTTTTTCCCAGGTTTACGTTTTTTTTCGATATTTCCATCAGCATGTTTGAAGAAATCGCCAAGTTCCGAGCAGGACGCCGGATATGGGCATCGATTGTGCGCGAAAAGTTCGGTGTCGAAAATCCGAAGGCTTGGCGGTTCAAATTCCATGCACAAACGTCCGGGGTGGACTTAACTCGCCAGCAACCTCTTAACAATATAACTCGGGTCACGGCACAAGCCATTGCGGGGATACTAGGTGGACTACAGTCCTTACACACGGATGCATATGACGAAGTACTGAGTGTGCCTACCGAAGATGCGGCGCGTATTGCCGTCAACACACAGAACATTCTTAGAGAAGAAGCTCACCTCACGGACGTCATCGATCCTTTAGGCGGATCCTATTACATCGAAGCTCTAACCGACCAAATGGAAGAGAAGATAAGGACCTTGATAGACAAGATCGAATCCGCAGGGGGAATGTATCAAGCTGTACAAGACGGCTTGGTACAAACCATGATCGGGGAGTCCGCCCTACGTTTCCAACAACAGATCGAATCCGGGGAACAAACACTAGTCGGGGTTAATGCGTATCAGAATGAGGTAGATGAAAAAACCACCCCTATACTGGAACGTCCAGATCCTGCGCACATGGCCGCTTATCTTGAAAGTCTCGAACGCTACAAGCGCAACAGGGATCAAGATCGTGTCCGCAAGGCGCTCGATAATCTGGCGCGGGCAGCCAACAGCAAAGACGAGAACGTATATGCAAATGTGGTGGATGCGGCGTTAGCCGAGGCTACACACGGCGAGATCGTTGCGTGCCTGCGCGACGAATTTGGTGACGGCGACCCACTCATAGTGCCCTGACATGAATTCCGATCTGCTTGTCAGCCTGCGAGCTAAAGATCGCAGTGTACTGGGCCGGGCGGTGACCGTTGCCGAGAACGGTGGTGAAAAAGCCGAGCGACTGCTCGAAATTATCAAGCCACTTTCAAAAAGCGCGCCCATTATTGGCTTCACTGGAACGCCCGGCTCAGGCAAATCAACCTTAATCGATGCGTTGGTTACCGTGTACAGAAAACGCAACCTGACCGTTGCGGTTTTAGCCATAGATCCGAGTAGCCCGTTCAGCGGGGGCGCAGTACTGGGCGATCGTTGCCGCATGAACCGCCACCAAACCGACGGTGGTGTTTATATCCGTTCGTTGTCTGCCCGTGGCAGTGTGGGTGGCCTGTCAATCGGGGTGTCCCGGGTAATTAGCGTTCTGCAGGCCAGTGATTTCGACTTGATTCTGTTAGAGACCGTTGGAGCTGGCCAGTCGGAGGTTGACGTATTCGAGCTGGCCGACGTGTGTGTGGTCGTTTGTACCCCCAATTCTGGCGACGACATTCAAGCAATCAAATCCGGCATACTGGAAATTGCAGATATTTTAGTGGCCAACAAGTCGGATCTAGCCGATGCGGATAACACAATAAAACAGTTGGTCTTGGCTCAAAACTTACCCTCGAACAAGTCTCGCCATGTGTCGGTAATATCTACCATTGCCACCCAAGGCGAAGGCATTGAAAACCTCGCCGATCAAATATCGCTACAAGTCGAAGGTATCAAAGAGCCCCGCGGTAAAGATACCGATATGCAAACTCGAAGGCACCTAGTCCGCGCGATCGCCCGACAAATGGAACAGAACCTATTAAACGAAGACAATCCAAAAATTGATCAACTTTGCGCTTCGATCATAAACGGAGAAATGAATACCAACGAAGCCGTATCGATCTGGATAAATCATCAGACCACTCGGAAAACAAAATCTTAAATCTATGGAATTCGTGTCGCGTGTCTGAGGTAAAAAATGCGGAATAAAACTCTCGCCAAGACGCCAAGCTCGCAAAGAGGATGCAAAGATTTCATCTTTTTGTACAGAGTGATATAGCAATTTCTTTCTTGGCGGGTTTTGCGCCTTCGCGAGAGAACAATAGGCAATCGATTGTAGGAGGCGTGCCCCCGCGCCGATGATCGTGGTGGGGGCGCCGCTCCTACCTTCGCTTCATGTGTTGCTTGTTATTAGTCTGTAACGAATCCCGCTTCTTTGTCTACGACATTGCGCAGGGGAGCTCCAGCTAGATAACGTCGGAGGTTATCCGCAAACAGATCGATCAACGCCTTTTCAAAGCCGATGTAATCGCCCGATATATGTGGTGAGATAATCAAATTGTCTACCGACCACAAAGGACTGTCAGAGGGTAAAGGTTCGGTCACAAATACATCCAGCGCAGCCGCGGTAATCTCACCATTTTGAAGGGCATTGAACAGCGCCGTTTCGTCTACAGATGCTCCCCTGCCGATATTGATGAATCGTGCGGAAGATTGCATGGCAGAAAATTGTGGCTGCGAAAATAAATTCTTCGTGGTCTCAGTCAGTGGAACAACATTCACTACAAAGTCAAAATTACCAAGCACGCGAGTCAAATTCTCCGTGGCGTGAATATAGTCGAAGTCTTCATCTACAGGACGTTCCGAGCGGCCGACACCACTGACGCGCATACCCACGCTTTTTAACAAGCGCGCTATACGTCTACCGATGCTACCTACACCTACGATGAGAACTTGACGATTTTCAATCATTTCAGTGCGGCGGTATACCCATTCCCTGTTAGCCATCGCGGCAAATGTCTGGGGGAAGAACTTGGTGAGGGCGATGACCAGACCAAGCACGTATTCCGCCATGGCTCGGTCAAACACACCACGGGCATTGGTCAGTGTCACATTGCTTTGGCGTAGCTCTTTAAATAAAGCCGCATCGACACCGGCACCGCACCAATGAATCCACTTCAACTCCCGAGCATAATCCCAAGCACCTTGGAGCTGTTCAGCGCGAAAGTCCCAACCGAGCAGAATTTCACTTGACGGTAATACACGGCGTAAGTCGTCTACGGTGGTAGCAAACGACCAATTCACATCATTTTTTATTTGCTCGGTACCAGGCAAGTCAAAAAAATTTTTTGCACCCAATACGACAACTGTTCTCTTGTTGTTCACCACCGGTTTTGTGGATCAAACCACTTGCGCAAGGTTTTCGACGACTTCCATATTTGGGATGTACTTGAATATCTCGGGCGTAGTCACGATTTTGGTGTCGCGACCACCGCCGCCCAGTATGATCGTTTCACGCTGCATCACTCGAGTGTCGACCCATACGGCCATATCATCCGGTAGGGCCAGGGGTGTCACTCCCCCGATTTCCATGCCAGTGAGATCCCGAGTCTGTTCGGCACTGGTAAAGGACACACGTCGGGACTTAAGGCGCTTTCGGACCACATGGTTTACATCCAGGCGCGAATCTGCCAACAAAACGCAGGCAACCGTTCTTTTTTCTCCGGTTTTCGCTGAAACCAAGATGGTATTGGCAGAATCCTCTAACGCATATCCGTATTGAGCGCAAAACACGGCTGTGTCTGCCTTATCTGGATCACACGAGATGATTTTGGCGGTAACCGGAATACCGGCCAAAATGTCGCTAATGGGAGTTTCTGGAGTGCTCATCGAATTCAGACGGTTGCAGCAAGATCAGCCAACGCTTGTCCACTCACACGATACTGCACCCACTCCCTTTGTGGCTTGGCTCCGAGCTTCTCATAAAACCGAATTGAAGGTTCATTCCAATCCAGCACACTCCATTCAAAACGTCCGCAACCTTGCGCTACAGCTATTTGGGCCAGATAGACCAAGACAGCCTTGCCGATACCGCGATTGCGGTAATCTGGGTCAACATATAGATCCTCAAGATACAGGCCAGGCCGACCCAGCCAGGTTGAGAAGCTAAAAAAGTACAGGGCGAACCCCACTGCTTCGCGTTCACACTCCAGGATCAGGGCGCTCGCATAACGCGGCTCATCAAACAAAAACTGCGTAAGCATCTCTTCAGTGGCAACGACCTCGTGCTCCGCCTGTTCGTAGTGGGCGAGTGCCTTTACAAACTTTAAGATAGTAGAGACATCCTGCTCGACCGCGACCCGGATGTTCAAATCTTTCACCGACATTATTCCCATGCAAACCTCGGTTGCTCAAAATGAGCGACCCTTGTTGTCCGTCCGTGCAGCCCTACTTCTTTGAATTGATAGAGAATGGCCGCCGTAGGCGCGTAGACGTGTCGACCAAGCGTTTTAAACGGCGCGGATAGCACGGGGTGCACACTATCATCCACAGTTTGCAAATGGGGTATCTCGGGCCGGTTCAAATCCCAAAGTGGAATTTTAAAAACCGCCTCAACTTCATTGGGATCAGGCTCCATCTCGTAGTCAATACCCGCCCAGACTACCACGGGGGTAATACAAAACCCCGAACGCGTGACAAAATCGTCCAACCACCCCAATACTGCGTCACCCTCCAACCGGACACCTATCTCTTCCGCTATTTCGCGTAACACTGCGGTCTGAACATCCTCATCATCATCCAATCGTCCACCAGGTAAGGCATATTGTCCGCTGTGTCGGCGTAGTGTCTTCGTCCGCCTGGTAAGCACGAAGGCAGCCTGGTTGGTCTTCTCCTCAGCCACCAACATGATCCCTACGGCTGCCTGCTTTAGGTCGCCAGCCGGCAGTATGTTGTTTCGCTCGAATTGAACCAAGTTGGCACGAATACCATTGCGCAAGCATTTGTTAAATTCAAAATCCATGACTGTATGACTGAGGTGAGAACCTCAGTGCTGTTTTGTCGTGTGGGAACGGAGTCTCCCAAGGCCCGGATGTGTCCGTAACGTCGAGATACACCGGCTTTATCTAAAAAGGATGCATCCTCACGCTTCGGCGATGCTCTTGATGGCAGAACCCACGGTAATGATGGTTATACCTGCAAATATGAGCTGAATCCCAACTAAAACCCCAATAGCCCAAGCGCCGGATAAAGGCCATTGATTCCAGATCATGATACTCAATACCACGGAGATAATGCCACTGAACAAGACGAAACCCCAGCCTTGGGTTGGACGGATTTGAAACGCCGCAATTATCTCGCCAATACCGTTAACCAAGAAATATGCAATCAGCACCATAGTCAACGACGCCAACCCTAAGTAAGGTCGTCCTATCATCACCAACCCGGCGATGATTGCCAATAAACCAAACATTACGGCCCAGATACCTCCACCCTTAAAACCGTGGATCAGGCGAAGGATACCGGCAATAACCAGCAAGATAGCGACCATGATGGCCACGGTCAGTCCCGAAACCAAGGGGGATACCAGAGCGAGTATTCCCAAGATGAGAATAATCCAACCCCACATCTTGGCGCTTTTCGATGCCTCTGCAAAATCGTTCATTGTTGTCTCCTGTTTTTTTCGTTTGCTCTCTGTTTGTATCAGAAGCTTATAAAAAGTGCATTCTACCAACTCTATTCTGCGATTGTAGGCAGGACGATAATCGGATATAAGACCACACTGGCGGCAGTGGGATCAGGTTTCTAACATCCATCCTCAAGGATTTTATCCACTGCAACTCTGGAACAGGCGAGAACATAGTGAAATCACCCATACCTTGTCAGCGTGCACTGTTCAACATACCCGATGGTATTCACTATCTGAATTGCGCTTATATATCTCCGCTGTTGAGAGAAGCAATGGAGGCCGCGCACATAGGTTTGCAGCGCGAATCCCATCCGTGGACCATAACCGCACCCGATTTTTTTGAGCCATTGGAGGAAATACGCAGACTATTCGCTAGATTGATCAACGCAAATGCAGATGACATCGCCATAGTGCCATCGGCGAGTTACGGCATTGCCACTGCAGCCAAAAATATCCCGTTAAGACCCGGCCAGAAAATCATTACCCTTCAAGACCAATATCCGTCTAACGTTTACGCGTGGCGCGAGCTCGCTAAACGAAAACAAGCCCGACTTCAAATCATCGCGCACCCAGGCGACGGAGACTGGTCTACGGCGGTTTTGGATGCCATTGATGACAAGACGGCGATCGTGGCGCTGCCCAACAACCACTGGATGGACGGTGGGTGGCTTGATCTGGTTGCCATCGGGCAAAGCGTTCGTGCCGTACAAGCGGCTTACGTCGTTGACGCAAGCCAGTCACTAGGCGCCATGCCATTGGACACGGCTGAAGTGCAGCCTGATTTTCTGGCCTGCGCAGGTTACAAATGGATGCTGGGTCCATACGGGTTTTCCTACCTATACGCCTCCCCCAAATGGCACGATGGTGACCCGCTTGAATACAACGGACACAATATGGTGGACGGTGATGACTTTCCAAAGCTGGCTCAGCTCAAAGAGCACTACGCTGAGGGTGCGCGTCGATTTGATGCGGGAGAGCGTGCCCATTTTACCTTGGCACCCGCGGCCGCCGTAACCTTAAAGCGTTTGCTGGCATGGGGGGTGGGCAATATTTATGACACCCTAAGCGAGGTGAATACAGGTATCGCCAAGGCAGCGGAAGATTTCGAGCTGACCACGCTGCCGGATAAATTGCGTGCCGGTCACTTTATTGGTTTACGCTTTCCCAAGCATCGGTATCCGAATGGACCTCCTGCGGCTTTACATCAATCATTACAACGACACAACGTGATACTGAGCGTTCGTGGAGACGTATTGCGTATCACTCCACATCTTTATAACGATGAATCGGACATGTCAGCCCTAAAGCTTTGTATGTCAGAAAGCATTGTGAGCGATCAATAAAAAGACCTGCACTTTATTGTTACCCCTTGATTATTGTGCACTGCCGCATATAATGCGCGCCATTTTTTGGACTGAGACTTCTGATCGTGATCGACCCCAACAAACCCGTACGCGTTTTCAAAAACTGGAAACTGGGCTGTTACAACATCATGCAGAGCGGGAAATTATTGGCTTCAGCAAAACAGGTTCGACTTTCCGGGGTCGAGTTCCTAGTTCGCTCCTCCGGTCGACAGCGAATGTTGGAAAGGGGGCGACGTAATGTACACGCCTACGCGGTCGGTAGGCTCGTTGACTATGTCCATCCCGAGGATCCTCGAACGCTCGACAAGATTGACGGACGCAGCGTTTCCTATAACCCCTACCGCTACGCGTGGTTTGTAGACAACGAAACCCAAAACCCGGTCACCGACGCGAAAATGGTCCAGTTTGAGGAATCCGGAGTAGTTTACGTTTAGATTAATCGTTAATGGCCAGTCTGCTCGGGATAGGTCTAATAATCGGTCCATAAACCCCACCTCCCGAGTTAAAACCCCAGGCTCACCGATAGGGTAAAGTGGCTAATATGCTGGTAATCGGGCCATAATTGACGTTAATATCAAGGGGTAAAAATAACGATTAGCTCCGTGCAAACACTGTGCGGCGCTTTTTGACCTATTCATTCCAATCACCGAAGGGGTATTAGTATGAAAAGACGAGAATTTCTCAAAAAAGGGGCGGTCGCAGGCGGTGCAGCGGCTGCTTCTACCCTGGCTGCGCCGGCCATTTCACAAGGACGCGAGAAACTGACTATGGTACTCACATGGGGTCGGGGTCTGGCTGGTGTTTTTGATGCTGCTGATCGAGTGGCCACATCCATCAACACCATGTCTGACGGCTTGCTAGAGATTGATGTGAAGGCCCAAGGGGAACTGGTTTCAGGCTTACCCGCCGTATTTGACGCAGTGACGTCGGGCCAGGCCGACATGTACCACGCCGCCGATTATTACTACGTCGGCCAGCACCCGGCCTTTGGGTTCTTTACCGCTGTACCGTTCGGCATGACTGCTGTCGAACTGAATAATTGGTACTACCATATGGGCGGTCATGAGCTTCATCTCGAGCTGGGTGAAGAATTCGGCCTGGTGTCGTTCCTGGCAGGAAATACCGGAGCTCAAGCCGGTGGCTGGTTCCGTAAAGAAATCAATGGACCAGAAGATTTCAACGGTTTGAAATTCCGCATGCCCGGCTTGGGTGGCAAGGCGTTGGGTAAGTTGGGTGCTTCGGTGCAGACTATCCCAGGATCCGAGGTCTACCAGGCGCTTGCTTCGGGTGCGATCGACGGCACGGAATGGATCGGGCCGTGGGCAGATGAAAAGGCCGGTTTTCAGGAGATCACGAAGATTTTCTATTCCGCTGGTTTCCATGAGCCGGGTTCAGGCCTGGCCCTGGCGGTTAACAAGGATCGTTGGGACGGTTTAAAACCGAGCTTTCAGAAGATGATAGAAGTTGCGGCCGGAGATGCCAACGTCTGGAATCATCATCAGTACCTCGCCAACAACGGTGCCGCATTGGAAAGGCTGGTCGCAGGCGGCGTCACGGTTAAAGAATTCCCAGACTCGGTTTGGGATGCATTCGGTAAAGCCGCACAGGCGGTCATGGACGAGAATATGGGTGATCCCTTATTCAAGAAGGTCTACGAGTCTATGCGCGATTCCATGAAGAAGTCTTCGGCTTGGTTGTCAGTAGCGGAAAACACCTACACCAAGCAGCGTGACCGCGTCCTAGGCATGGGGTAAACGAATCCGCAGTTGATTCGACGAAAACCGAAAGGTCGGGCCAACAGGTCCGGCCTTTCGAGTATTTGAAGTCTCACAATGGCGAGACCCGAGGTTAGGTTACAGGGAGGCCGCGGAAGCTCAGCCCATATGAAGATCCACGCTGGATCCAAGGCGGGAACTAGATAAGAGGCAGTTCAATGTCCATGTTAGTAGACGTCCTGAAGTCCTTTCTAATGGGGTTCTTCGACCTAGTTTTGTTGCCCTGGCATATATACCAGTGGTGGCAGCTAGAGACGGTCAAGGAAAAGATGAACGTCCTCATGTTGGCTGGAAACTCTTCGGAGTTTCTGTGCGTTGTGCTGGCCATAATGTCGATTATCCTGGTCATTGGATTGGTTAAGCACTCTTTCCTTCGCAGTACTGTGCACGGGCTCGAATTGTTCAATGGCCGCATCGGACAATTCGCCTGTTGGTTCGCCCTAATCATGATGTTGCAGCAAGTCTTGATTATCGTGATGGGACAGGTATTTCGCGGTAACGAGCTGCTTTTGTCCCCGTTCGGACTCACGCTGGCTTTTGGTGAATTACAGTGGCTGTCCGGACAACTAAAACTGTATAACGCAATACTCATAGCGCTCGCCTCGGCATATACCTTTATCGAAGGAGGACACGTACGCGTTGACCTCATATATGCCGACCTGGCCTACCGCAAACGGAAAGTTCTTGATCTGATCGGTACGCTGGTGCTGTTTTTCCCCTCAACGATCCTGCTGTGGTGGTTTGCCTGGCCACTGGCGATGAACTCGATGTTTTCCCAGCGGCCTCTCAACGTGTGGTCAACCAAGGCGAGCTGGCGAGGATTCAAGTGGGAATCTTCCGGTACGGCGGAGTTTACCTGGGTGTGGGCCTTCAAGCTGCTCATCGTTTTCTTCGCTGGATTGCTATTCATCCAGGCCTTTACGTTTTTACTGCGTAATATCATGGCACTACGGGAAAAGGAAGAAATCGAAGCGCATCCGAAACTCGACCCCGTAGAGAAAGCCCCTCCAGTTAAAACTGATGCGGACACCCAAGTGGTTGAGTCAGCTAAGTAACCCAAGATACAGACAAAAAGACTGAGACAAAATTATGCTGTTCGGACTCACCGGCGTTGAGCTTTCACTGATCATAGTCTTTATCTGTCTATTTGCCGGCATTCTTTCGGGTTTTCCGGTCGCTTTCGCTATATCGGGTGCTGCTATCAACAGCTTTACCATTATCGCAGTACTCAGCGAAAACGGTCTGCTGTACGTCATCGAAGAACACAACGGGACGGCCGAGCATATCCCGGTGCTCGCTGGGGGATGGCAGAAGGCAATCCTTTCCACCCTTTCAACTTGGTCGCAGGGGGTCTTTTCGCGTGCATTCGGCGGAAACGTCGAGACACTGCTGGCTGTACCGCTATTCGTTCTGATGGGAATAGCACTGGAGCGCTCGCGCATCGCAGAGGATCTGCTCACAACGATGGCGCGGCTTTTCGGTACGCTACCGGGCGGTCTTGCTATTTCCGTGGTCTTGGTGGGTACCCTTCTAGCTGCATCAACCGGTGTTGTCGGCGCGACCGTCGTCACCATGGGTTTGATTTCCTTACCGACCATGTTGCGCTACGGTTATTCAAGACCGCTGGCGACCGGTGTTATAGCGACTTCCGGAACGTTGGGGCAGATTATTCCGCCATCTATCGTCATCGTGCTACTGGGATCCATCGTTGGCGACATGTACTCGATCGGCCAGGAGGCCCGGGCAAAGGAATTGGGGGTTACAGTACTGGAGATGCTCGGTGAGCCCGCAGTGGTTTCAACCGGCACGCTGTTTAAAGCGGCTTTCATACCCGGTTTATTCCTCGCGTTGCTTTACGCGGGTTATTCCTTTGGCTTCGCGTTGTTTCGGCCGGACAAAGCACCACCGGTGGAAACCCTGGGCGAAGAGAAGTATGACCTACGCCGTTACTACAAGAACAATCCCTACCTTATGGTGGGTGCCGTTCTTGGGCCGCTGTTGGTAACAGTTCTGTTATGGATCACCCTGACCAGTTTTGGCATTGTTGGCTCGCAGCCGAATGCACTGATTTCACACGGCATTATGGCAACCCTGACACTGGTCGGATTTATTCTCTGCCTGCCACTGACGGTACGTCCCCACTACCCACCTCGACCAGTCCTGATCGGCCTACTAGGACTCGTGGCCATGGTGCTGATCGATGCGTTTTTAATTAAGGCGGAACATTCCAGCGGTACCCGGTTTCTCTACTTTGGGATACCGATCGTTGCTGTGATCTATGGACTGCGTTCGGCTCTACCGCGATTGTTGGAGGTCGAAGCACTGCGCGTCGTGTCACCACCGGTTATCCTTATTGTTGCCGTGCTAGGTTCCATATTGGGTGGTATAACGAATCCGACGCCCGCCGCCGCGCTTGGTGCCGCAGGTGCGATAATGCTTGCAGCTACCCGGCGCTTGCGGGAGAAAGATCAGCCTGGGCGAATCATAATTTGGTCTGCAGTGGCAATCGTAATCATGCTGCTTATGCGCGGTAACTTCGATCTGCGAATGACCATGGAGGTGATTTCGTTTGAAAACCAGATCGCCATCTGGATTGCCATCGTCGCCTATCATATCGCCCTGTTCGGATTGCTGTTCTCCTGCTGGATCTTGATCAAGGAAGGCATCATGAAACCCGTAGTGCAGGAAACGACCAAGGTGACCTGCATGGTATTCGTTATCCTGATTGCGTCTTTGTTCCTGAGTCTGAGTATCCGTACCTTCGGCGGTGAGCATTATATCCAGGAAGTCTTGCGCTCCTTTGAAGATCCCAGGGTTCTTTTACTGGTCGTCATGGGTGTGTTGTTCCTGCTTGGGTTCGTACTGGACTTCATCGAAATCATCTTTATCGTGATCCCCATTGTAGGACCGGTGATCTACGCCGCAGATCCCGTTCTGATGCCACCGGAATGGATCACCATTTTGATCGCCATCAACCTGCAAACATCGTTCATTACCCCACCTTTTGGTTTTGCCTTGTTCTATTTGCGGGGTGTCGCCCCGCCTACGGTCACTACCGGCGACATTTACAAGGGGGTTATCCCTTTCGTGATCATTCAAGTGATCGGACTGGTCATTCTCTGGTTCTTCCCGGCCATCACCACTTTCTTGCCTGATTTATTACCGGAGAATTAAACTGGGTGTAGGAGGCGCGCCCTCGCGCCGACTGAATCGCGGCGAAGGCGCCGCTCCTACAGTAATGTTAAAAAGTATACTGTCCCCGGTTTAAAGGGGGCGATCCGGAACCCACACATAGCCATCGGCATCGACTATGAAGGCTTCCCTAAGGCCATGCGGCTTGTTGGCGGCGCTGGCCATGACCTCAAAACCATGTTCCACTGCAGCGGCTTCCGCTTTGTCCGGATCACATCCGTGCAGGCGTAATTCGACTCCGGCGCCGCGTTGACCCGCGGCGTATGCGGCTATCCGAAAAGGGTGCCGGTCATAGGTATGGTCCGCATGAAGCATCCACTCGGCACCATATCCACGCAGGACAGCGAAGTCTGGATCACTGTAGACAACATCTGCCCCAAGCACGGTGCGCTGGAACAGCAGCGCTTTGTCAATATCTTCTACCAGAAGGTTAAGTGTGAGCCCTTTGAGCGACTTGCCGTACTCGTCCGCTGGCATCCAAGCATCGCCGGTACGCAGCTTCATGCGCTAGCGACCCGATCTGAAGATTCCAATGTTACCTCCATACATTGGCGCTGTTTTCAAATCCTTCCCTTACGGGGCCGATAACACAAAATCGGTGTCCACTTGGTGCCTCCATAACCACCCATTTTTCGAGTGCGTCGACTACGACTGCGCCCAGATTTTGCAGTCGGCTCACTTCAGCTCCAATGTTATCGGTCTCGATATCGATATG
>JASJAT010000094.1 GCA_030066885.1 Arenicellales bacterium | reverse complement strand
TCTGGGGGAAGACGTGACCTTAATCGCGCGTGGCGCCCACCTCACTGCTATTCGTAACGACGGGCTCAAGCTATTAATGAACGACGGCGAGGTTGAGGTCGCCATCGGGGTTAAGGCCACCGACAACATGCGTGAGCTGGAAGCACAAGATCTGGTCATTTTGGGCGTCAAGGCTCATCAAATCGAATCGGTTGTAGACGATGTCGTTGGCCTGCTTGGGCCAGAAAGCGTTTTGCTGACGACCCAAAACGGCATCCCATGGTGGTATTTCCAGAAGCACGGTGGTAAACACGAGGGTCGACCTATCGAAGCCGTTGACCCCAACGGTCGCATCGCGAACACGATTGACTCTAATCACATCGTCGGTTGTATCGCCTATCCCGCCGCTGAGATCGCCCAGCCCGGAACCATCAGACACGTCGAAGGTTATCGATTTCCCGTGGGTGAGCTGGACGGCACCGAATCGGAGCGGGTTCAAACTATCTCGACGTTACTCTCCCAGGCTGGATTCAAGTCTCCGATATTGTCAGACCTTCGATCGGAACTGTGGTTGAAGCTCTGGGGTAATTTGACGTTTAATCCGATCAGTGCACTGACCCATTCCACTCTCGTCGACATCTGTCAATTTCCGCCATCGCGTCAACTTGCGGCGGAGATGATGACGGAGGCGCAGCGGGTGGCGCATAAGCTGGGGGTGGATTTTCGTGTATCCCTGGACAAGCGCATTGAGGGCGCAGAAAAGGTCGGCAAACACAAAACTTCAATGCTGCAAGATTTAGAAGCAGGCAAGGGCATGGAAATCGAATCTTTAATCGGCGCCGTTGCCGAACTAGGCCAGGTTACCGACACACCTACTCCACACATCGACACTGTGTACGCTTTGATAAAACTGCTTGACAAGACTGTGCAGGAGGAAGGCCTTTACATCAAAGGCAAGCGGTTGACCACACCCCTTCCCGTTGCTGGTGATAGACCCAAGGTACACTCAACTTCGGCCAACAACTCTACTGCAACAAATTAGATTTATTAGCAGTAGTCTGATAGTTTTGACATCGCGCAAATTGCAGGGGAACTGATGCGACTCGAACTGGCACTCGAGCATAAGCTCGGACTCAAAAACGTTACCTATAAACATAACCTCTCTAAGCAGCAGCTGTTCCACGAAGCTATTAGCAACGATCGGGGACGCATAAGAATTGATGGTCCCGACACGGACAGAAAGGCCTATGCGACCAAACTCGGTGACAAAGGGCCATTGATGTTCATAACCGACCCGACCTGTACCGGTCGTCCAGTGCAGGATACTTTCGCGGTAGCATGGCCCGAAGTTGAACACCAGATCTGGTGGAAGGACAACCTACAAAAATATGATCCCGACCACTATCAGGGTTTGCTCAAACGCGTAGTCCAACATGTTAACGAACGTCAAGACACGCTATACGTGCAAGATGTCTATGCTGGCTCGGATCCCAACTATGCGGTGCCCTATCGGTTTGTGGGGCAGTACGCAACTCACGCCATGTTTGCTCACAATATGTTTCCCAAGTCGGTACCCGGTATGGAAAACACGGAAGAGAAGCGATGGACGATGCTTAACGTGCAATCGTTTCGCTGCGAACCCGAGCGCGATGGCAGTCGTAGCGATCGGGCGGCGATTATCGATTTTCACAACAAAATTTGTCTTGTCGTGGGCAGAGCCGACTACTGCGGCTTAGTGAAAAAGACGATTTTCACCGTGATGAATTTTCTCCTTCCCAACCAGGGTTATCTTTCCATGCATTGCTCCGCTAACATCGGGGCTGCTGGGGATGCGGCGATTTTGTTCGGACTTTCCGGCACCGGTAAAACAACCCTGTCCGCGGATCCGGATCGAGAGCTTATTGGTGACGACGAAACAGGTTGGACCGAGCAAGGTGTATCCAATTTGGAAGACGGTTGTTACGCCAAGCTGATTGATCTCGACAAACAAGCCGAGCCGATTATAGCGGCAGCGTTGTCGATGGAAGGCACTATCATCGAGAACGTGCCGCCGTTACCGGATAAACCCTACGAAGAGACTGACCCACAGGAACTTGATCTAACCGACTCGTCGATAACTGAGAACACGAGATTCTCCTACCCGCTAAGCTGTAACCCCAACGTCGCTGCTGGTGCGCGCGGCGGACACCCTCGTACTATTGTGTTGCTGACCGCCGACGCTTTTGGGGTATTGCCACCTGTCTCTATCCTGCACGGCGAAGACGTAATGTATCAGTTCGTACAGGGCTTTACCGCCAAGCTGGCTGGAACGGAAGTTGGCCTTACCCAGCCCGAGGCTGCATTCAGTGCGTGTTTTGGTGCACCCTTTATGTCCCACCCTCCTTCGGTCTATGCCAAGTTATTGCGTGAGAAAATGGAAGATCATCAAGCCAATTGTATTTTATTGAATACGGGTTGGTGTGGAGGACCGGCGGGAAAAGCGGAACGAATATCCATCCGTGACACCCGTGCGATCTTGAACGCGGCTTTATGTGGTGATTTACATCCCAATGGCAAAGCCGTTGATTATGATATCCATCCTATATTTGGATTACGCATGCCCAAATCTTGCCCAGGCGTCAACGCCGCTTTGTTGAACCCACGTAATGTTTGGAAGAGCGCAGATGAGTACGACCACGCCGCGACTAGTTTACGCGACATGTTCCGAGCCAATTTCGAAAAGAATGACTTTGCCAGCTACGGCATCAAACCGCTGATTTAGTTAGTTACAAGATTTAAGTTAAAAGTTTAAAGAACTATTCCAATAGACTGTTTTAGGTTTTGATATTTCCTTTTTACTTTCAACTTTGCACTATCAACTAAGCGACGATCGCGGGGCGCACTTTCTGCGCTGACAAAATCCTAAAATAATTCGTTTTTGCGACCAACGCTACGCTGAAGCCAAGACCTTGGCCATGGTAGCACCGATGGTTACCGGTGAGTTCGCAATATGGATTCCCGCGCTTGCCATCGCCTCGAGCTTTTCTTCCGCGCCTCCGGCACCGCGCTGAATAATGGCACCCGCATGGCCCATGCGCCTACCGGTAGGTGCAAAGCGACCGGCAACATAGCCTACTATGGGCTTACTGGTTTTATTTGCTCGCACATACTCAGCTGCGTCTTCTTCCTCGATCCCACCTATTTCACCGATTAGTACAATGCCCTCCGTTTCATTGTCTCGCATAAACATTTCCAAGCAGTCACTGAAACTCAGGCCGTGAACGGGATCGGCACCAATCCCTATGCATGTGGACTGACCCAAGTTATGGGTGGTGGTTTGCCATACGGCCTCGTAGGTTAAGGTGCCGGTACGGGATATTATTCCAATCCTGCCGCGCTGAAATATTTCCTGCGGCATGATGCCGATACAACATTCTGCGGGGGTGATGATACCGGGACAATTCGGACCGATGAGGCGTGTGTTGGAACTGCCTAGGGCTTGCTTGACCTTTACCATATCCAGTACCGGTATACGCTCGGTAACACACACTACCAAGCCGATACCGGCATCAATCGCTTCCATGATCGCACCTGCGGCCTGTGCCCGTGGGACGAATATCACGCTGGCTTCGGCTTCAGTGGCTGCAACAGCCTCTTGCACCGTGTCGAAAACGGGCAGCCCCAGGTGTCTGCTTCCACCTTTACCCGGCCTTACGCCACCAACCATCTGAGTCCCACTGGACAACACCTGTTCCGTATAAAAAGTGCCCTGCTGTCCGGTAATGCCCTGGCAGATCACTTTAGTATTCTTGTCCACTAAAACTGACACTGATTCACTCCGCGCCTGACCTTATCTTTATGGTGACTGAGTTCAACTTTTTTGAGAACCCATTACCCGTTCCCACCAACTGCGTCGGACGGCTTGCTCCTTGTGCTTCGCCGCTGAGACAGCTCTTTCCGCGGCGTCTGCCAGATTCTGTGCATAGATAATGGAAAGCCCGGTGTCTCGTAGCCTGCGAAGGGCGAAGTCGGCATTGGTACCCGCCAACCGGACAACTAGCGGTACCCGCATGGGTGTCTCGCGGTTGACCATGATTAACGCGTCCGCAATGGTGTCACAACGCATGATGCCACCGCCGAACACATTGACCAGGATACTCTCCACCCCTGGATCAGAGGTGACCAGTCGTAATGCTTGTTTAACCCGACCTACCTCTGCCACAGGCGGTACATCAAGGAAATTCGCCGGCTCCCCTCCGATGAGTTTGATCGCATCCAGGGTAGCTAGACTGAGCCCGGCGCCACTGGCCAGGCAACCGACATTGCCATTCAACTTGACGTAGTTCAACCCATGCTCGACTGCTTCCAGTTCTCCGACGAGAAATTCATTCCGGTCACGCAGCTGTTCCATCTCCGGGTGCCGGAAAAGTGCGTTGTCATCCAAAGTTACCGTTGCATCGAGCGCTATAAGTCTTCCCTCTGTGTTTACCGCGAGCGGATTAATCTCGATAAGCGTAGCATCGCGCTGTGTGAACAACTCGAACATGGCCCGGGCGATACTGTGCAGCTGCTCGGTTTGACTGTCATCTAGCCCGAGTTTCGTTGCCATCTCGCTGACTTCCTGGATTGTTACACCTGCATTAATGTCGATAGGCTGATCCAAAATGGATTCCAAGCTCACCGATTCGATATCTTCTCCACCGGTGGCTGAGGCGAGCAAAGTCACTTGACTGGTTCTGTGCTCAACCAACATGGCCAGATACAGTTCGCGTTGAACGTCATCGTCATACTGTTCAACATAGACATACTTTACTTCCCTACCGGACGGTCCCGTCTGGGGTGTTACCAATACGTGTCCGAGCATGTCGACCGCGGCCTGTCTAACCGCATCGGTTGAGTCGGCAATGCGTATACCGCCTTGTTCGGTTTGGGTGCCCTCAAAATAGCCAACACCGCGTCCACCTGCATGAATCTGCGCTTTCACAATCCACCCAGTTGTGTCCATCTGCTGTGCAACGCGTACTGCGTCAGTAGCTGACGTGGCCATTCCACCCGCTAATACAGGAATACCACACTCACTAAACAACTGTTTAGCTTGATATTCGTGTAGGTTCATGCCGAGTCAACTTCCAATACGATCTTCCCAAAATGGGTACTGTCTTCCATGGCCTGATGTGCCTGTCTAACCTGATCAAGGTTATAAACTGCATACACCAACGGCACGATGGTTCGATTCGAGAACAAAGGTAACACCTTTTCATGGAACCGGCGGGTAATCTCCCCTTTTTCCTGCACTGGGCGGGGCCTTAACACGGAGCCGATTATTTGTTGCCGCTTAACCATCATTAAAGCGATGTTCAATTCCGCCTTCGGTCCACCCATAACACCAATCTCAACCAGTCGCCCGCCAATTGCCAAAGTTTTCATATTAGCGGACAGATAAGCAGCCCCTATGTGGTCGAGAATGACGTCGACACCTTTCTTGCCCGTAAATGCATGAATCCTGTCAGTGAAATCCTCGTTCTTGTAATCGATGACCAGATCCACACCCAATGCTTTCACTCGATCCAGTTTGCCGGGTGAAGCGGTGACAATCGTCTTGGCTCCTGGTACTAGTGCTTTACACAGCTGAACGGCCGCTGTATTCACCCCTCCTCCCCCACCATGTAGTAACACTGTGTTACCGTCTTGTAAACCGCCGAGCATGAATAAATTTAAATAGGCGGTTATGTAGGTTTCACAAACACACGCTGCTTCTTGGTAACTCATAGATTCCGGTATGGGCAGCAGATGAGCAGCATAAGCGTTAGTGAATTGCGCATACGCTCCTCCTCCGACCAAGGTCATCACCCGGTCGCCGACCTGCCAACCGGTGACTTCCGACCCCAGCTGTTCAATGGTTCCTGCAACCTCCAAACCTAGAATTTCTGACTCGCCTGGAGGTGGTGAATAATTGCCGAGCCGTTGGATGATGTCCGGCCGATTAACCGATGTGGCCATCACCCGGATCAGCACTTGGTCCGGCCCGGGCGATGGCCGCTCCACGTCACCAAGGAGGAGAACTTCTGGTCCACCGAATTCCTGAAGAAGCACCGCTTTCATCGACGTTTAACCTTAACCTGGTGAGATATGGTCCGGCCTCAGAAGATCCGCAATCTGGTATACATTATACCAAGTATACCCCACGCACAAGCAGCATCTGCAATTAGGAGGTGGAATGGCTCGTGTTAGGTCAAATCTCACTTACCAGGGCAAAGTCTCCCCATTCATATGCTTGAAACTGCCGGAGGTTGCCATCGTGAGCTCATCGATTCTCGCCAACAGTCCGCGAACAGATTGGTCGGGTTGTACCGAACCTGAGTGTCCAGTCATATCGGTACTGACGTAACCTGGATGTAAAAGTACCACTGCAATATTTCGTGACCCGAGGTCATGCGCTAGCGATACACCGGCTATGTTCAATGCTGCTTTGGACATCCGGTAACCATAGTGACCGCCAGAAGTATTGTCGGCTATAGAGCCCATTCTGCTTGTCACAATGGCCACTTTAGCACCCGGCTTTAGATTACTAAGCAAGGATCGCGTGACCTTAAGTGGTCCCAAGCTATTCACTTCGAACTGGTGTCTGATAGCATCGAAGTCGAGATTATCCAGGGACTGTCTCGATAATATCCCGGCGTTGTTGATGAGAATGTCGATCTCTACACCTTTAAGCCTGGACGAAAGCTGCTGAATACTCTGATCCGCACCTACATCGACACCATCGATGATATGAACAGACAAAGCCTCCAATTCTTTAGATGCTGCTCGGCACAATGCGTAAACATTATCACCTCGGGCAGATGCTTGACGACAGAGTTCTAATCCAATTCCTCTATTGCTTCCGGTAACAACGGTTGTAGTCATGATCTTATAAACTTTTAAGCATTACGAATGTATAGTGATAGGGCCTATGGCAGAAGGAAAATCAAAAATATATATTATACGGACAATTCGACGCCTGACTGTAGTCATCGCCGCCACGGTGATTATCCTATCCTACATTTATCTTCTAAATTATTTCGGTGAGATGTTTGGAGCAGGACAAGGCTGGGGCAATCCATTATCATGGTTTTCCAGCGCAGTCGTGGCCTTAGTCACGGTTTTCTTTGCATGCTGGCTTCTAACAAAAGTGTTTCAATGGTTAGTAGCCAAGTTTAAAAGTCGTTAAATAGCATCTCTATTAAGTCTATGACCAATCACTCGAACTCAGATTCGCTCCGGGTGAGACTGACTGAATTCATGGAACGATATGTCTACCCGGCAGAGCAGGTCTATGCTGATTACGTCAGCGAGGCCGATAATCCATGGACGATCCCACCCGTCATGGAAGAACTCAAAAACAACGCCAAGACGGCGGGCTTATGGAATCTGTGGTGCCCCTATCCCGAACATGGCGCTGGGCTGGACAACGCGGGCTACGCTCCTCTAGCCGAAATTATGGGGCGATCGCTGATCGGTCCAGAGGCGTTTAATTGCAGCGCCCCGGATACAGGCAACATGGAAACGTTGCTGCGTTTTGGAACTGACGCACAAAAAGAAATGTGGTTGAAACCGTTGCTTGCAGGAGAAATCCGTTCCGCATTCTGTATGACAGAACCTGATGTCGCCTCTTCCGATGCCACCAATATTCAGTGCTCCATCAAGAAAGAGGGAAACGAGTATGTTATCGATGGACTCAAATGGTGGTCGACCGGTGCTATGGACCCACGTTGTCAAATACTCATTGTTATGGGTAAAACCGATACGAACGCAGAACGTCATAAACAACAATCCATGGTGTTAGTTGCGATGGATACACCGGGAGTTCACGTTGTCCGACCCATGCATGTGTTTGGTTCGGATGATGCCCCGCACGGTCACGCGGAAATCGAATTTAACAACGTGCGTGTTTCCACCGCCAATATTCTAGCCGGGGAAGGAAGGGGATTCGAAATCGCACAGGCACGCCTCGGCCCTGGCCGCATACATCACTGCATGCGCCTTATTGGTTGTGCACAGCGCGGCCTGGAAATGATGTGTCAACGATCAAACAGCCGAATTGCCTTCGGCAGGCCCCTTTCTCATCAGGGCTCCATACGTGAGGACATCGCAACCTCAGCCGCCGAAATCGAACAAAGCCGTTTGCTGACTCTGGCTGCGGCTAAGAAAATGGACAAAGAGGGAAACAAAGCGGCGCGCGATGTGATCGCTATGGCAAAGATCACCGCCCCCAGTATGGCGCAACGAGTGCTCGATAGGGCGATACAGATTCACGGTGCTATGGGTGTTTCCCAAGATACGTTTCTCGCCGCGGCTTGGGGCTATGCCAGAACGATTCGCATTGCCGATGGGCCCGACCAAGTGCATATGCATGCCTTGGCTAAACAACTGATCAGCCAATATGGGCGTTGAAGTAGCCCCGGTGGATCCGACGGTAGAAAATGTTAACAAGCTCACAACCTGGTGCGAATCTCATATCGAAGGATTTCGCGGCCCATTGACTTTAGAAAAATTTTCGATTGGACAATCGAATCCAACTTATCTACTGCAAACAGAATTCAAAAAATACGTACTTCGACGCAAGCCGACCGGTGTGCTGCTAAAATCTGCCCATGCCGTTGACCGTGAATACCGGGTCATGCAGGCTCTCGCCAAAACGCCAGTACCAGTACCTAAAGTGTATGCGTTGTGCGAAAACCAAGAAATCATTGGTACTACTTTCTTCGTCATGGAATTTCTGGAGAGTCAAACATTTCTCGATCCAGTGCTACCGGATTTGTCACCACAACATCGCAGGGCACTGTATGAAGACCAAGTTAATGTTATCGCCACACTGTCTTCAATCGATCCCAACACCATCGGTTTAGCAGACTTTGGCAAACCAGGTAACTATATGGAACGACAGGTCAGCCGATGGACTAAACAATACAGGGCCAGCGAAACCGAAGTGATCGAAGAGATGGAGAGACTTATAGACTGGCTCCCCACTCATCTGCCTCAGGATGAGGCACGCGTGGCACTAGTCCATGGTGATTTCAGATTGGACAACTTGCTGATTGATCCCAAAGAGCCCAAGGTGATTGGAATCGTTGATTGGGAACTATCCACCCTCGGTCATCCGTTCGTTGATTTTTCCTATTGGTCAACCATGCTGCGCCTGCCACGGACCACTCATCACAAGGGACTGGCTGGAGAGGATAGAACATTGCTTGGGATCCCTACCGAGGAGGAACTACTGACCCTGTACCGGAAGCTAAGTGGAGAGCAAATACCAGGTGATTGGTCTTTTTGGTTAGCCTTTCACTGCTTTCGTTTCTCCGCCATCGTGCAGGGGGTGCTGAAGCGGTATCTCGACGGGAATGCTTCTTCGCCTTTAGCTAGGGAGGTCGGAAGCATGGCGCGACCGGTTGCCGAACTGGGATGGAAAGCAGTAGATGAACGTACGTATACCTAGCTCCCTCATAAATGGCCGCGTAAGCATTGAAAGAATCCTGGTTAATGTAATCGAAAATGAAAAACTCTTGCCAAGACGCCAAGATCGCGAAGTTTTGATTTTTCGGTAGAAAAACATATTACTATTCCGCCTTGGCGTCTTTTCGGCTTTACGGCTTTGCGAGAGAAATACTGTGTTTAGGATGGTCACTTGAGAGTCGTTAGCCTGTGTGATGCAAACGAGATACTTTGACGAAGCCCATGGTGTCGTGACTATTGATGCCAACTACATCAAGCCCGGCATCGCATCCATTCAACTCTTGATTAACAAGAATCGTGCTGTCTTTTTCGACACCGGCACCACACGCTCGCTGCCCTATGTTCAGGAAGTGCTTAAGCTCAAAGGCTTAAACCAGACAGATGTGGATTTTGTCGTGCCCACCCATGTTCACCTCGATCACGCAGGAGGTGCCGGTGCCATGATGCGGGCGTTTCCCAAAGCGAAATTGATCATTCACCCACGTGGTGCGGCACACATGGTTGATCCGACAAAGTTATGGCAGAGCACGGTCGCGGTCTACGGAGAAAAAGTTGCCAAGAAGTTATATGGTGAAGTGATCCCAGTTGAAGAAGAACGCATTATCATCGCAGACGATGGTATGGAACTCGATTTCCACGGCACAACGCTCAAATTCTTAGATACACCCGGTCACGCCAGACATCATTTCTGCGTTGTTGTCGTTCGGCATCGGATGATCTTTGCTGGCGATACCATGGGAATCTCGTACCGCATGTTTGACGGACCCAATGGACCTTTTGTCTTTCCTACAACAAGCCCGGTTCAATTCGACCCGGATGCCTTGCATCAGTCTATCGATAGACTAATGGATACAGATCCCAGGTTGGTGTTTCTTACCCACTTTGGAAAGATCGAACCCAACCATAATATGGTTACGTCCTTACACCGTCGGATCGATTCTTTTGTATCGATTGCACAGGCGATGTTCAGAAAGGGGCAAATAGAACGACACCTGGAGCGATCAATTTCGGACTACTTGGTGGACGAAGCCAAACAGCATGGCGTGCCTTTGACAGAGCGCGAGATCCGGTCCGGACTACGCATGGATGCGAAATTAAACGCAGATGGAATAATCGTATGGCTTACTCGACTAGATAAACAAACTGCGAATTAGTCCGTTCACCAAATCCTTTCTATACTTCATACGCGATGTGAATAGTAATTCATAAGATATTGTTTTCGAGGAAAAATAACTATTCATCTGTCAAAATATACCTTTTATCAACTCTATGGTCTAGAATCAGACTACGCTTGAATAAAAAGGGCAGCGCAATCTCGAAACACACCAGCACGTTGAATATGCCGCTGCAGATTCTATTCACAAGCGGGACATGAAGCCGATCGATGGAAACACCACATAAAAATAACGCCGTGCCAATCAAAGATGTGACCGAGCTTAAGCGGTGGTTATCCGAGCTCCCCACACTTGATCCGGAACAGAACGTTAAACGGATTCAAGTTTCATTACATGGACATAACACCGCGGATTTCGGGCCGGATCTACGCATCAGTTTGTTAGGTTGTTATCTAGGGCCCGTCGCATCCCTTAATCATGATCTACTCAAGCACCGCATGGGGCTTTCACTACCTCTACCACAAGCAGCTCTAAGGATCACCAATGCCTTACGTGAGCTTTATCAAGAATTCGCTCTAGGCTACCAGATTGTAGTCAACGAAATTACCTCCAAAAAGGGCTTGATATTGGATGATCCCGCGATAATGACTTTAACAAAGGCAATATATGGCGTGACCTTTTGTCTTAATCAAGTTTTACGCTGCGCCTACGAATCCTACCGCCTGGTACCGTTGGGCACTTGGAAACAACTACATAAAGTGTTTCAGTTGGCACGAACTTGCGGTATCGACAACGAGGAATTCGTCGGCGTCGACGGTAGAACTGTATCGATCGTCCACGAATACAAACGTGCGTTGCTGTTAGGTCTGAGTGAGCCTTATCAACTTCCTTTTCGTAGAGTCAACACTGTTTTTCATTGTCTAAACCAGTGGGTGGCGCACGCGCGATTGCTCTACGCGATAGACAAAGACAAGGGACCTGAGTGTTTGTTCATTGTTGACACAGACTCGGACCACCCCGCCATACCTTTGTTATCCCCAACCAAGGTCGATAGCACGGAACGAGATTTGGTATTGGATACAAGTGAGCTAATCACAAAGCTCAATAGTAAAATGGGATCAAGCATACTCGATACACTCACGACCAAGGGTGAAGTTCGCAATTACGAGGAGATTGAAACATTAAAAGTGCTTATTACTTATTGGCGAGCACATCCCATGCGACGCCATCGAAGAACGGCTTCTCGAGCGAATTATGCGGTCATCGTCGGGCTTACCAACATCGCACGCGAGCTCACGAAAGATAAAAACTTAGTGACACGCAGCGAAGAAAATGATGATGACTCAAGCGATGTGGTCAGAGGAACTTTTGGACATCAACAGCACTTGCGGGCGAAGTCGAGAATATTACCCGTGCCTTGGGAAGCCGTGGATGAAAGCCTTAGCGGCCTTCGCTTTAATGTGAATAGTTCGCACGGTACTCCAGTCAGCGTGGGTGAGCTGGTGGCAGTGCGTCCTGTTGACGAAGAGGGTAACTGGTGCGTTGGTATCGTTCGATGGGCCAAAGAAGGGCATAGCAATACCGTTGACCTGGGCATATATAAAATTGGGGAAGACGTGCGATCCCTCACGGCCAGACGAGTTTCCGAGAAACAGCCAGAAACACCTTATGAAGATTATGCGGCGCTCTTTGTTCCCGCAGATGCAACCATCAAACGAGCACAGACCCTCATTATTCACAACGGACTATACAAACCGGGTCAGCTGCTATGGCTACGGTCTCAATCTGTGGATCACATTGTCGAGGCCACAAATCTGATATTAGCCGGCCGGCCCTTTGAGTGGTTCGAGGTACGTGTGAACCGGGAATTCGGACTCAACCGAGACTTGGGTTATTTCGACGGCAACGAATCGTCTGGGTCCACACATTGGCGGTTGTAGCCGCAGTGTTACCCCCCCGCCCGTCTTATTTATTGGCTCTATTATCAACCAGATCATCGACTACGGAAGGATCAGCCAAGGTACTGGTATCGCCGAGGTTACTGAAGTCATTCTCAGCAATCTTTCGCAGTATCCGTCGCATAATCTTGCCCGAACGCGTCTTGGGTAAACCCGGCGCCCACTGGATCAAGTCGGGGGTGGCTATGGGGCCTATCTCAGAGCGGACGTGTTGTACCAACTCCTTGCGCAGTTCCTCGCTGGGCTCTGTTCCCACCATCAAAGTGACATAAGCGTAAATACCCTGGCCCTTGATTTCATGGGGATAGCCTACCACCGCTGCTTCGGCGACGGCATCGTGCAGTACCAAAGCACTCTCGACTTCCGCTGTGCCCATGCGATGACCGGAAACGTTAATCACGTCATCCACCCGACCGGTAATCCAATAATAACCGTCTTCGTCACGACGACAGCCATCGCCCGTGAAATAGTAGCCGGGATACATGGCAAAATAGGTGTCGAAAAAACGCTGATGATCACCGTACACGGTACGCATCTGCCCAGGCCATGCACTTTTGATAACGAGGTTACCAGACGCGGCACCTTCCAATACTTGCCCTTGATCATCCAATAGAGCTGGATCGACACCAAAGAAAGGTCTCGTTGCAGAACCCGGTTTCAACGCGATCGCGCCCGGCAAAGGTGTAATTAGAATACCGCCGGTTTCTGTTTGCCACCACGTATCAACAATGGGGCAGCGCTCTTCTCCTACGACATGGTAGTACCACTCCCAAGCCTCAGGATTGATCGGTTCACCAACTGTACCCAACAGACGCAAACTCTTACGACTGGTTTTTGTAACGTACTCGTCACCTGCCCCCATCAAAGCCCGTAACGCGGTAGGCGCTGTGTAAAAAATATTGATCTGGTGCTTGTCCACGACCTGCCAGAAACGGCTGGCGTCGGGGTAGTTGGGTACTCCCTCAAACATGAGGGTCGTGGCACCATTAGTAAGTGGACCGTATACGATGTAAGAGTGCCCAGTCACCCATCCGACGTCAGCCGTACACCAGTAGACGTCACCATCATGGTAATCAAACACATATTTGTGGGTGATGGCGGTGTAAAGGTTGTAACCACCCGTGGTATGGCATACACCTTTCGGTTTACCCGTTGATCCTGAAGTATAGAGAATGAACAATGGATCTTCTGCGTCCATCTCTTCTGCGACACAATCCGTTGACATACCATCTACAACATCGTGATACCAAACGTCCCTTCCGTCTTGCCAACCCGTATCACCACCAGTCAGCTTGACCACCACAATATGCTCTATGCTGGGTGCACCTGCACAAGCCTTATCGGAATTAGCCTTGAGCGGTATTTTCTTGCCGCCGCGTACGCCTTCGTCGGACGTGATTAAAACCTTACATTCCGAATCGTTAATTCGGTCCTTCAGGGCTTCGGGGGAGAAACCGCCAAAGACTACCGAATGAATAGCGCCGATTCTGGCACAGGCCAGCATAGCCACGGCTGCTTCCGGAATCATGGGCATATATATGCACACACGATCACCCTTTTTAACACCCAATCCTTTGAGTCCATTGCCAAACCTGCAAACTTCTTCGTGTAACTGTCGATAGGTAATCTTTTTATCTACGTTAGGGTCATCACCCTCCCAGATGATGGCAACTTGATCTGCGCGTGTGTCCAGGTGTCGATCCAAGCAGTTGTAGGCAACATTCAGCTTGCCCCCCTCAAACCACTTTATCTGTGCTTTGTGGTAGTCATTGTCCATGACGGCGTCCCACTTTTTGAACCAGTGCAGGAATTCTTCCGCTTGTTCGGCCCAAAATCCCTCGGGATCATCAATAGAACGTTGATACATCTGGTTATACTTATCAGCGTCGATCCAAGCATGCTGTGCCACATCAGCCGGTACTGGATATGTTTTAACATCGGACATCGTTAGCTCCTTTGATTTGCTACAAAACTCCCCACTACAGAAAGTTCTCCGGAGTTTTGCGCGTATTATTAATCGCCGTTTACACGGTATCTGCGTTCTTCATCGTAATTGTAAATGCAGTGGCGCTTAAGGCAAAGCACTGCCCGAGCCAATGATAGGTATTTCGCTTAGTTTGAACCTACCGCCTGTATCACAGTCACACTATACTACCGGTAAAACAGGCCTTTAGAGATTCAATGCTAAATCCTAAGGAGTACTTTAACCGCCATCTTGAGCAAGACCTGATTGCTGTTTTGGATGCATCTTCCGCACTGGAAGTCACCGAATTTCGGTTGTTTGAACTTGCCTTCCAGGATTGGTATGGAAGAAAAGCGGACCAAACCATAATGGAAAAGTACTTTGCGGCGTACATGTTCGCCAACCGGGTACCCGGATGGGTTCGGCACTTTTCCCGTAAAATTCTCAAACTGCAGACCCAGGGTGAGCTCGACCCAAAGGCTTTCGGTGTTTGGTATCGATTACCCAGTGCGCGCATGATGTTAATCGCTAAAATCTATACTGCCAGCCTTCTGATTCTTTTCCTCATTTCTCTAGTGTTGATTTATTCGCTGCCGCAAAAACTCCTGGCTGTGTTTGAGCAGTGCTATTTCCCGCCGTGTTACTGAACTAGTAGCGAAAAGGATTAAAAGTATAAAGTTTAAAGAAAAAGCCTTTTTACTTTTTACTTTCACTCTAGAATATGTCCACCCCTAAAACGTCGACTAAAAACACGCGGAAGAAGAACAGCAACGCAATACAACCGAACAGCAAACGTACCGTATCGGTATTGCCCTCCTCGTCACGGTAGGTCAACCCGTGATAGGCGACGAAGCCGGTAATCGCTAGAAACACAACGTTTTTAAATGTTTCGTCCAAAATTAGAATTAAAGTTTAAAGTTTAAAGTTTAAAGTTGTCAGAGTATTTCCTTTAAACTTTATTCTTTCAACTGATTTTATTGTTTATACGTTCGTTGTTGCTCATCGATCTCCGGCACGCGTAACAAACGCTCTTCTTCGGGCTTTGCCAATTCGACCTTTAAATACTCAAGCCGCTCTTTCACCGTCGGTGGCTTTTCCGGTTGTTTCCGTAGAAAACGAGTCAACCAGTTCGGCCCTTCGCCGATTTCTTCATCGAGCTGCAACGCTTTTTCGTAGTCTGCGATGGCCAGCTCATACTGACCCAAGCGATCATAGAGTATGCCCCGATTCGCGTAGGTACCGCCAAAGAACGGTTGCAGAATTACTGCTCGATCAAACCAAGCTAGCGCTTCCTCATTACGCCCCAGTTGCATCAGCGCTCTGGCCTTAGCACGGGCCAAATAGGGTGCGTCCGGTTCCTGTGTCAATGCAACCTCATACTCCTCCAAGGCACGGAGGTAGTCTCCATCTTCGAAAAATTTATCTCCCGTTATATAAGCGTTCTGCCCCGGTGATTGGGACGCAAAAAAGCTGTCATAAAACGACCAGCCCACCCAGGCTACGACCATTCCGATCGCCGTGTACTTCAGAAAGCTATAAAGTTTTTCATCCATTAGTGGGCATACCCAGCTGGGACAAGTTGAACATTAGAGAAAAGATTAAACATATAAGAACTGCGATAAAACGGGCACGTTTTTTCTGTGCCAGGATTTCCTGCTCATCGAGTTCCTTTTTCAGTTTGCGCTGTTTGCGTCGTACGCTAAGTGTCCAAATCAAGTTACTTACCGGCCAGAACAACAGCGCCGCCAACAACAGTACCCAAAACCAGAAAACCAGCATGCCTTAATTGTACGGGATGCTGTGAACCGTACACCACTTAAGTTCGATCAACACAATGAAGTAATAAAAAAGGGGAGGGTTTCCCCTCCCCTTTAAATCAAAGTGTATAGCGATTAGACCTCGCTAGACGCTTCTCGAACGTCTCCAATGTCTTCGTACAGAGACTGAACTTCTTTCTCTGGTACTGTAGACATTTCCATCTTGTAGGCCAGGAACCACATCATGAACACGCCCAGTGCCCACCACAGGATCTGCCAAGCCCAGATGGACGGCATACCGAAGATCCAGGTCGCATAGTCATTGGGATCACCAAAAATGGTGTTGCCAATGACCGCACCAGGACCAATACCGAAGAAGAACCATACCAACGTGATGATCCACGCCACCGGAACGAGACCTTTCTTCGCCTCCGACAAGCTAGCGTGTTCACGCAAGAAGGAGTGGAACTTCATCTTGTGCTCGGTGTCAGCCTGGTTTTGGGTAGCCGCCGAGACCAGGATGCAGATTCCCAGGTTGAAGAAGATACCCCAACCTGCAGAGTGCATGGTCCACGGCCAACGACCCCAAGCGGTTATCCCCAGACTCTGACCTATGGTTTCAGTACAGACCACCGCGATGATTCCCGCCGTTAGACCAAGGTTGATACCAGCGCGGGTAAACCACGGGAAGTAACACACGGCCATCAGCGAGGGCCACATCTGGAAGCCAAACGCCACCGCAAGACCACCCAGCAGCACTAGGGCATCCGACGACGTCGTGGCCACCACCAAAGCAGCTAACACGATGATCAACACGCCAAGACGGCCAAAGAACTTTTGTTGCGCGTGACTGGCTTGCGGCATGATGAAATGCTTGAGCAAATCGCGGGTCAACATGGCCCCGGCGGTGGACATATACGCCGCACCGGTCGACTGCATCGCGGCCAGAGCACAAACCGACAGCAAACCGACCAACCAGGGCGCAGCATCGCCCATGAGTCCGATCAGCTGCGGTACCAACATGCCCTGCTTACCGGCCGATTCCATCAGGTCCTTACCACCAAGCGATCCACTCAGCACATCATTGACGTGCTCCGGATGGGCAGCCATGAAGGCCTGGTCGGCACCAAGGAAGTGTCCGCCCATACCTTGAAAGGCAGTAAAGAAAAACAAGATGAAACCGATACCAAAGGATGAGGCCCACACTTGTTGCGGTGCGAACGGGCGTGGATCTGTGTTGGAAAAAGCCCACATCGAGAACGCCGGCGAGGAATGGATACCCATCAGCGCGAACATGTAGGTCAGCACCATCACACCAGTCCAGGCACCGCCCACGGCCTTCGGACCGGACGATACGAACTGGATTACCCCAGGAATCGCAATGTAGTGGCTGTAGCCATCTGGCGTACGCTTTTCATCAAACTGCGCCAGAGCCGCGATGGCCTGATTCAGTTTTTCGTAGCCACCGACATAGGTGAAAGCGATGATTCCGATGATGATAATGCCCATGGCCAGCAAGATACACTGCAGTGTATCCACATAAGCCACAGCTCGCAGACCACCTGAGGCCACATAGATGAACACGACCGCGGACAATAGCCACATACCCACGTCGACACCCAAGGCGCCATCGGTCAAAACATTGAACAAAAAGCCCGAGGCACGAAGCTGCAACCCAAGGTACGGAACTGAGAAACAAAGTGCGACGACGATGATCAGCAAACGAATGATGTCTGACTTCAAATAGTGCGACATCATTTCGCCTGGGGTCACGAAGCCGAAGCGCTTACCCAACATCCACTGACGTTTCAGAAACATCACGCCGGTGAATGGAATTGTGATGGCGTAGAACGACGCATAGGCATACTGGAATCCGTCACGATACAACAGACCCGGGTGGCCCATGAATGTCCAGCCAGAGAAGGATGTAGCTGTCGCTGCTAGTACGAATACCCATAATGACAGGCGGCGGCCTGCAATGAAGTAGTCACTAGCGGTCTTCGCCGACATTGCCCCTTTGATGCCCCAGAAAATACAGTAGGCCCAATAGAGGATAACGAAGATAAACAGCCATACCATTTTTGCATCCATTTAGCTGCTCCCCCTTTTATTAAGGTTAATTGTGAATGGTTGACTTTATGAGCTTTGCTTGGAGTCCTGCCCCGCACCTGCGCCAAGGAAACCCTCTAGAGTATTCGCTTCCCTAGCCCATTTCAGGTTACAGGCTCGTCTCTTACTGCTGTCCTTAAATCTAACTATCTGGAAATTCATTAAGAATCCTTGCACAAAACTCAATTTGTACTAAACGCAAATTCTGTGCCCATTGATCTATAGACATTTTCTGTCTTTCTTTCAGGGTCTTATCGAGG
>JASJAT010000093.1 GCA_030066885.1 Arenicellales bacterium | reverse complement strand
ACTGTGGGCAATATGCCGAGACGGACCACCGATACCACCACCGACTTCCAACACTCGCATGCCTGCGTTAAGTTGTAACCTCTCAATTGCTTCATCCACAGCTTCAGTACCAAGGTAGTGATACTGGTCAAATGCAGTAAGCCTATCTATATCAACGCGATCGTTTGGTCCATAACCTAACGCTTCAAGTTCATTGAACACACGATCCACCTGGTGGTACAGCTTCATGGTTTTTATTTGATCGTTTATGTCCACAGTCTTTTACTCATCTTTTAATCCCGACATAACGAACTAGCGGATCAGAATCCATGGCGAGCACATCGGGCGTAGTCTCAAGCGCGATGCTTCCATTCTCAAGAAGGAGGACGCGGTCGGAGATATGTAGAGCAGCATCAACCTTCTGCTCCACAAGCAATATACCAACGTCTTGCTGTTTCAGCTCCAATACGGTTTCCAAGACCCGTTCTACCAAGATCGGCATCAAACCCTCGCTTGGCTCATCAAGTAGAAGATATCGCGGTTGCGTACACAGCGCCCGCGCCATGGCTACCATTTGTTGCTGACCACCACTCAAAGTACCGGCACGCTGCCGTAGCCGATTTTTTAAATCGGGGAAGAGCTGTAACACCCACTCCAGCACGCCGTCGCCGGAATCGTTTACGTATTGTCCCATTTCCAGGTTCTCTCTAACCGATAGCATTGGGAAAAGACGTCGGCCCTGTGGCACGAAAGCCACGCCCTGCTTGGGCACTTCGTGAGCGGGTAGTGATGACAGAACTACGCCATCGAGCGTAATGCTACCCGAAGTTGGAATGACAAGCCCCATGATGGCTTTTAGCGTTGTCGTCTTTCCGGCACCATTCCGTCCAAGAATGCTTACCAATTCACCCTTGTTCAACGAAAAAGTAACGTTGTCCAAAACTTGGATACCGGTGTAGTAACAATCCACTTTGTCGAGCGTCAACATCAGTGACCTAAATAAGCCTCCTGAACCAGTGGATTGTTCTCTATCTCATAAGGACTGCCTTCGGCGATGATTTGCCCGTTATCCATAACAGTGATGGTTTCAGCCAGATCCAACACCACAGGCATATTGTGCTCAATAATCAGTACGGTAACCTTTTCGGCAATCCTGCGTACACGTGTGCATAAATCGTCGATCTCGGCTTGGGCTAACCCTTGTGTCGGTTCGTCCAAGATGAGCAACTTTGGGTGCAACGACAGTGTCATCGCAACCTCCAGCATACGCTGGTGCCCGTAAGACAGCTCGCCCGCGATCCTGTCACTCATACCGGAAAAGCCGGCCTCATCCAAGGCTGTCCAAACCCCTTCCGAAATCTTGGATTCCGATCCGAACAGGCGCGACCAAGGATTTCTTACTATAGCTTTTTGCACGGCGAGCGCCACATTTTCGTAGCAACTCAGCGTCTTGTATATGCTGGTCACTTGAAATGTGTAAACAATGCCGTTGGTCGCTCGAGTCCAGGGTTTTAATCGAGTGATGTCTTGACCTTCGAAGGTGATTTGTCCCGACGACGGTGTGTGTCGTCCGCAGATCAGACTCACCAGTGTGGTTTTACCGGCCCCATTAGGGCCGATGACTGCTCGGATCTCATTTCTAGCCAGAGAAAAATCCACACTATCCACGGCGACCACACCGTCGAAGCGTTTGCTCAATTCACGAGTTCGCAATAACGGTGCTACGGCAGCCATTTTATCCAACGATCCCGGATGCTGCCGACTATGCCCTTGGGAAACCAAAGTACAAGAATGAGCAAACTGCCCCCCACCACAAAGAGATATGCAGTTGTGTAACCCGATGCTATGTCGATGAGGTAGAACATGGTACCGGTGCCTATCAGAGGACCGAGGGTCGTTCCTGCTCCACCCAATAGTGTCCACAATAGTGGATAAATCGAGTACAGAATCGCGGCGAAAGATGCGCCCACGTAAGAAAACAACAATGCGTAACCAGCCCCTGCAGCACCCGCTATACTACCTGAAACCACCAGAGCCATCAGTTTATACAAGTAGGTGTTATAGCCCAGCAATTTTGTACGCTCATCGTTTTCACGGATTGCGACCAGTACTCGACCCAAGGGAGACGCGGCGATAACCATGCTGAGTACAAAACTAATACTGAACAGAATCCATGCCCCGTTGAACTTCACACTTGGATTGGAGAACGCGAATTGCTGTTGTCCGATTTCAAGTGGTGCCAAATTATTGGAGAGCGTAAAGCCCTGGTCACCCAAAGTTATCGTGTTGAAATAGAGGATGGTCAGATAACATGCTTGACCGAACATCATGGTCACAATTAGAAACGACACACCACTGGTTCGCAGCGCGAATAGACCAAACAGAACAGCTACTGCAGCCGCTGCCGCAATACCGAGAAAAAATGCCGACAAGGCGCCGAAATCGAGATAGTAGACGCTCAACCCCGTAGCATACATACCGGCGGCAAAGAACATCGCGTGGCCAAGGCTCATCAGTCCGGTATAGCCAAACAGCACATTGTAGCCGGCAGCGAACGTTGCCAACACCATGATGCGTGCAAGATTTGTATGATGGTACTCCGGCAAAAAAAACTGGGCCAGGAACAATCCGGCCACAATTGACAGGTGCAAAAGCAACACCTTATGAGTCAGACGCCGGTTCATGCCGTGTCTTCTCCAAACAAACCCGTGGGTCGTATCACCAGTACAGCGGCAACCAGCAGTGTGGCGAGGATTTTCGCAAGTGTGGGGGAAAAGAAAACAGAGATCATGCCATCGCTGATACCGATAACGAAGGCCGCGACAACGGTACCTTTCAAACTGCCTAGTCCTCCTATGATCACCACTATGAAGGAGAGCAACAGCGGATCCAGTCCCATGAGGTAGTGTGCCTGTTGCACCGGTACAATCAGAACACCCGCCATTGCCGCCAACATGGCACCGAGTACGAACACCGTTGCGTATACCCGCCGCACGGGAACGCCAAACGCCTGGGCCATTTCCATGTCTTGCTGAGTCGCCCGCATATATAACCCAAGTCGGGTCCTCGATATGCCGTACCAGCTGGCGAGGAGAACTGCAGCGGAAAGCACCGCCACGACCAGTTTGTAGCCTGAATAACCAAACCAAGGGAAAGAAACGCGAAAATAGATCGGCGCGGCAACGGGCCGAGCTTCCGGTCCGTAGAAACTCAATACCAACTGTTGAATGATGTAGAGCAACCCGATGGTGGCGACGATCGTACTTTCCGGGTTGTATTTGACGCGCTTCAAAATACCCCAGTCTGTGGCAAGCGCAATAGCTCCGACCACAATTGGTGCGACGAATAGAGCCAAGGCAAACCCGGCTAACGCACTGCTTTCGATCAAGCTGGAACAAACCCAGGCCAATACCGCGCCAAGCATGAAAAACTCGCCGTGGGCCACATTGACTATACGCATCACCCCGAAAACCAGAGATAACCCCAGCGCGGTCAAAGCCAGCACGAACGCAGTTACAGTACCTTCAAGAAAGGCGAGAAAAAGAAACGGTCCGAGATCCATTTGAATTGGACACAGGCCGGTGGTTAAACCGGCCTGGGTGCAACGATACGATTGAAGCTACAGGGGTTGCGTGGTGTAGTCTGCCTCCGGCTCGTACATGCCATCAGCAATGGTGGTACGGTGTACCACATCCAGTTTGCCGTTACTTACTTTTGAGATGAATTGTTGGCCAAACGACTGGTGCAGTTGCCCCACAAATTTCTTTTCACCTTGCGGGTGTTCTAACCCTTCTGCAAAACCGGGTATACCCTCCAGTGTCTCGATCAGCGCTGGGTAATCTTTAGGGTCTTTGTAACCGCTTTTCTCAACAACTTCCTTGATGATAAACATAGTCTCCCAGCAGCCAAACATATGCGAATTCGCTGATACTGATTTCGGGTCATCCACACTGGCCCCGTTTTCATCAAGGCCCACGGCTTTGCGATAGGCTGCTGCGTGCTCGGTAGGATAGCCATCCGCATAGCGGGGCATTCCTTCCCACAAATAAGTCCCCTCTAAAAATTCAAGGCCCGGGGTTGCGATGTCAACGCCTTCAAGCGAATCGATGAAACCAAATATTTCCGGTCTGTTTGAACCGAAATGTTCGCCCATCTCTTTCACAAAAGTCAGCACACCTGGGCCGACCATGACGTGATAGAGCACTTCTGTATCGGCCGGGATACGCGGAAAATATTTGGTGTAAGATGATTCCGTTGGCGGAATGGCCAACAATTCAGCGATCGAACCACCCCGCTTCTCTACTTCTGCACTAAAAAAGTCCCGATGATCGTAACCAAAGGCGTAGTCTGGAAAAATCATGGTCACACGCTTGCCCAGATTATCCATTACCCAGGATGACATCGCGGTGACCTGAGCCCGCACATCGGTTATTCCGGGTTGGGCGACATAGCGATTCAATTTGCCTGACGCAACGTGATAACCCTCACTGACAACAAAATAAGGTATCTTTAGTTCACCTGCCCTTGGTGCGGAACCGATCACAACATGTGAAAAAAGTGTCCCGTACACAAAATCCACTTTGTGTTGAGCGGCTAATTTTTCTACAACTTCCGCACCCCGTTTTGGATCCGTGCCGTCGTCTTCGGCGATAATTTCCACAGGCCGTCCGGCGATTCCACCCATTTCATTGATTAATTTAGTAACAGCGGTCGTCGTCTGCTCGTACCAACGACCATACAAAGCACCAATGCCCGTCCGGTGAACTTGAAAACCGACCCGGATTGGCTTATCACTGCCCGCCGCATAAGCGGAGCGATACAGAAACTCAGGAATCTTTGTCGTTGATGCAGCAATCAAGCCACCGGTCACAGCAGCCGCAGCCTTTATCGTGGATCGCTTGCTTACATCGATACCATCCGAGGACGGAAATCTTTTCTTATCGGATTGATCTTTCATTTCGCCTCCTTCAGTTGATCTGTTCTAGTTGTGAATTTTTATGGGTTATAGCATGCGCTTTACAGCGGTTGAAAGGCAACCCTTACCACCATTTTGGGGATCGAACCCAGCGAGCCGCACTTCAAAGAGTGCAGTCAGACAAGAAATCCTTGCCGAATCAATTAGTTGTCTCGGCCTTGGACTTATAGGGCGAAATTCGTTGCCTTTTAACTTTATACTTTGGACTTTGCACCCATATCACATTGTCATGCACATAGAATCTACAGATTGCTTGATCGTCATTGACGTACAGAATGATTTCTGTCCCGGCGGGGCTCTTGAAGTTCCACATGGCGATGAAGTCGTACCGGTGATCAATTCATTGCTGGGAAAATTCGCCCACGAAGTCATGACTCAGGACTGGCATCCCGCTGATCATTTCTCCTTTGCCTCCAATCACCCGGGCAAATCACCCTTCGAAACCACCGAGCTCGATTATGGCGAACAAGTTCTATGGCCAGACCACTGCGTACAGGGCAGCTATGGTGCTGAGTTCCATCCGGAGCTTAAAACCACCGGTGCTGAAATGTCTCTGCGAAAAGGGTACATGAAGAACATTGATTCCTATTCTGCGTTTTATGAAAACGATCGAAAAACCCCCACAGGATTGACTGGCTACCTTAACTCCCGGGGCTTTCAGCGCGTATTTCTTACCGGGTTAGCAACCGATTTTTGTGTCGGCTATTCTGCTATCGATGCCGCTCGAGAAGGGTTTGAAGTCTATGTTATCGAGGATGCTTGCCGCGCCATCGACCTCGACGGTTCTCTTGACCGCTCCAAACAGGACATGCATAACGCCGGTGTTCATATGATCGATTCAACAGCCCTTTAAACCGGGGACAGTATACTTTTTAACTTAATAAAAGGTTAGACCATCGCGGCGAGGGTGCCGCTCCTACAAAACTAGTCACTAGTTTCTAGTTTTCTAGTATCTAGCAAATATGACTAAAACGAATACAGCTCTCGGTATTCGTTATTAGACAGTTGATTTCATTGTTTTTGCCAGGCCTCGCACTGATCAATCGCAGCGACACCCCTACAATTAATATACACATCTTGTTGTGAACGGGTAAGTTGGCGGGTGACCGGATGGAATGACTTTCGTCCGCTCCGACTATCGCGGCTACCCATGATAAAAGTGGTTATTTTATGGTTTTTCAATGTGTTGCACATTTTTGCCATTTTTTGTTGACTAGAATGGAACCATGACATCAACATCTCTAACGATGTTCTTCAGCGCCCCGTTTGCGCTCCACCTTCCCGCTCTCTCCTTAGACAAGCTTCTCGCGTTACCCAAGTTGTTTGTTCTACTCAGTATTCTGGTGCTGGGCGTGGTTGTCTGGAGCAGCATGGCCTGGACCGCCTCTCAGGTCACATCACTGATTTCGGATTACACAGCGAGTTACGTGGAAGAAGCAAAACCAGTGATGCCTGATTACTACTATTGAGTTTAAAGGTTAAAGTGTAAAGTAAAAAGAAACTGATCTTTCCTTTCTTTCATCTTAAATCCCTTAGTCTTTAAGCTTTCAACTTTACTTCCACGCTTTATTTTTTATTGAAGACTCGGCAGGCTGTATCCAAGCCTTTGAGTGTGTCCTCCAGATCCTTGTCGGTGTTTACCGCCGAAACGAATCGCCTCACGCCAGGTAGAACGTATTGCCCCTGTTTCATCAGTTCGGTGTCCAGTCGGCGCATCGCCACCTGATCGCTTGCCAAAATGTCCGCGTGGTTTACGGGTGTTTTCTCCATGAACAAGATCTGCCATAGAGAACCCGTTTTTTGTGCAATCGCGGGGACACTGTGTCTGTCCAGTACCGCTTGGGATTCATTGCACAAATCGTCGGCATACTGATTCATGTGATCATAGGTTCCGGGTTTGGATAATTCGTTTAGCATAGCCAAGGTTGCCGCGGCGGCAACCGGATTACCATGTAAGGTTCCATTAAAATAAGTATACCCATCCTGACCTTTGTAGTTAGGATCGCATAGATCAATGATGTCAGCTCGTCCGGCGATGCAGGACAGTGGGCCACCCGCTCCGACCACTTTTCCGTAAGTCGCTAAATCCGGATTCACGTCATACCAAGTTTGCGCCCCACCATAACTGAGCCTGAAACCAGTCACCACCTCGTCGATCACAAGCAGAATATCGTTTTGGTCACAGATCTTTCTTAAACCCTGTAGAAACTCTGGCCGGGCGGGAATAATTCGCTGCACCGCTTCGACAATAATCGCTGCTATGTCTCTGCCGTGCTCGTTGACAATCTTTTCTACTGCCTCAAGGTCATTGTAGGGTGCAATCAGAATGGTCGAAGTGGTCGCCGCGGGCTGGCCAAACGAATCGGCAATACCGTGGGGATAGTCCCCGGTCTGCTTAGGGAAAGTCGACACTATGGCGTAGTCGTGGTTTCCGTGGTAAGCACCTTCGAATTTAAGAATCTTTTCCTTTCCTGTGTACGCTCTGGCCAAGCGCATGGCATACGCCGTGGCTTCCGAGCCGGTAGTTGCGTAAGCAATCTTTTCTGCGCAAGGGATATCCTGAACCAGGCGCTCTGCCAGGGTAACAGCGACGTCGTTCAGCGACCCAAACATATGCGCTCCCCGTGCTATTTGCTCTTGCGCGGCCTTGACTACGGCTGGATGTGAATGTCCGAGGATGAGCGCACCGGCACCACCGACATAGTCGATGTATTCATTGCCGTCTACATCCCACATGCGTGAACCCTTGCCGTGGGAGTAGATCAAACGTATGTCACGAGCCAGGGAATAACTGCCCAGCCCAGCACCCGGAAGCGCCGTATCGGCAATTTCGAATAAGCGCTGAGAATTGGATTGTAGGGCTCGTTCTGCTTTTGCTTGGTTTTGTGCCATATCGTTGTCCTGTTTAAATAGTAAAAGTGTTCACTCGTATACGGCGACTGGCTGGCCCAGGATTTCTTCATCCGGTGTAACACCAAGGCCAATCGATCCCTCGGGTATCTGACTGTCACCGTTATTATTTCTCGCGCCCACATCCGGTGCGGTGTCGACCGACAACATGTCCTGACACAGCCACGTGGCTATGCGTGCAGAACGCGGGATAGATTGAGCGAGATGCTGAGTTGCGGTATCTGCAATGACACTACCACCGGTATCCATAATGATGAATTTCATTCCTGCCGCCCTACCGATATCGCGGATTCTCCTGGCTCGAGTCAAACCGCCCACACGGCTGATCTTTATATTGACGATTTCACCGATACCGTGATGCACAATTCGCTGCATGTCGAGAACGGTCTCGAGACGCTCATCGATGGAGATCGGATGCGTTGTCCGTTCCTTTACCGTCGCACACTGCTCTAATGTTTCACACGGTTGTTCAAAGAACACAGATAAATCGAGAACACCGTTCATAACCTGTATCGCTTCCGCGGGTAGCCAGGCACGATTAACGTCGTACCAGATTAACTCGCCGTCTTCGCGGTGCGTCTCAAGATGGCGTATACGCCGTGTGTCGACCCCTGAATCGGCACCGATTTTAACCGAATGCGTATAGTAGCCGCGGTCACGATATTCCTGAATTGATTCCAGCATTTGTTCAGGACTACCGGTCGGTATACTAGACGCAACAGGTGTAGGTTCCTCATAGCAACCGCCGAGTAAATCGGCGATCGACATTTCTGTAGATTGGCCGAAGATATCCCAGCAGGCGATATCAAAGGGCGATTTCGCGTACAGATGGCCAGGTAACGTAAGATCCATACGATCGTTGATGTGCTCGATACGACATGGATTCATTCCGATGAGCGCAGGTGCGAGCAGCTCGGCAGCCGCACGAATGCCAGCTCCGTGGGCAGGTAGGTAAGTATGTCCCCAAGGACAACCTTCGGCCCAACCGATATAACCGTTGTTAGTTTCAATTTTTACGAAAGTTGAATCCAACTCCTCGAACAGCAAACGTCCACCTGACAGACGATAAGGTTTGGTCAGTGGCAGCGTTTTCTGAAAGACCGAAATCTTATTAATTTGGGTCATGACTCAGGAATCGACAGCCTCTCTTAGCCACTGATGGAGAGCTGCGACCGAGAGTTCGTTGTCTATGCCTCCTTCGGGGTCGATTATCAGCGGTCCTGGTGTATAACCCCTTGATCGCAATCCACGTTGTACGTTTTGGACCAGCTTCAGGTCTTCGGCAAACGTGGTGTCCCGGTCCAGGTCGATGACTTTTTGCAATGTGTCATTCACTTTGCCGTCTTGCGAATACCAGCCACGATGCACCCGAGTATCATCAACCGCCAGTGGTCGCCAATGATAAGTATTGACTAGACCCCCAGGATAAAACTGTAGTGCAGTCGACGGCCACAGAAAGAAACTGCCGTAGTCAGCACCGCTGACGTCATACCAGGCTTTATCACTTTGTGTTGCCCTGGACGTATGACGCAAAACTTTACCTGTGCCAAAGGGTTTAACCGCATAGGACTTTGGATCGATAACGCCTTTGGCGAACTGTGGGTGGGCTAGTCTACAGTGGTAACACTCGTTGTAATTCTCCACCGCGATTAACCAATTACATCCCTCTTCGGCAGTGTGCTCGTGAGCGAACAACCGGGTTTCTACGTCCGGGCACAAAGCAAATATCGCCTCCTTGACACCCGGATATGATGTCTCCATATCGAGACACTCAGAATCGAGATTAACAAAAATAAAGCCAACAAACTCTTCCAACCGGATTTGTGGGATACGAATTGAAGACGCATTAAAGCCTTCTACCTTATCCGAGTTGGGGGCTCGGTTAAGGTGACCATCCAGCGTGTAACTCCAGGCGTGATAAGGACAGACGATTGTCTTTTTATTGCCGCACCCGCTAACCAACCTGTGGCCGCGGTGCTGACAAACGTTATACATGGCCTTGAGCGTTTGATCCTGCCCCCGCACGATGAAGATGTCCTGATCGAATATCGAAAAGCTGAAATAGTCGCCCACATTGGCTACCTGACTTCGATGGCACGCCAGTTGCCAAGTCTTGAAATAAACCTCTTTCTTGACACGGTCGTAAATTCCAGTGTCGGTGAAGTAGGTCGCGTCCAACCCCTTGAGAGGGTTACTGCTTTGATCTGGGTAGTTCAAGCGCTTACCCCCGTAAAGTCACGTTTCTTCATAGATCTCGGCATCCCACCGCGCCGAATGAAAATCCTCGATGGCACGGGTAGACTTTTTACCACCTTTGACAACAAGCAACGCACACAGCAGTTCGATCAGAGCGGAGACAGCAGAGTTAGACTGAAAGAATTGCGGAGTATGAGTCGGCGATACCAACCCAATGTCAGCTTCCCGACAAAGCGTGGCGCTAATGCTGTCCGTGATCCCGATGGTCTTGACACCGCGCCGTTTTGCTAAGCGCACGGCGGAGATGGTTTCTTTGCGATAGGGTTGAAAGGTCATCGCGACCAGGCAGTCCTGCTTGGTGGCTCGAATGAGATCGTCGCTAGGCAGGCTGCCGTGGCGCGGGGTCAATACGAAATGGTCAAAAGCCATTCGGTTTACATACCAAAAGTTGTAGGCAAGGGGATAAGCGAGGCCCAGGCCTAGTACAAACACGCGTTTCGCAAGGGTCATGATCTCGACGGCCCGGTCGAGATCGGCAATCGATTGTTGCCCAAACATCCGTTCCGTATTGTCCAAACACGCCGTCGCCATATTGCTTAGTATTGCCGCACTGCCCCCTTCCCTGGCCAATGTCTGCAGCCATTTTGCCCGGTCGGGTGAACTGCCGATGCCCCCGCGCACAAAATCTCTGAAGCGCTCGCGCATATCTTCGTAGCGTTCAAAACCGAGGTGCCGTGCAAGGCGTACAAAACTGTTTGGGTGGACTCCGGCATCGGCGGCAAGGCTGCGCATGGTCTGAACACCGACTTCATGGGGATGATCGATGATGTATCTTGCTGTCAACTGCAATTGCGTTGGCAGTTCATCGAAGCCCTCTAACAGACGGGAGACGACCGCTTCCTGACTCTGTGGCGGTGACATTGCGGAAGCCAGCTCTTTGACCTTAGTCTGATACATTTGTTGTCTTGATTTATGAAATAGTACAAATGTATCATAGGTCCGATTTTACAAGCAATCATCCACTTAGCAGGCGGATTGAGTTCGTGCAGAATCAAGCAAAAGTAGTCATCATCGGCGGGGGCATTATGGGCTGTTCCCTCGCTTATCACCTATGTAAGGAGGGAGAAAACGATGTTGTGCTGCTGGAAAAAGGTGAGCTTACCAGCGGGTCGACCTGGCATGCGGCGGGACAGATTACTCACTCTGTAAGTCACTACGCACTCGCTAAGATGGCCGCTTATGGCACCGAGTTGTACCCGCGCTTGGAAAGCGAAACTGAACAATCCGTGAGCTGGCACGGTTGTGGCAGTCTGCGGATGGCGTATACCGACGATGAAGTGGATTGGATTAAGTATACCCTCTCGGTTGGTAAAGGATTGGGACACGAAATGGAAATTATCGGGCCAAGTGAAATTAACAAACTGCACCCTTTTTACAATCTCGACGGAATACAGTTCGCCCTACACACCCCGCACGATGGTCATGTAGATCCAGCAGGTGTTTCTTTTGCTATGGCTAAAGGTGCACGCATGATGGGTGCGAACATCATTCGGCACAACCGGGTTACCGGCATCACCGTAAAAACCAGTGGTCATTTTGTCGTCCATACAGAGCAAGGTGACGTCATTGCGGAGCAAGTTGTCAATGCGGGTGGCACCTATGCCCGCCAGATCGGCCAGTGGGTTGGCCTCAACCTACCCATAGCCAACATGCTGCACCACTATCTTGTAACCGATACAGTCCCAGAGTTTAAAAATCTGAATACTGAGTTGCCGGTCGTTAGGGATGATCGAGAAGTGTCGGGGTACATACGCATGGAGCAGTTGTCCGCTTTGATCGGTATTTATGAAAAGGCCAACGTGGCGACAATCTGGGATGAAGGAACACCGTGGCAATCAGAAAACGAGTTATTCGAACCCGATTATGATCGCATTATGCCGTGGCTCGAGAATGCGATGGAACGTATGCCCCTGCTTGCCGAACTGGGCATCAAACGAGTCGTGCACGGTGCGATTACACATCCACCAGACGGGAATATGCTTCTTGGTCCTTCCGGAGTGAGAAATTTTTGGTTGTGTTGTGGCTCACAGGTGGGTATCGCCTGGGGGCCAGGTGCAGGCAAATATCTGGCTCAGTGGATGGTACACGGCGCGGCGGATGTTTCGATGCGAAGCTTCGATCCGAGGCGGTTCGGGGCGAAGATTGACGGCGAGTATCGCATCAGTAAAGCCAAAGAAGATTACCTGTTGCGACATGAGATCCCGTATCCCCATCGCGATCGCCCGGATTGCCGTCCTTCAAACTCCAAACTGTCTCCCCTTTTTCAAGTTTTACGAGATAAGGGGGCGGTATACGAAGACGTCTACGGTTGGGAGCGACCGTTCTGGTTTGCCACCGCAGGGTTAGGGCAAAAACATATCGAAAGCTTTCGCCGCGATGAACTCCACGCTGTTGTCGAGCAGGAAGTTAATGGATTGCGTCAGCACGCGGGGATTGCCGACTTGACGGCGTTCGCCAAGCTTGAAATTGCGGGGCCTGATACCGAGCCCTATTTGAGTCGAATCTCATCTAACAAATTGCCTAAAAAATCGGGCAGTATCAGCTTGACCTATCTAATTATGGACAACGGTCGCATCGAAGGTGAGGCAACATTGGTGAGGCTTGGCGACAACCACTTCTATATGGTGTATGCCGCGGTTCGAGAAGCGGCCCTGTTGAACTGGATGGAAGAACAGATCACTGGTGATGAGCAAGTTTCGATTAGCAATGTATCCGAAGATTTTGGTGTTTTAATGTTGGCCGGACCCGCTTCTAGAAAAATCTTAGGTGAATGTACTGAGGCACCGCTAGACAACCAGGGTTTTCGTTGGCTGTCTGCACAACATATAACCGTTGCCGGTATAGAAAATGTAAGGGCCATGCGGGTGACCTATACCGGGGAATTGGGCTGGGAGTTACACGTGCCGATGGCCGGTATGCTTGACGTCTACCAAGCACTTACTTCAACCCGGCATAGCGAGGGCTTGGTGCACGTCGGGTCGGCTGCATTGAATTCAATGCGTATGGAAAAGGCTTATCGGTCTGGCCACGAAATCACCAACGAAGTCACGATAACCGAGGCCGATGTTTTACGCTTTTCTCGTGCCGGCGGTTTTCAGGGTGCCGATGCGTCTACCAAACCGGCCACGCGCTGGGTACTGACTTATTTGCAACTGGACGAACCTACTGACGACGATATCGCTGCCGATCCCCAGGGATCTGAATCTGTTTGGTATCAAGGCCGGCCGGTAGGCCAAATCTCATCGGGTGGCTATGGTCATGCTACCGGCCATTACCTCGCCTTTGCTTTTATTCCGCCGGACTTGAATCAAGTTGGACGCGAGTTCGAAGTACTGGTACTTGGTAAACCACGACGCGCCGTAGTGATCGAACAATGTGTCTACGACGCGGAAAACTTACTACCCCGGACTGATTCTGACGAATCTCACTGGACAACAAACAGCGCCGGGGGACAGTATACTTTTTAACATCAAAAAAGACGGCACCGTGGGCGCGACGCGCCCCACCTTAAACGCTGTGTTAAAAAGTATACTGTCCCCGGTTTAAGCGGCGCGGTTTACGGATGGGTCATAACCAAGTACCGGCGCCAGCCAACGCTCGGTTTCTTCCAAACTCCAGCCCTTTCTGGCAGCGTAGCTTCGCACTTGGTCACGTTCGACCTTGCTCACACCGAAATAGCGGCTACTGGGATGGGCAAAATACAGTCCACTTACCGACGCCGCGGGGAACATGGCGTAGCTGTCGGTGAGCTGTACACCGATATTCGATTCGACCTGCAACAGTTCGAACAATATTTCTTTTTCGGTATGGTCCGGGCACGCCGGATAGCCCGGTGCCGGTCGTATACCTTGATATTCTTCTTTAATTAACTGCTCGTTAGTAAACCTCTCCCCCGGAGCATAGCCCCAGAACTCCCGGCGGACCCGTTCGTGCATATGTTCAGCGAATGCTTCAGCCAGACGATCTGCCAGTGCCTTCAACATGATTGATGAATAGTCATCGTTTTCAGCTTCGAACCTATCAACCATGGCATCGACGCCAAAACCTACACTCACAGCGAAACCACCGATATAGTCAACGCGGTCGACGTCCATAGGCGCAACGAAATCAGACAAAGCAAAGTTGGCACGATTACGATCCCGATACATTTGCTGGCGCAGGGTATGAAATGTTGCTATGGGTGTGCGGTCAGACACATTATCGAACAGTACGATGTCGTCTTCATAAGTGCTGTTGGCCGGCCAGAATCCAATCACTGCCCGGGCTTGCAACCACCTTTCACCTATGATTTGTTCGAGCATCTGTTGGCCATCTCGATGCAGATTGGCTGCCGCAGTACCTACTTTTTCGTCGTCCAATATTTTGGGAAATACGCCGGTCAAGTCCCAGGCACGAAAGAATGGTGTCCAATCGATATAGTTCACCAATTCTGCAAGGTCATAGTCATCGAAAACCCTCGTGCCCGTAAACTCCGGGACAAAAGGTATATAGGTTTGCCAATCAATATCAGCCCGGTTACTCCGCGCCGCCCCAAGTGAGACCCTTTTGGCTTGCTTTCTCTGAGATTCGCGCTGTTCGCGGATCTGTTGATACTCTTCTTTAGTTTTCTGAATGATGTCGACATTGTTGTCGCCGAGAAGGTCAGATACTACCCCGACGGCTTTGGATGCGTCCGGCACATACAACACACAACTTGAGTAGTTAGGCGCAATTTTGACTGCTGTATGGACTTTGCTGGTAGTTGCACCTCCGATGAGCAAAGGTAACTTGAACTGCTCGCGTTCCATTTCCGCCGCGACGTGTCGCATCTCTTCCAAACTGGGGGTGATCAAACCGGATACGCCGACGATATCTGCCTTCTCTTGTCTTGCTGTTTCTAAAATCTTTGCACTCGGAACCATCACCCCGAGATCGATGACCTCATAGTTGTTGCAGCGCAAGACAACACCGACAATGTTCTTTCCAATATCATGCACATCCCCTTTGGCCGTGGCTAAGACAATCTTTCCCGCACTACTCCGAAGACCTCCTTCACGATCTTTTTCCATGTAAGGTTCCAGATAAGCCACTGCCTTCTTCATGACCCGTGCACTTTTAACAACCTGGGGTAAGAACATTTTGCCCGACCCGAACAGATCGCCGACTACATTCATACCATCCATCAACGGTCCCTCGATGACCTTGATTGGTCTGTCCTCGCTCTGTCGAGCGGCTTCAGTGTCCTCGATAATGAACCTGTCGATGCCATGGACTAAGGCGTAAACCAATCGCTCGTGAAGAGGCTGCTCGCGCCAGCTCAAATCTTCTTCTTTTGACTGCGATTTTCCCTTTATCGAATCGGCAATCTGCAATAACTTTTCAGTAGCATCACCACTACGATTGAACAAGACATCCTCTATTCGTTCCCTGGTAATGTCATCGATGTCTTCATACACCGGCAACTTCCCGGCGTTGACGATGGCCATATCCAAGCCAACTTTTATAGCGTGATACAGAAATGCTGAATGCATGGCCTCGCGCAGTGCGTTGTTGCCGCGAAACGAGAACGATAAGTTCGACACCCCACCCGACACTAGCGCGTATGGTAGATGTTCTTTGATTTGCCGGGTGGCTTCGATAAATGCATGGGCATAGTCGTTGTGGGCCTCTATACCTGTGGCTACAGCAAAAATATTCGGGTCAAAAATGATATCTTCCGGGGGAAAACCCACCATATCCACCAATATCCGATATGCACGCCGGCATATACCAAACTTCTGTTCGGTGGTTTCAGCTTGGCCTTGTTCATCGAAAGCCATCACAACCACGCCAGCACCATAGCGCCGTATTTTGGTTGCCTGTTCGACAAACAGCACCTCACCTTCTTTCAAGCTGATCGAGTTGACAAATCCCTTACCCTGCAAGCACTTGAGCCCCGCTTCCAGTACGGACCACTTACTCGAATCGACCATTACAGGCACACGGCTGATGTCCGGCTCAGATGCGATCAAATTCAAAAACCGTTGCATCGCTGCTTCCGAATCGAGCATACCCTCATCCATGTTCACGTCGATTATCTGAGCACCGTTCTCGACCTGTTCGCGGGCGATTTCGACCGCACTGGTATAGTCTCCCTCGGTAATGAGCTTAGAGAATTTGGCAGACCCAGTGACGTTGGTGCGCTCACCAATGTTAACGAACAAACTGTCTCTATCGATGGTCAATGGTTCGAGTCCTGATAGACGGCAAGCCGGTTCGGGCTTCGGCAAATTTCGGGTTTTATGGTTTAACACGGAATCATGGATTGCCCGGATGTGTTCAGGTGTGGTTCCACAACATCCACCGACAACATTGACCAACCCGGATTGGGCAAATTCACCAAGCACCTGCGCCATATTCTCCGGCGTGTCATCGTACTCTCCCATTTCGTTGGGCAGGCCCGCATTAGGATGACAACCAACACGACAATCGGCAGCTTTGCTTAACGCGACAACGTACTCCCTAAGATCCTGAGCACCAAGGGCGCAATTCAGCCCAATAATGGTGGGATTGGCGTGACGGAGGGAATACCAGAACGCTTCCGTGGTCTGCCCCGACAAAGTGCGCCCGCTGCGGTCCGTTATGGTACCGGATAGATACACCGGCAATCGCAGTTGGTGTTGGTCGAAATATTCCTCAATTGCATACACCGCGGCCTTAGCGTTTAACGTGTCAAATATGGTCTCCACCATGATTAGATCAGCCCCACCCATTACCAACCCGTGCAAAGCTTCAGCATAAGTGTCACGCAACTCGTCGAAGCTGACGTTCCGATATGCCGGATCGTTGACGTCGGGAGATATTGAAGCGGTCCGGTTGGTTGGGCCCAACACACCAATTACCCAACGGGGTTTATTTTCATTTTTAAACTTATCTACCGCGTTGCGTGCCAGCTTCGCCGCCTCGAAATTCAACTCGTACACAATGTCATTCAGTCCATAGTCGGACTGTGAGATTCGATTAGAGTTAAACGTATTGGTCTCGACGAAATCGGCACCGGCAGCCAGAAACGATTCGTGGATGTTTTGAATCGCGCCAGGCTGGGTAAGGGTCAACAAATCGTTGTTACCAATAAGATCCGTTTCATGATGTTTAAAGCGATCGGCTCTGAATTGAGCTTCATCAAGCTCCAAGCCCTGAATCATCGTACCCATGGCACCATCAAGGACCAGTATTCGTTCGGCCAGGGCGCGCTCGAGTAATTGAGTATTGTTTCTTTGCTTGCTCACTTGACAGCGGCCTTCGGACTGTCGGCCCTCAGGTCAACCGCCCGATCGGGACGTATCCCCAGAATTCGACAGATTGCCAGAGTTAGCTCACAACGATTGAGGGTGTAGAAATGAAAATTCGACACACCGTGGTCGACCAAACGTGTACACAGCTCTGCAGTAATGGTCGCGGAAACGAGCTGACGAATGTCCGGTGCATCATCAAGCCCCTCAAACAAAACCCCAACCCAGGCAGGCACTGACGTTCCACAACGGGCAGCAAACTTTTTTAGAGTAGTAAAGTTGGTAACCGGCAGTATGCCCGGCACAATAGGTACCTGGATTCCTGCTGCAGAAACCCGGTCTCTAAAACGCAAATAGGTATCGGCATCGAAAAAGAACTGGGTGATCGCCCGCTTTGCCCCAGCATCAATTTTTCGCTTTAAATTATCTAAATCTGCAGCGGCCGAAACAGCGTCTGGGTGAACCTCTGGATAAGCGGCAACGCTGATATCGAATGAATGCCGTTGCGCGAGTCCCGCTACTAGTGCAGCAGCATTCTCGTAACCGTTTGGGTGCGGCCGAAAAGAACCGCCATCGGGTGAGTCGCCACGTAAAGCGACGATATGGCGCACACCGGATCGCCAATAGTCATCTGCGATGCCGTTAACATCTTTCCGGGTGGCATCGACGCAGGTCAAGTGCGCTGCCGGAACAAGCGATGTTTCTTCGATAATCCGTTTGACCGTATCGTGGGTTCGGTGCCTGGTCGAGCCACCGGCACCGTATGTGATAGAAACGAATTCCGGGGATAAGGGAGAAAGTCGTTCTATCGAATTCCATAATATCGTCTTTGATGCTTCTGTTTGCGGAGGAAAAAACTCAAACGAAACCGATATGTCTCCGTTGACGGTGTGGGCTCTGGGCAGCGGTCGCCGTTGCAATCGAGCGTAGGTTTCATCTGCGCTGCGCTTCAGGAAACCGCGTTGTTCTTCGCTCACCGTGTTGCACCCCGCGGATTAAGGAAAACCAAAATCACTGAACCTGTCCTACCCAAAGGCTTACAACTAAGCGCTCAGCCCCTTTGGCCTCAGGATTTGTGGCCAGGTGATGGGTCGCCAGAGTATGCGCACCGGCACGTACCAGCCAGGAATTTACTTCTTCGTTGGTAAAACCCAAACGGCGGTGAGCGTGAACATCGCGCAAGGCTTCGACCTGGTGTGGCAAGAAATCGACAATCAATATACGTCCACCAGATGTCAGTGTACGCACCGCGTCTTTCACCACTGCTGCAGGGTCATC
>JASJAT010000092.1 GCA_030066885.1 Arenicellales bacterium | reverse complement strand
TCTGATGAGCTGCCCAGTCGCCAAATGTCCGCTGGCTATGACACGGCTAATGAGCGCTACACCTTGACCTAAAACCGCTGCCTCAACCGCCATGCTGGTCAAAGGAAAGTGAAGCCCAGCAACCGGATCGATATCGCATCCCGCTGTTTTGAGCCATCTTTCCCAGGTGGGTACGGATTGATCAGCGGTTTCAAAATCGTCATGGAGTAAAGTGTGCCAACGGAGGTCATCTGGTGATCGAAGGGGGTGTTCCCCTTCAAGTAGTGCGGGACTACAAACCGGAAACATTTCTTCAGATAATAATTTATCCACCTGATGACCAGGGTAATCCCCCGAGCCATACCGTATTCCCAAGTCGATGTCACGTTCGTGAACTAGACTTACGACACGCAGGGATGGGTCTAGTCGGATATTGATATCTGGATGTGCAGTCGTGAACTGGGGTAAGCGACTGAGTAACCAAGTCGCCGCAAATGAGGGTTCCACCGCAATCGTGAGTGGTCGATTCGACCCATAGTCCCTCATTTTTCTGACGCCAAGCAATATTCGCTCGAATCCTTCTCGCAAATCGGGTAATCCTACTTGGACTAGTCTTGCTACTCGAAATTCGCCGTCCTTGCGGCCAATAAGTTTAGTCCCAAAGTCATGCTCGAGTGTCTTCAACTGCTGGCTGATTGCCGCCGTGGTGACGTTAAGCTCATCAGCGGCTTTGGTGAGGCTATGGTGACGCGCAGCAGCCTCCAATGCACGAAGTGCTTTAAGAGAGGGAATACGCGGATCACGCATAAAATATATTTTAAGAAAACCTTAACAATCTGACAAGAAAAATCAATTGTAATGTACATACTTATCGCCCATATTAATAGCGTATTTCTATCGTATTAGCGCCGTGGAGGTAGGACAATGATTCAACGTTATCTTAAATATCTCGGTAGGTTCGACCGTAGGCACGCGACAAAACCGTATCTCCGAGCCTTAGCGGGGTTGGATCGTCATGCTTTGAAAGACATCGGCATTTCCGAGCAGGAAATAGCCATGATCGCACCATCTCCGGGCTCAGTTGTGATAGCCAGCGGTCTCTCGGCGAGATGGAGCCTTTCAGGTGATTGGGTAAGCTAAAACTCATCCATCAGTTTCCGCAAACGGTCCTGCAGAATACCGGGGGCGCGGCTTTTAGAAGATTTTTCCACGCGTGCAGTAAGCTCGAGCTCCATTTGCCGCCTTGAAAAGCAGCTGCGGCAATGGCTGATATGCTGTTCGAGTTGCGAGACCGACTGCTCGTCCAATTCTCCGTCGAGCCAGGCATAGAGCCATTCTATGGCGTCCAGGCAACCGATTTCGTCGCCGTTCTTATGATCGTGTGAGTTGTTGTTCATATGGCTCACCTTTATCTTGGCATTGTACGGCCAGCCCAGCATCCTGCGCCTGCTGCCACAATACCTTTTGCAATAGTGTACGCCCCCGCTTCATACGTGACCGGATCGTCCCTGCCGGTACGCCCAGTGCTTCGGCAGCCTCATCATAGGTCAGCCCTTCCACGTTAATCAGCAGCACCGTGACTCTGAATGCCTCCGGCAGCTCTTCGATAGCGCTCATAATCTGTTCGCCCAGGAAACGATTGTATACTTCCCGTTCCGGATTGGCCCACCATTGCAGGAAGTCGTTCGGTTGCTCTGCCAACCATGAACAGATATCGTATTCTTCATCGCTCGCTGCTGGTAGGGACCAGGATATTTCAACCGGGCGAACTGACTGTTTTCGGTAGTTGCTGATAAACAGATTTCGGAGTATCCGGAACAGCCAGGATCGGAAGTGAGCTCTGTTTTCAAGACTATCCAGCGCACACCACGCCTTCGTCACGGCTTCAGCGACAAGGTCTTCTGCGTCCGCTGATTTCCCCGTCAGGCGTAGTGCCACCCCGTAGAGGGCGTCCATGTTCTCCTCTACGTTTTGGGTGAACCAGATTTTCGTGTTTTTCTTCCCGCTCACGGCTCCCTCCGGGGTGACGCCCGGTATCTCGACAGTTAACTAGAAGCTGAGTGTAGCAGCGCCCTGGCTGACTTTTTCGAGCATAGCGACAGATCCTGCCAGCGTAACGCCGTCGACCAGATCTTCCTTGTCGTAGCCCCGAACCATGACGCAAGGGGGACAGGCCAATATCTGTCCATCATTTTTTAGAACAGTCTGGATCATGTCACCAATCGGTGGGTCCAGGGGGTTGGGATGTGCTTTTTCCGCAGCACCCTTGCGAACCCAGTCCACTCCTGAACTCACCAGGAAGATCGTTACCTCGAAACCACTGGCGACACCACCGTTGGCAATGCTCCAGGCCGTTGACGACCGCTCGTTGTCTGCGCCATTGGAAATAACGATTACCAGCTTTTTCTTTTCCGACATTGTCTTCTCCTCGTCTTGTTGATGTAAGAAACAGGTGTTCTGGAGGTAAAGACGCAAAAGCGGGTTGCTCAGGTCCCGGAAATCGCCGTTAAGATAATATTTCACCAACGGCCACATATCTCAACTATCACCGTTATCCTGACGGTTTGCTCAGGTGGATGGTCGTTAATGGTAGAGGAACCTACCCAAGTATTCTTGCCGACTATATAACCCCGTGATCACTTTGCCGGTGGACGGCATAGCGGTTATTCTCCCTATACACTCGACAAAATCTTAGGGTGCTTCACAGACCGTTTTTAATCGCACGCATGTCACTTTTCCTCGTTATCTCAACGATATGGGCAATCGTTGCTATCGTTCTGCTGATCTTCTCGTGGCGGTTGGCAAGAACGGGAAACATTCGTGTCCATAAAACTTTGATGATTCTACTGACCCTCGGCGCCTGGGTGTTTGTCGCCAGCTATCTCTTCACCCAACGCTACGGTGATGCCGCGGCGATCCCCTTTCCCAGGGAGCACGTCATCTGGATGGCAGTTCACGGGACCATTGGTTTGATCCCGCTGATCGGAGCCACTTGTTTAATAGTCAGCAGAGTAAGATCAAAGGGAAACTATCGAAACACTCACCTCAACCGAAATCATAAGTACTACGGGCGGGTTATCGTGGTGATTTGGCTGTTTACCCATCTGGGCGGTATCTTCAACGCCGTCTTTTTATAAGGTGAAAGACGGAGCCATCGGCATCCGCATTTCTCCGAAAGGGCCGCCCCCTGTCATCATTAACTTCATCCCACACCCAACCGATCAATACTCCGGTGTTTGTGTCCCACCTACTGCAAATAGCTGTCGTCAATTACCCACATGGAGTTGTCGAGCTGTTCAAGAGGTCTGCCATGGCGGGAACCGGGCAGCTTTCCGTCATATAAGAGGAATATGTCGGCCAAAATGACAGGTGCCTGATAGTAGCTGTGCCCCAGAGAACCGCCTTCTTCGCCAGAATAAAAAATGACATCAATATTCTTTGCTGCCTCCATCCTTTCTTTCTGTGCGTCGGTTATCTCTGACGGATCAAACTCGCCCAATCTTTTTTCGCTCGCGAACAACTGCTGTGAGAGGGCGAGAGCGACATCATGTTGGTTGACATAGATCGTCACCCGGCCCACAGCAAAGTGGAGTCCCTCGGCCATCGCCCGCTGGCTGGTCACATCCACATCGAGATCCGGGGCAAGTAAAACAAGATTAGCGATCTTAAAAGTGCCTCGCGGATCGACTCCCGACGCACGCGCCTCGATCACGAGTTCTCGCAAAGCGGTGAGAACCACGTCAGTACCGCGACTGTGTGCCGAAATGTTGATCTGCTCTACTTCGTCCATGGCGGCAACGGTGCGGATGAAGTCTTTGAGATGGTAAATGGTGAACTCCCCCGATTCCCGATCACGCGTGTACCCTCGCAGAAGACCGGGCTCGCCCGCTGGCCAGGAATAGACAACGGGCACACCCTGTCGCCCATAGACGTGATATGACATCGCCATCAGGATCAACGGGTCTTCAAATGGCTCCTTGATGCCATGGATGTGCATGTAAACCTGCTTGCGTTCAGTAAGAGCCAGGCGTTCCTTAATCGTGCCCTGTATTTCTTTCTGAATGTCGGCCCGCTTGTCCGCGATGTCAGGGTCGAGCACCAACCCTCCCCCTTCACCGAGGGTGTACTTGTAAGGAGTGGGTGGGAGACGAGTTAGTTCGGTGACCGACTCGACCTCGGGCTTGATGGCTTCCGGCGCAGGGGTTTGCGTTGTCGTCCAGGCCACCAGGTCATCCCAAGAGATATCTTTATCAAGGTCGACCCTGGCGATACCAAATGCCAGCGAAAACGATCGCTCGTGCCCATACAGTAAAACGCCACTGTCTTCATCGAGTGCCCTGTCCGTAGCGTAGAGGATATCAACCTCCGGCGCTTTCAGTTTATCTGGAACGTCGGCAAACAACCGTGTACTTTGTTCACCGTAGACAGCCTCGGGCATGGGTTTGTGCGTGACACAACCCACAACCAAGAAGATCAACACCAGATGCAGGCAAGTGGCCCCGACATGTTTATATATAAGTAGTTTTTCTGGAATCATACTAACCCTGTCCGATGCGCATCATCCGAGATACGCAGCCCTTACATCTCATTTCTCCCCCACGACGATTCACCCTTGAAGTGCGATGTACCGATTCGATCCATAGCATACCATTCCTTAAACTCATTCGAGTTTATTTCCCATGGGTGATAATTCACAAACCTGAATAGCCAAGATTGATCTGCATCAACGGCATCTCTCCATTGTCCAAGTAAAGTTGCCGACCCGTTAGTGGTTGTGATCACAATAGATTAGTGATCCTGGCCTGCCTGTAAAGGAGAACTCCGATAATGAAACGAAGTCTCTTCAAGCAATTTTTGCCTATGATGATTACCTCTCTGCTACTGACCTCCGCCTGGGGCGGTCCCGACCCCCTTCCGATCACCGCGGAACAGGCGTTCGATGCGGTGATGACGGGGATCGATCCGATCACTGGAGTAGACAACGGTATAGGCAATGTGGTGATCGTCGACGTGCGGACTCCACCTGAGTACCAGTTCCAAGGTACGGCGGGCAAGGTCGACAGCATACTCCTCAAAGGCGCAACTGCGTCCTTCACACCGGATCTGGGAAAGGTCGTGATTACCCCGGACGGCCAATTCCTCGAGTATGCGCTGGATGGTGAAGGTAAAAGGACCCGGGTTGATGAGGTCGCGGAACTTACCACTTCGTCAATTGCGGTCAACATACCCTGTGCCACCTGGAATCAGAACACCAAGGAAATGGACCCGGTTCCCGAAAGGTTTGTCAAGGGGATTGAGGAGCTGGCAGACGACGGGGTGCAAGTATTAATCACGATGTGTAATTCGGGTGGTCGCAGCACTGTATGTATCGCGAAGTTTGTGCCGGATGATCTCGCCTCTCGATTCAAGTCGATTTATGAAATCGATCGGGCGGGCGACCTGTACGTCAATCCTGACCATGGGATCCACCTGGCCGGACTCGGTGGTTTCCAGGGTTCCGCTTACGGTGGTATCTACAACGGATCCGCGGGCTTTCCGGGCCGGTATACTGTTGGCCGGCCCATACAAGGCTGGCAACAAGGCGCACCGGTCGGGCCGTCTGTGTCCTGGAGAGATAGCGGCCTGCCCATCTACATCCCGGAAACGTCGTGCAATCTACCCGACGCCCCGCGTACACCGTGAAGATTATACCGTACATGATTTCATCTTACTGAGCAGAGAGATTGACTATGAATGCAGACGTTGAAACAAAATTGAGCACAGTACCCCTCGATTGGAACGAGGTGTACTACACAAATTGCCCCATGGTATCCGCAAACAACATTGACCAGGAGTTGGGCTGGTGTAAGACAGATTTCAAAAAGATCGGTGTCGACTACTCCTACTTCCGTTCACGCCGCGAGAACGACTTCTACCCGCACTACATTCACAACCTCGACAACCTGATTCGCTTCGGTGGCCTCTATCCACCGATCGAGGTGCACGCCGATATCCGCCGGACCCGGCTGTTGGGTGCGACGTGGGTCTACGAGGGCGGCTGCATGATGGTGCGTGCCGGAGATCCCATCTACCGGATGCAGGACCTCAAGGGTAAGAAAGTCGGTCTCTCGAAGAGCTTGAACACAATTAAGAACGACTGGTGGCGCATCAACGAACACATGGGTATCGAGAGCATGCTCCGCATCAATGACATGACCATGGACGATGTGGAAATCGTTGAGTTCCCGTACCCGGACGATTGGTACAACAAGCCCGAGATGCTGGCGCCCATGATCAATCCGACCGACCTCTGGGCAACACGCGATCACAAGCGTGATCTGGCGTTTCGTCCATTGGAGATGGCGCTGTTGGAGGGCAAAGTCGATGCGATCTACACCCTGAGCAAGGTATTTCAGCATCTACAAGAAGCAACGGGCAAGATCAAGGCCATCGAGGACCTGTCGCGGTATCCGGATTGGACCCTGCAGGTGGCCAATACTCCCGCGGTCATCACCTGCACCGACGTGATGGCCGAGGAACACCCCGAACTGGTCGTGACGTATATGAAGGCCATGATCAAGGTGGGTCGTTGGGCTAACGAGCACAAGCGCGCCGCGGCGGTGATCCTAGACAGGCAGACGTTCTACCGGGACGCCGAGGATACCTACCAGGGCATCAAACACGTCGACATGGTACCCAACCTTTCGCCTCAGAACATGGTCTGCGTCAATATCGGGAAGGACTTCATGTTGAGCCACGGTTACATAAAGAATGACTTTGATGTGCACGACTGGGCTGCTCCAGAGTTCCTCGAACAAGCGGCGAAGGAACTAATCGAGGAGAAATGGCAGAAAGCAACCACGGAAAAGCTCCCGGAACCGACCTCGCTGCGGCTGGGATAGCCACGAAGCCGTGACCAACTTTTGAGATCACCTCCAATCGCGGATGACGTGGGTGGCTCATGAGTAATAAACTGAAAGGACGGATAGATGGACACGATCATCAAGGTTGACGAGAGCCTATGCATTGTCCCGTGGCGCTTGCGGCAACCGGCCTTGGTTTGGGGACGGTCTCTCGATCAGTATCGCTTATGCAGACGAGTGCGCACCCGCCTCTGATTGAGTCGCTGGCACTGCCTGAAGATCACACAATTCGTGCGGCATGTCTGCTCGGATATCCGTCCGAAACATTTCTGCGGATCCCCGTCAGGAAACCATCGATGAGACCTGGTACTCGCAGGCCCCTTTATGACAAAGTTGGAATGAGTGCCCGCACTCTTCAGTAATACACTCTGGAATTTTATTACACAGGTTTATACGTAAGGAGAAAAGATGCTTGCTGAAAGTCATTTTTATTTTCATAAAGCTGCGGATGTTCTCGGCCTGCCGGACAAGGTTCGAACGATCTTGCTGACACCTCGGCGCAGCGTCAAAGTGGAGGTCACAATCGAAGGAGAGCGCGGTGATCTCCAGGTCTACGAGGGCTACCGGGTTCAGCACAACATGGCCCGTGGACCAATGAAGGGCGGGCTGCGGTATCACCCGGCGATGGATGAAGACCACGCAGCTGCACTGGCTAACCTCATGACCTGGAAAACTGCAGTTGTGGATGTGCCGTACGGTGGCGCTAAGGGTGGTATCAACTGCGACCCACGCTCTCTGTCCAAGAAGGACCTCTTCGAGATCACTACCCGTTTTGTTGAACAGATGAAGGAAGTGATCGGTCCGACGACAGATATCCCAGCGCCTGATGTCAACACCAATGCGGAAGTTATGGGTTGGATCATGCACGAATATTCCAAATATGCAGGTTTTTCACCTGGAGTGGTGACCGGCAAACCATTGCACCTGTTTGGATCGGAAGGACGAGAGGCGGCAACTGGTCGCGGGGTTATGGACGTTCTGGCCGAAGCCCTGGACGAACAAGGTAAAAGCTTCAACGATATTACGGTTGCGGTGCAGGGATTTGGCAACGTCGGCAGCAACGCCGCTCGCCTGATGGCAGAGCGCGGTGCCAAGATTGTTGCGGTTGCCGACCATACGGGTGGGGTCAGCAACGAAGAAGGTCTCGATATTCCCGCCCTGGTGGCCTGGACGGCTGAACACGGCGGTGTCAAGGGCTTCTCAGCGGGGGAAGCGTTCGATAATAATGAGATCATCACCTGGAATGCGGATGTCCTGGTACCGGCCGCACTTGAAGATGCCATTCATAAAGACAATGCCGCGGACGTCAAGGCCAAAATCATCGTCGAAGGCGCCAACGGCCCGACGACACCCGAAGCCGATCAAATACTCAACGAGCGTGACATCTTGATCGTTCCAGACATTCTGGCCAACGCCGGTGGGGTTACCGTCAGCTACTTCGAATGGGCCCAGAATATCCAACAGTTTAGTTGGGATGAGGATAAGGTGAACTCGGAGCTAGACAAGAAGATGAGCAGAGCTTACCGCTCGGTGCGCGAGGTGGCTAATCAGCGCGACATCGATATGAGAACGGCTGCCTTTGTGCTCGCCATCCAGCGCGTTGGCAAGGCAGCGCTAGCGCGGGTCCACATCAAGACCGAATTACCGTTTTAGGATTCACAAGATGAAAGCATCTGATTTGCTGGTGCAGTGCCTGGAGGAAGAAGGCATCGAATACATCTTCGGTGTACCCGGTGAAGAAAATGCCGACTTCATAGTGTCGCTGGAGCAATCCGAGAAAATACGGTTCATCCTGACGCGACACGAACAGGGTGCCGCCTTTATGGCAGAAATTTACGGCCGGCTGACTGGTAATCCAGCCGGTGCACTCGGCACCCTGGGGCCCGGTGCTACAAATCTGATCACCGGTGTGGCGGACGCAAACATGGATCGCGCACCGATGCTGGTGCTGACTGGTCAGGGCTCTACCGACCGTTTGCATAAGGAATCCCACCAGATCATGGACGTCGTCGGTATGTTCAAGCCGGTGACCAAGTGGGCGACCAGTATCGTCAACCCGAACACGATACCGGAGATCGTCAGAAAGGCGGTGCGGCTGGCGCGCACCGAAAAACCGGGAGCGGTACACATCGAACTGCCCGAGGATGTGGCGAGTATGGATACAACGTCTAGACCCATGACGCCTCGCCGGTTTCGCCGTTCCGTCCCGGACGACAAGATTGCCGGTCACGCGTTTACGATGATTCGCGAAGCACAGCGACCGGTGATCATTGCCGGCAACGGCTGCATTCGACGAAGGGCAAGCAAGCAGCTGCGTCTGCTTTGTGAGAAAACGGGCATCGGCGTGATCAACACATTCATGGCCAAAGGGTGTGTCGATATGGATGCGGACTATTGTCTGTTTACCATAGGGCTGGGCAGTAAGGATCGTATCTCCAAAGCCATCGACGAAGCGGATCTGGTGATCACGCTCGGATTCGACATGGTCGAGTACCACCCCCGCCTGTGGAATCCCGATAAGGACAAGCGCATTCTGCATGCGGACTTTTTACCGGCGGAAATCGACGAACATTATCACCCTGAAACAGAGCTGGTCGGTGATCTTGCACACACCTTGTGGATGCTTAATGAACGCATCGATCAGCACGGTGTGCCTGAATACGATCTCTCGCTACAGCGTGAGTGCCGCGCCGGCATGATTGAGGACTTCACCGAGCACCGGGACGATCACACCGAAGGCGCGATCCGTCCGCAGAAGGCGTTGTGGGATGCACGCCAGGTAATGGGGCCAGACGATATTCTGTTGTCCGACGTCGGTGCGCACAAAATGTGGATCGCGCGTTATTACCAGTGTCATGAACCGAATACCTGCCTGATCCCCAATGGATTCTGCTCGATGGGTTTTGCGCTGCCGGGCGCTATCGCGGCGAACATCGTCCATCCGGACCGTCGCATTCTGGCGATTGCAGGAGATGCCGGGTTTTTGATGAATGTCCAGGAAATGGAGACTGCAACCCGAATCGGGAGCAACATCGTGATACTGGTCTGGGAAGACCACGCGTATGGTCTGATCGCCTGGAAGCAACAAAAAGAGTTCGGCCACCATACCGATCTTGCCTTCGGCAATCCGAAATGGACTACCCTGGCCGAGGCCTTCGGCTGGCATGGACACTACGTCGAGAAATCTGTCGATCTCAGAGACACCTTGGAAGCCGCCTTCACCGAAAAGGGACCCAGCCTGGTGGTCATTCCGATCGACTATCGTGAAAATGCCGAAATAACGAAGAAGATCGGTGAGATCACAGTTACGATCTGATGTAGCAAAACGATTCGTAACATCTGTGATCTTTTAAAACGTCTCTATCCAAGTACCTTGGCACAGATTTAAACAAGCTAATCGATGTCCGCTACTGGACGTCGAAGCCATGGACGCTATTACCTCGGTGAAGTACCGAAACCTGTGTTTCTGGATCGACGATCGGGACATCACATCTAAAAACACATTACTGTTCGTGATCATTCCGTTTAGCGACCGCGTAATTTTTGCGACAGATTGAATATCTTCCACTTCATGGGACCGATGGATTCAGGCGAGATCGCACCGAACAGTCGCGAGTCCTTTATCGCAGCCGTCCGGTGGAAAACGATTGCCTGATAGTCCGGATCCACAAGCATGCTCTCGAAAGCGCTGCGCGCCGGATACTGCATAATGAGAATCTCATCCCACCGCGCCTCGTCGGGTCCGATCAAAACAAGACCGAAATTGCCACGCCACATCGGAACGCCCCCGACCTTGTTGACAAACGGAATGGAAAGCTCTGCATAGCGTTCGTAGGCCTGTTGACCCGTGAGTTTCTCGGTGACCGTTCCCTCGGGGTATTCCGCCCACTCTTTGTACACGTTGAGGTTAATGACCGCGAACGGCTGGCCGTCAGGTATCTTTGACAATTCCTCCAACGCTCCGGGATTGAAATCTTCACCAACGTACATTTGTTTTGCCATAACTTACCCCGATGGTTTGTCAGTCAATAGGATATTGCTAAGGATAACGGACGCGAACTCCGAGATAAAACAAGATCGGCCGGTCTCTCGCAGTCTTGAATGAACGATCGTAATATTCATTTCCCATTCATAAAATACACTAGAATTAAGTGACAAGAAGAATAAGGTAAAAGATGAAAGCAGATAGACTCACACCCTTCTGTTTGGCAATAGCCTTAGTGATCCTGGTACTGCCGTTGCCCGCCTTCGCTCAGCAGTCTGATACTGTTGTCGCGGAAACTGAAGGGTCAGCCCCGACGAAATCCGGCTTCACGGAGGGTCCCTCGCTCGAAATGGGAGACAGCGTTACGGAAGATCTTGCCGTGGATGACGTGGATGTCGGTGCGGTGCTGCGATTTCCCCGCTTCGAGAATTTTTTTCAGCCCTGGTTCGATTGGAAGAAAAGATTAAACGAGAAGTACGGACTCAAGCTTCAGTTCAGTTATCAGGGACTCTACCAGGAGGCCGACGAAACACTCACCGGCGTTGATATCGGGGCGGCCGGCCGGGGTGAGTTCCAAGGTACCTGGACGTTGGTCGGCCGGAATACAAAGAACCCCGGATTGCTGTCATTCCGAGTGGAGAATCGGCATGCCTATGGTTCGAAGATACCGCCTACACAGCTTGGCTCCCAGTTCGGTAGCGCGACTCAGACAGGCTCAGGATTCAGCGATTTTGGCACAGCCGTGACGGAGGTGGCCTGGCGGCAGACACTGCTGGATGGCGATTTGCAGTTTGTCGCCGGCAAGATCAGTGGGGTGAGCTGGTACAACGCCTTTTCGCTGTCCTCGGCGAAGCGGGGGTTTCAGAACCTGGGTTTACGGACCAGCCTGAGTAAGCCGGGGCCTGGCCGGGGATTGGGGGGCGGGTTCGCGGTCCGGCTGGGAGAGCAGTTCGTGGCACTGGCCGGCATCCACGATGCCAACGCACGCACACCGGACAATCCGTTCGACACCATCGATGAGAAGGAATTCTACTATTCGGCGGAGTTCCGCTGGTTCCCGACCACTTTCGACCGGCGTAGGTTTGACCAGGTACGCGTCCAGATCTGGCACCAGGACGAGCGAACCGCGGCGGGTATCCCTTCCGATCAGGGGATCACCTTCGTCGCCAGCCGTCTGTTCAACGACGCCTGGATGCCCTTCGTCTTCGGCGGTGTTTCGGACGGCAAGGCGTCGATCTACGAGGCCGACCTCGTTGCCGGCGTCGCATTCGCATTCAATACCGTACATCGGGCGGCACGTGACGCCTTGGCGTTTGCAGTGGGCTGGGGCAGACCAGCGGACGACACGTTGCGGGAGCAATGGACTTCTGAAGTGTTCTATCGCTTCCAGCTGGTGGAGCGCCTCGCCATCACGCCGTCGGCACAGTACATCGTCAATCCCGCAAGTAACCCGAGTGAGACCGAGGTATGGGTGCTTGGGCTGCGGGGGCGGTTGACGTTCTAGAAGCAACTTTCGACCAAAGGAATAAAAACAATGCAGACAATGCAATGTTTCAAAATCAATAATCGCAACAACACCTATCTGGCATCGGTTCTGGCGATGCTCGCGTTACCGCTGGGACTAATCCTGGGCATCGTTGTTCCGGCCGATGCAACCGCCCAAGGGCCTGAAGGTGCGCCCACGTTGACACCTATGGAAAAAGCCGCCGGCGGCTTCCCGCTGCCCGGCGACGTGCGTTTGTATGCACAAGAGCTTGCCTGCCAGAACGCGATTGAGACACCGGGCTATTTCAGTTCTCTCAACGGGGCGGAGGTCGCCGACTCACACCGCAGCACTTTCTACCCTTGTGCCTCCTTCCTCGGTTCCTTTGACGGGCCCAACCAGGTCTTTGCATACAAGAGCGAGGACGAGTATGTGGGGGCTTACTACATCAACAACCGCCGGCTGGGCGAGTTGTACATCGTTGGTGGCGGAACCCCGGTCGATGTGAATAGCCCGCAAGCCCCTTTCGTAGCCAAGGCCGATGCCGCTACGGGTAAGCAGATCTGGAGAACCTATCTCGAAAACCCGTGGGTTTCAAAAGTCTGGAATGCAAACTCCAACCTCAATATTCTGGAAAACGGTCACATCGTCTTTATGTGGGATACCCGGGTCGTGCTCATACACGGCGACACCGGCCAGATCCTGAAGGTTAGCGAGCAGATTCCCAGCGGCGACGCCCCTCCGGAAGCTGCTAATTTCAAGCATCTCACCATTGCCCCCGACGGCACGCTCATCTTGAAGAACCAGAACCGGCCCGTAGGCTGCACGTTGCAGGGCACGCTGGCAATTACCCTGTGTCTCCAGAAAGGGATGGTGCAGCCATCCTCGCACCTGGTGGCTATGGATCCAAAAACACTCGAGATTCTGGATGACATCAACTTGCCGGAGTCGGCCAGCTCACCCCATATCGTCACCACATGGGAAGGCCGCTTCGCCGTTTACTGGGCCGGGGACACGATGCTCGTGCGGGCGTGGTGGGATCCGGAGTCGCAGGAATTGACGTTGGATGAGAGCTTCCAGGTTGTCACGCAGTTGCCAGGGCAGACGACCGGCACGGCCCCGACCGTAATGGGCGACTGGCTGGTTGTTCAGACCAATGGCAACGGAAGCTACGAAACCGCATCGACCCTGGTTGCCGTCCATCAGGGGGATCCCACGAAAATTAACCGCATCTTCCCCTTCGGCGAGCTGGATGTGGCCAACAAAGAATGGAGCTACGCGCCACCCAAGGCTGGCTCGGATCCCGAAAACAACATGGTCTATTCTGCGGACGCGGGCTTGCGGCAGGTGGCCGGCATCAAACTCGACCCGAAGACCGGCGAAATGGAGACCGTCTTCCTGGCGGACTCTATGTCCACGGCCTTCCAACCAACGCTTGGCCCGAAGGCACGACGGGTGTTGATAGCAAGCAACATGGTGCTGAACGATCCCGGGCAGCCAGTGCTGCAGGCGGTCATCAGCAACAACTATAAGGAACAGGTACATTGGCGTGATGCCGCCACCGGTGAGCTTCTGGCCGAGTCCGATCTCATGGAACCACTCGCCATCGGCGCGCTGGTTACGCCGGGTTACGGCGGCCGGGTCTACTTTCCAACCTCGGTCGGCAAGGGCTTTTACATCTTGCAGGTTGCGCCGGCGGAGTAACAATCCACCCGCCTGGCGGTCAAATTTGAATTGACCCTTGGAATCTCTAATTCGTAAATGTTCTAGCGTCTTTGTTATCCATAACACCTTGTGTAGTGAGAATTGACCTTCGTCAACGCGACACCGCTATAAATCTGGTTTATTCGAGCTACCCAAATGTGAGGAGGCGCAGCACATGAACAAGCCTGAACGGTTGCGGGCCATCATCCGTGATGCCCAATTGCTCTCGGAGATGGCGAAATCGGATCCCCAGCTTTTTGACGAAGTAGTCAGCGACACAGAACTTAAAAAGCTTGGAGCGCTAACCTCGGCCCTAGCTGCCGATGTTGAAAAGCAGATTAATGAGGGTGACGGCGATTTCTTGGATAGTTTAGACCTGGATCCCCAACCCACATAGCACAATCAAAGCACTGCGCGGTAACGGCAGTTGATCTGTATCAAAAGCCGGTCACCGTCAATTGAGCATACTACTGGGTAATAAATTAAGTAGCCCAGTGCAATGAGTAACTCACCGCCTCTTAATCGAGAAGAGTACCTTCTCAAGATTCAACGCCGCCTCGAATACGTCGCTCGAGCAGCTGATACACATCCCGACCTCTCCTCTAAGGCGGTGCCCGACGTTGAGCTTGAACGAATTGAGAAGATCATATCCCGCTTTGTCACCAGTTTCGAGGAGGAAAAGAAGAAGGAGTAAGCTCTCAGGGCTTTCGCCGGCTTAGTGCTTCAAAAGATTAGGATCGAACTCTTCCTCCTCGTCACTTTCGTCTGTGTATCCGGCTTTCGTCACCACTGAACTGTCCGGTGAGTGCCTGATTTCATGTCGGCACCAATAACAAATGTCAAAGATTGCCTCTTGTTCGGGTGGTTCGACCTCGGGATCATGCTCGGGTCCACTTAGAGTTTTACGATGTAGATCGAGTGCCACCAGATTGGTTGATCTCGATCCGCAGAGATCGCAAGCGAAGATGTAACGATCCTCGACTGTATACACGCTCATTTAGCCTCCCTTTTATAGTTTTTAGAAGGTCTATGCTGCGCCGTTAGCACGAGGTTGCCTCGATCCCGCGATGTTTAGCAGTGACAAAGCAAGGTCTACCTGCCCTAAAATACAACGCCTGAGCCGTAAGTTTCCTAGCTTCTTTCTCAGGCATGCTGGTGCTGTCAGGAAATACACCATTTCGATTAAACTGCTAGAAATTTCTAGGTACACTAGAAACGCATGAGCCGAAACCAAAGCATGGCGGACAACGTCGTAAGATGGTTAGAAGAGCTCGGGCTTGGTCAATATGCCGATGTTTTTTTAGACAACGACATTGAGTGGAACCACCTTCCCGACCTCGATCATAAGATTCTGCAGGATATTGGAGTTACGTCAGCCGGCCATCGGATGACTATTCTGAAGGCTGCCGCGGCAATAAGTCTCGGGGCATCGGACAACTCAACCGCCACCGGTACTAAGTCAATTGTAGTCCCGGAACCCGTCCCAACAGCCGAGGCCGAGCACCGTCAGCTGACCGTGATGTTCTGCGACCTGGTGGACTCGACCGCACTGTCAGAACAGCTCGATCTGGAAAAATACCGAGAACTGCTAAGCGCCTACCAGGACACTGCCCGAAAAGCGATCGAACCTTATGAGGGCTACATCGCTCGATACATGGGGGATGGGCTGCTTGTTTATTTTGGATACCCCACGGCGCACGAAGACGATGCGGAACGGGCAGTGAGGGCTGGCCTAAACGTGCTCGATGCCGTGTCTACGATACCGAAAATCGACGATGTTCTACTTCAGGTGCGAGTCGGCATCGCCACTGGGCGGGTTTTGGCGGGGGACATAGTTGGTGAGGGCGCTTCCGAAGAACGTTCGGTGCTGGGTGAGACCCCAAACTTAGCCGCTCGCCTTCAGGGTCTGGCAACACCTAACAGCGTGGTCATTGCCGAGGCGACGAAGCATTTGGTGGACGGGCGGTTCGATCTCGAATCCTTGGAACCGCAGATGGTTAAAGGACTAAGCGAACCTGTACATGCTTTTCAAGCAAGAGCGATTCGCGGGACCAGCCGATTCGAGGCAGCGACTTCCGGGGGCCTATCTTCCTTCATCGGTCGACAGAGTGAACTTCAACTTCTGCAGGAGCGTTGGGCACAAACAGAAGAAGGAGAAGGTCAGGTTGTGGTGCTGTCGGGAGAGGCAGGGATAGGTAAGAGCCGGATGCTTCGCGAACTCCATGAACACTTAAGTCAAGAAGCACACACGGAACTTCGTTACCAGTGTTCTCCCTATGGGACCAAGACTGCATTTTTTCCCGTAGTCGAGCAGCTCCAGCATAGTGCGGGTTTCATGGAAGAAGATTCCACGTCACAAAAGGTCGACAAGCTGGAAAGCTTGCTTACACAAACGTTAGATGATGTTTCCGTGGCAACTCCGCTACTGGCGTCGTTACTGTCGCTACAGGATGATCGCTATCCACCGCTTAGTATGACACCCCAAAGGCAAAAACTTGAGATCATTGCGGTATTGATTAGGCAGCTTGAGGGGGCCGCACGACGTCAACCAGTACTGATGTTGGTTGAGGATATCCACTGGATCGATCCCTCGACGCTTGAAGTTTTTGATGCCGTTGTCGAGCGAACACAAACGCTTCCTGTACTGGTCATAATGACCCACCGTCCGGAGTTTGAGTCTTCGTGGGGAACATTCGGACATGTCACCTATCATTCTTTAAACCGGCTTAATCGAGGTGACGGCAAGTCGTTAAGCACTCAGGTTACAGGGGGCAAAGAGCTTCCTCAAGTCGTACTTGAGCAGATACTCGAACACACCGATGGCGTACCACTATTTATTGAAGAACTTACAAAGACGGTAATTGAGGGGGGACTACTCCGCGAGGAAAACGGGCGTTATGTGCTGGATGGTCCCCTGCCACCCCTCGCCATCCCGTTGACACTGCAGGATTCTCTCATGGCCCGACTTGATCGTTTGGCGCCAGTGAAAGAAGTCGCACAAGCCGCGGCCTGCATTGGGCGAGAATTTACAACTTCATTACTCGAGGCTGTACTGCAGCGCACTTCACTCAAACAGGACTTAAAGCAGCTTGTTGATGCGGGACTGATCTTTCGAAGAAGTATGGGCGAAGACGAAACCTATATCTTTAAGCATGCACTTGTGCAAGACACAGCGCATGAAAGTCTGCTTGTAAGTAAGCGACAACAGCTGCACGCGCGTATTGCGGAAGTACTAGAAGCTTCGCCAGACTCTGAACCAGCAGTTCTTGCACGTCATTTCTCTTCGGCGGGATTAGCCGAAAAAGCGGCGACTTATTTTCTGGGCGCAGGCGGGCGAGCGTTGACTGTATCAGCACTTCCCGAGGCATCGAGCGAGCTAGAAATGGGGCTGCAGGAGATTGCCGCGTTAGCACCGTCAACTGAACGCAACCGTCTCGAACTTGATCTGCGAATAGCCTTAGGTGCTTCAAGAATCGCCTATCGGGGCTGGCCACACCCGTCAGTTGCAGTGGCTTACGAGCCCGCATTCGAGCTAGCTGAAAAACTCGAAGACCAACAGGCCTTGGGAGTTATTCTTTGGGGACTTTGCGTTCACTACTGGACCCGTGCAGAGTTCCCAGAAACACACACCTGGCTTTCCAGGCTCGAGGCTTCTGCGGATCATTCAGACGATTCTGAGCTTTCTGTAGTGCGTGACATGACAGCTGGGTGCCAGTACTTCTGGGAATCTGAATACGATCGAGCTTATGGATACACTGCCCACATCCGCAAGACCTATGATGAACGTCGCCATACTTCCATTGCGGCTCGTACCAACCACGATCCGTTGTGCTTTTCGTTGCACTGGGCAGGCAGCTTGCTGCAATGGATCATCGGTTACCCAGACCGGGGGCTCGAGATGGTTAATGAAGCTCACGAGCTCGCACGCCGAATCAACCATCCCTTCAATACAGCGTTTGCTTTAACGGCTGGATCAGAGTGCCTGCTGATGCGCGGAGATACAGAGCATTTACTTCGCTGTTGTGACGAAGTGCAAAAGATCGTTGAAGAAGCGGCATTGGGCGACTTTGCTCAGCACGTATTGGTTGACAACTGGCGTGGACGGACATACACCAGGATGGGAGACTACGAAACCGGCTACAGTCTGACCAAGGCCGCGACCACCCGATGGCGCGAGGCTGAGGGCAAGATCTGTAGCGCGATGTTCTGGGGTGGAGAGGCCATCGCACTTGGTGGGATAGGTCGTACTCGGGAAGCTCTAGAGCTTATCGAAGCTGCGATTGCACACTGCCGCGACACCGGTGATTGTTATATGGAACCCGAAGCACTACGAATAAAGGCAGAGTTAATGCTTGCCCATGATGAATCTGCATCGAGTGCCGCGGAGAGAGTATTCGTCGAATCGCTGAACACCGCTCGCGATCACAAGGCAAAGTCCTGGGAACTTCGCACTGCTACAAGTCTTGCAAAATTATTCCACTCCCAAGGCAAAAGGTCAGAAGGACGAGATCTTCTCTTCCCGATATACGATTGGTTTAGTGAAGGCTTCGACACTACCGATCTTAAGGAAGCCAAGGCGTTACTTGCGGAATTATCCTAGTTCAGACAACGCCCAAAACCTACTTGGCACCGCTGCTAACCAGAAAACAATTTTGTTATATAGAATAAAGGAACAAACTATGCCTACTTCGAAATCAGGGCTTAAACTGAGCGACCAATTTCTAGAAAAACTCCGAACAATGCTCGAAGAAGAATATCCTGATCTTGAGATCACCGATGAGCAAATCCTCAATGAATTCGAGATGTTTGTAAA
>JASJAT010000091.1 GCA_030066885.1 Arenicellales bacterium | reverse complement strand
GTAGACTATCGAAGGTGAAACGGCGATACATGTAACCATGGGTTACATCCAGGTTATAAAAGGAGTTAGATTTTTTGGAGAGGGAGAGACTAGCCGCTTTTCAGAATGGCAAGATTCCGGGCTTTAGAGACTGCATCATGGCGGTTGCTCGCTGACAGTTTGCTATAGATATTATGGGTGTGCTGCTTCACAGTGCCGATCGATATGAAAAGTTTGTTGGCAATTTCTTTGTTGGTCAGGTTCTGGGCCAAGAGATTGAGGATTTCAAGTTCCCTTTGGCTCAATGGTTCGGTTAAGGGTTGGGATTCAACCGAGACGTTGTCTGTTTCCATTGGTTCCCGCAGAGCAGAAAAGATTAATCCAACATAGCGCGAACCTTCCCGGTCTAGATCAAGACGACTGAGTAGTTTACCTACCTCTGGTCCCAGATCTGCCAGAGGTCGTGTCAGTTGACCGGGCTGCCCCAACAATACGGATTCCTTTAGCAAAGATATAGCGGATTCGGTGTCCCCATCTCTGGCAGCCATAAGAGCTTTCATACCCAGAATATCAATCATCAATCGTCGATGGTGACTTTGGCGTAAAAGTTGATGAAGAGAATTGAGCTGTTCGGTAACTTCCTTACGAGAGTCGGATGTTTCCTGGGGCATCAGTACTTTTAAAGCAGTGAACTCCACATTGAAAAACCGGTGCATAATGTGAGGTGGTGGTAGTGCGTAAGTTGTAAGCCACTGGGCTGCCTGCGTTATAAGACCCTGTCGAAGATCGAGCTCGGCTCGGAAAGCTTCAGCAAGACTAATAAACATCTTGTTGCCGCGTTCGAAGGTGAGTTTCTCGATCGACTCCGCAACTTCGCGGGCGCGATCCCATAGACCTTGAGCCAGATACGATAAGCTCAGCACGAATGAACAATGGGTGACGTTCTGGATCGGGTATCGATAGGGTTCATCGACGATGGGTTCGAGCTGTACCACCGCCTGATCCAGTTCGTTGCGCTCATAATGGTTGAGGCCTAGAAAATATCGGGCAAACGAGAGGCTCCATGTTTGTTTGTGCTCAAGACTGATCTCCAAGAGTCGAGTAGCAGTGCGCCGTAACTTATGTGTATCTGCCTCCGGCCAGTAGACAAAACATAATGACTGTAATAATCGTGCGTGGGAGCTGGGTTCACTGAAGCCGCCTGCCTCCATAGACTCCATCAAAAGACTTTCAGATTTGTCCAGCTCTCCTATTGCCTGATGCGCTGCACCCTGCATCAATAGTGCGGTACTTCGGACACATTCATTTTCAGCAGGGGTAATAGTCAACGATTGTTCTGCCAGTGCAACAGAATCCGTGAGCTTAAGCGTCCAGTAGGCAAGACCGCTCCGCAATGCTGCCAATTCCGCTTTCATCTGATCGGCCTCCTTCGTGCTTAAATCTTCCAACAATGCGTCGGCAAGACCAAGATCTCGGACCAACAAATCCAATCTGTACCTGTACAACCCCTCGAGCCAGCAACGCAACACTAGAAGCTGCGGATGCTTCTCAACCGTGTCTTCCGAAAACAGTTTCAACCAGCGCTCCAGCCGGTGCCAGTGATCTCGATTCATGAGATCGTGCCGGACCTCACCAACGATGCGAGCAGCGGCGTTCTCGTCGCCTCCTATCAGTGCATGTTGTATGGCCTCTTCAAAGTAACCATTTTCAGCAAACCAATTGGATGCCCGCAGATGCAACTTAGAAATCTGTTCCTTGCTCTGGCTTTGTTCAAGCTGCTGCTTCAGCAGGTCACCAAAGAGATGGTGATACCGAAACCATTCATGCTGTTCATCGAGGGTTATACAGAACAAACCTGAATCTTCCAGGATCTTAATAAAATCTTCGCCTCTGACAGGGTTGTCCTTATCTCCGACATCACTGCCCAAGACTTCTTCGCAGAGTGATGCGTTAAAACGACTTAGAATTGATGTGCTTAAAAGACAAGCCCGCACGACAGGTGACTGCCCCGAAAGTACTTCTCCCAAGAGGTACTCTCGCAATGGTCGAGAATCGGCTCCAAAGTGCGTTAGAAATGCCTCTACATCATGTTGATGTTGCAGAGCTAAGGCTGCCAGTCTAATTCCTACTGGCCAACCTTCGGTGGAGTCATGTAAACGATTCAAGGCACTCAATGGAATAGATTGGGTGGTAGCCTGACGTAAGAAAGAGAGTGTTTCTTCAACCGAAAACCGCAGATCATCCATACGAATCTCAGTTAACAAATGTCGAGCTCGAAGAGATGTCAGAGACAGAATGGGATCACGGCGAGATAGGATTATGAGGTGCAGATGTTGGGAAGGGTGCTCAAGTAGACAATCGATTATTAAATGTATATCTGGATCTTGAATGCGGTGATAGTCGTCCAGTGCAAGTACTACCCGTTCATCCAGTTCATCAAGATCATTACTCAAATGCGCGGCAATAACTGGTAATGGCGGTAGGCTTTCTGCATTAACAATGTCAAGTGTACCTTCGCATATCTCAGGCGAGACCGTACGCAATGCCGCAATGAAATATGTCAAAAAAACTCTTGGATCACTATCGGATTCATCCAATGACAGCCAAACACTGGGACTGCCTCTAATCCCGAGCCAATGGCTAACCAGCGTACTCTTCCCATACCCAGCGGGTGCAGAAACTATTGTCAACGGTAAATCAACACCAGCTTCAAGGCGGGCAGATAACGCATCTCGGCTTATGTAATCTATTGTGACAGACGGGCGATAAAACTTGTTGCGGATGATGGGGACCGCTTGCCGTTTTGTGCTCATTGGGTGTTGGGAAAACGCTTTCTTTGCGATTCTTGCATATCCTGAAGAATCAAACCATGCGCTCCAAACAGCCAGGGTATGGAAGCATTAGCCTCCTTTCCCTCCCTGGAATCTAGCGGGAGTCCGCAATGGATCGGCACGCGGGCAACCGCCGCGGCGTGATCAATCGATTCATGCCCCAGCAGGAGATCCTGGTCCGGTCAAGAACACGCTGCAATTGCGCTGTTGTCGTGCCTCTGTGCAGTCACAACAAACGTGTGGATATAATCTGAACTCATTAACAGATTGGCAATGGATCGCGGGAGAAATCGAGGTTTGAGTGGTAAGTACCAAAAACATGCGGTTTCTTGTAACTTTAATGCTTTGAAATGGTGGACTCATGCGAAATCCTGTTGTCATCTTACTTTTAGTATTGAGCACAAGCACATTTGTTTGCGCCCAATCGAGCGAATCATATTCAATCAATGCCGACGATGTTATAAACGATGTTGAAAACAACGCGATCATCTACCAGGGAAATGCCAAGGTCGTTTTTTCTAACCTCGTTATAGAGGCGGACTCTATTTCCATATTCAAGCACAACGGTTTTCCTTCTAAGATCACCGCGGTAGGAAATCCCATAAAATTTCACGAGAAAGTGCCCAAACAACACATCAACGGCACGGCCAAGGAGGCAACTTTTTTCGTGCCCGAGTTGAAGTTGATAGTGATTGAATACTCCATCACGGATCCAACCGGCAACAACATGAAAGGAAAAAAGGCCAGCTTTGTTCTAGCGCCTTGACCGTTGTTAGTTTTTAAAACGGTTCTACAAACGCCCAAACCAAGTCGAAAAGCTTTAGGAATAATTGTGATTTCGTGTTGCGAATAAACTTACCAGTGCGATAGCACCGAAAACCACAAAGATTTGCAGGAGCGAAGACAAGGTTGCCCAATTCACAGTGTCAACTTCTATTCCTATTGAAACCAAAAACAACATGATAGAAAAACCCAATCGGCCGGCTAGACTCTGCAACGACAGGTAAGTCGCACGCTGAGCTGCCACCACTCGTGGCGCTATGACAGCGTTCATTGGAGCATGTACCGACGCCATGGGAATGCTTCTTAGAAGCAGTACTGAAATCACTAAAGCGTTTAACCACATCCCCATTATTGCAATCACTAAAAGTTGCAGTAGTAGGGCTACCAACAAAACAGTGTTCAATCCAAACTGACGTTGCCAATGAATACTGCGGCCCGCGGCCCAAGCTCCCAATAACATCGTCATGCCCAACAAGATACCCGATGCTATAGGTGCGTTAATAATTCCCAGCATTTCTTTAAGTTCCAACAAAGCCAAATAGGGCTGATAAAACTCATAGGGAACATGAGCCAGGATGTACACCACCACAAAAAATATAAACAACCATGCCAGAGTTCGGTCTTTTAAATAGTTAAGGCACGACCAAAACTGAGATACGAAGCTGGTAGCGACTGTTGGATTGCGTCCACCGGCCGGCTCAACAAACTTGATTGCTACGAGCAAAGCACCCACTGCCGTAACCAGTGAAATCCAGTACGCATAGCTCAAATCGAGTGAGGCGCTAAGACCTCCTAACACCACAGCTGCAGCACCGACAGTTAGTGATTGTCTCTGCACTCGTGCCTCCATTGGCCCAAACTCTTCTTCACGCTGTAGGCAGTGCAAGGATTCATACAAAAAGGTTGAATCAGTGCCCGACCTAAAGGCCATGCCTGCTGCTAAGGTCAATTGAGCGAAAACGAACACGAAAAATTCACGGGCAACGATGAAGCTGATGTAACTTATAACAAAGGCAAACGAAGCAACCACTAACGTTGTCTTACGACCGACACGATCCGAAAAGTATCCGGAAGGAACTTCCAACATAACTACAGCCAAGTAGTAAAGGGCTTCTAGACGCAGTACTTCGGACAGCGATAAATGAGAGCTAAAGTAAAGAAAGAATACGGGTAACCACGCCATGGCATCGCCCAGCATTCGATGCCAGCGATAAAGTGATAGGTTATGCTCCACGCCGGTGACAGTATACCGTTTGATTTCTACAGAGCCCTTTTATTCACGGTTGGTAGCAAAATAAAAAATATACTGGCCCCATAGACTAGATATGACTGTTTCGGCACCTGAACCTTTTCGTCGCATCGTGTGGCCCTTAGCAGCCGCAGAAACAATCGTTTGGGCCGCGATGTTCTACTCTTTTCCAGCGCTGCTGCTCGAATGGGAGCGGGACCTGGGTTGGAGCAAAGCCGAATTGTCCGGGGCATTTACCCTGGCGCTCGGTGGATCAGCACTCCTCGCACCAGTTGCAGGTCGGTTGATTGATCGTGGACTTGGACTTTACGTACTCACCGGCAGTGCGGTTTTCGGCGCCCTTTTACTTGCGCTTCTCTCTTCAGTTTCGATGCTGTGGCAGTTCTATGTCATCTGGATACTCATTGGTGTTGCCATGTCCGGTGCGCTGTATGAAGCCTGCTTTGCGTTCCTAACCAAAGTCATGGGTGACCAGGCGCGGCAAGCCATTACACTAGTCACATTGGTAGCGGGCTTTGCCGGTACCGTTGCGTTCCCCGGAACCCATGCGTTGATGAGCATAATGAGTTGGCGCGGTACGGTATTGGTGCTGGCCATTGTGGTGTTATTGGTTGCTGTGCCACTGGCGTGGTTTGGTTGCCGCTCGGCAAAGGACCGAAAAACAGTTGATACACATCACGCCGGCCACAGTGCGACTGAAACACTGCGTGTTTTTCGTCAACCTACTTTCTGGTTGCTAGCGATCGCGTTCGCCATGATCGCGCTGGATCATGGATTGATCATAACCCATCTGCTACCGCTGCTCGACGAACGTGGTGTAGGCCCAGACACGGCGGTTCTGGCTGCTTCCATGATCGGACCCATGCAGGTCGCAGGTCGCCTGGCCATGATGGCCTCGGAGCGGCATGTTTCAACGCTGTTTATTGCCTCTGCGTGTTACATAGCCATGGCAACAGCTGCAATTTCACTTTTAGGGTCGGGCGTGGTTCCGATGCTGTTGGTTACATTCGTGATATTTCAAGGAGCAGGTTATGGTGTCACCAGTATCATTCGTCCAATCGTCATCGCCGAGTTGCTTGGCCGAATGAATTTTGGCTTGGTTGCCGGTTTGTTGGCGGCGCCGTTTCTTGCTGCAACGGCGGCATCGCCTACGGTAGCTGCACTGGTATGGCAGGTCGGCGGCTATGATTTGGTGATCTTTGTGGCGATCTCCGCAACTGTAATCGGATTGCTGTCACTGCTCGCAGCTGCAAAACTGTCCCATTCAGGACCAAAGCAAGAGTCTAGTTAAACATGATTTCGTTTTCCTTAGTTGATTACATCGCCCTGGGTTGGTTTAAAAGATTCAACTCTGGTGTTATAGGACACACTATTGTTTTCTTTCTTGGCGAGCTTGGCGCCTTTGCGAGAGAAAAATATTTTTCCGGATGGTCAAAACACACGCTTTGTCATCGCGGCGAGGGCGCCGCTCCCACAGGGTAGCTAATCCGACTCGCGCAGGCTTTGCCAAGGTGGCGTTTTAAGGTCAGCGCGAATAGCCAAATAGCTTGCACTGACCACCAAAAGCACCGCCAGCAATACCCCAACAAACCACATGACGATATTAGCCTCGTACGGTAATTCAAATAAAAACTTCGATAGACCCCATCCCGTGACGGCTGCAGCAAACGCTCCAACTGACCCTGCTAGTGAACCCAACACCACGAACTCTGCTATGAGACCGAGACGTAGGTCAGCAGATCTCGCCCCCAGGGCGCGCAACACTGCTATTTCCTTGCGACGCTCCGAACGGGTGGCGGTGAGCGCAGCCCAAAGCACCACCAAACCAGCCCCCAGTGTAAAGACAAAAATGAATTGCAGGGCTGTATTGACTTTATTTAAGACCCGTCTGACTTGTCCCAACAATGCGTCGACATCGATGTCGGTAATGTTTGGAAATCGTTCAATGATCTCTCTTATTTTGGCATTTTGCTCCCGAGGAAGGTAAAGGCTGGTGATGTAGCTGGACGGGAACTCAGTCAGTAGGTCCGGTGGGACCAGCAAAAAGAAATTGGGCCGAAAAGAGTCCCAAGCCACGGTTCGATAGTTTGATACCGCAACGGAAAGTTCCTTGTCCCCGATTCGATAGACCAGCTCGTCACCCAATTTAAGACCCAACGCTTCGGCGTAACCCAATTCGACCGAGAGTAGACCATCTTTAAATTGTTCAGACGACCACCACTTACCCTGCACTACCTTGTTGTCCGGCTGAAGCTCCTCAGCCCAAGATAAGTTGGCCGCACGTTGAACCTGTCGTCTGGCGAAACCATCTCTATAATCTTCCGGATCTACCGTTCTACCGTTGATGCTGATCAAACGTGCCCGAACGATCGGTGTTAATGGTCTTGAAACCAGCCCTTGCTGCTCAAAGAAACTCTCGACCTCGCTCAATTGATCCGGTTGAATATTGATAAGAAAGTGATTGGGCGTATCCGGCGGCAGGCTGATCTGCCACTGCTCCCATAAATCAGCGCGTACCATGGTCAGCAGCAATATCGCCATAATCCCAATGCCCAGGGCAACGATCTGGCTGGTGCTCGAACGCGCGTGTCGCGCAATGGCAGCAATTCCAAACCGCCAAGACACATGAACACTGGCCCGACTCCGCGCTAAAAGACGTATCAGTATCAAGCTGACCCCACTCAGCACCAGAATCGTGGCCACGGTACCGCCGAGTACCCACAAGATTAAACCGATTTGTTTCGCCGTCCATATCACTAAAACCGCGAATGAGATAAACGCAATGCCATAAACGAGGCGAGCACGTACGGGTAACACCCCTAGATCACGGCGAATGACACGAAGCGGCGGGACGTCTTTCAACCGCAACAGTGGAGGTAGACCGAATCCGATTACCGTAATGACTCCCACCGCTACTCCCAACGCTACAGGGCGCCAGGTAGGTAACGGTAATTCACCTGCAACCAAGCCCGACAGTATGTTGACGAAAACCTGTTGCCCCAAAAAGCCGAGTGCGGCGCCCAATAGGCTGACAGCCAGAGCCAATACCAACAACTGTGTGACGTAAATCGCGGTGATCTCGTTTTGTCGTGCACCGAAACAGCGCATTACCGCTGCGTTATCCCACTGACGCTGGGCGTAGTGGCGGACGGAACGTGCAATAGCGATTCCCGCCAACAAAACACTCACTAACGTCGCCAGTAACAGAAAACTCTCGCCACGATCTAAGGCTACTCGGAAGCGTGGCTGCGCGTTACTGGCGTCACGTAAATCGGTGTCTAACAACCCCCGTGCGAGCATCCAGTCTTTAAAAACCTGGATCTGCTGCTCAGAGCCGGCAACTAACCAATGGTAATGGACTAGACTTCCCGGTTGTACCAATCCAGTTGCGGGTAGGTCTTCCAGGTTCAACATCAGCCGCGGTGCCATGGTAAACGCGACCCCACCACGATCCGGCTCCAGGGTCAGCAAACGGGTTATCTTGAATCGTTGCTTACCCAAATCCACACTATCACCAATATTGAGGTGAAGTTGTGTTAGCAACTGGGCATCGACCCACACCTCACCCGGATCCGGTACACCATTGGCAGGTCGATCGATCGATTCAAGAGAATCAGCTATCCGCAGGATCCCCCGCAGTGGATAACCGTTCTCCACCGCCTTGATCTCAGCGAGTTGTGTGTACTCACCTGCTACCACCACACTTCTAAAGCTTTCTACCCGCGCATGGCGAAGTCCCAGTTCATCGGCTCGCACTATCCAATCTGATTTTGGCGGCGCCTGTACATGGACCACCAAATCCGCACCTAGTAACTCGCTGCCTTGGCGTGCCAAGGTTTGATGCAGGCGATCACCGAAAGACGCAACCGAAACCACAGCCGTAGTCGCGATGGTCAACGCCAGTGCGACGATTCTTAGTTCCCCACCACGCCACTCGCGGCGCAATGAACGCAGGGCGATGGACCAGATCTTCAAGCCTTACCCCTTAACATGCCGCCTTCAAGTTCAAAACTCCGCTGGCAACGCTCACCCAGTTCAGGATTGTGCGTAACCAGCACCAAGGTAGTGTTGTATTCGTCGTTGAGTGAAAACAACAGCTCCACGATATGGTGACTGGTCTGAGCGTCGAGGTTCCCTGTCGGTTCATCGGCGAATAGTATTCTTGGTTTAGCAACGTACGCCCGTGCAATGGCCACGCGTTGTTGTTCTCCCCCGGATAACTGTGAAGGATAATGGTGCAGACGCTCACCTAGGCCGACCCTTGCCAACTCAGCTTTCGCATCGCGTTCCGGTACTGAACGACCGGCGAGCTCTAAAGGCAACATGACATTTTCCAAAGCTGTCAAACTGGTAAGCAGTTGAAATGATTGGAAAACAAAACCAACGCTGTCTGCCCTTACTTGGGCACGACCATCTTCGTCGAGTTCGGTTATATCCACCCCGTTTAAGTGTACCGTGCCCGAAGTCGGGGTATCCAGCCCGGCCAGTAGACCCAACAAAGTGGATTTGCCGGAGCCCGACACACCCACTACTGCAACTGCTTCGCCTGCTACAATAGACAATGAGACACCATCCAGGATGGTCAGCGTCCCTTCCGGACTGCTGACCTGCTTTACTAAATTCTGTGCCTCTACAAGCGCATTGTTGACCTCACGCATGAAGATCAGACTCCTAATAATATTTTGGTTCTTTATCTGCAGTAGCAGCCATGGGGGTTCACCACCGATAATTCTAGTGCTGGGTGACAGTTTAAGCTCCGCCCATGGTCTAGCTGTAGACCAAGGATGGGTCAGTTTGTTGCAACAACGTTTGCGAAAAAACGGTTTTCCACATCAAGTGGTCAACGCCAGTATCAGTGGGGATACCACGGCCAATGGCTTAACTCGCCTTACTACAGCGCTAGAACGTCATCGGCCAGAGATCGTTATCGTCGAACTCGGTGGAAACGACGGTCTGCGGGCCCAACCCGTACCCATGATACGGAGTAACCTGATATCAATTATAGAAACAATTCAAAGTCAGGAGGCTCGAGTCGTATTGGCGGGCATGCGCCTGCCTCCAAACTATGGTCCAACCTATGTCGGTCAATTTGAAGCGATCTACCCGGAACTCGCACAAACCTTCAACTTAACGCTAATTCCATTCTTCATGGAAGGTGTTGGAACGGTGCGAGAGCTTATGCAAAGCGATGGTGTTCATCCCAGCGCTGAAGCCCAACCGGTCCTACTCGACAATGTTTGGCCCTATTTGAAGCCCCTCTTGGAATAGCACCCCTGACCTCAGCAGGCGTAATCTCGGTGTTACATCTGTTGTGGTAAATAATCAGTTGGATTCTTGACCATCAAATTGAAACTGATACTGATACGTGATTCTTCAGATAGATTTGGGTGCACGAAGTGCATGACAAAAGACGGCCATAACAGAATCATGCCTGGTTTTGGCGCAACAGTGAACTCCGGTTCGACCTGCGGATCGTTCTTGATCGCGGTCATGTTAACTGAGCCCCGAGGATCATAAAAGGTGATACAGCCGGGCCGGACGTCAGCTCGGTTTGTTAAAGAAACATTCTTACTGGGAACGCGCACATAGTAGGTACCGCTCAAATAGGCATATGGATGATTGTGGGGATCATGATAGTCGCCCAAACGATTTATGTTTCCCCAACCCTGTAACGACCATTCGATTGAGTAGTCCATACCCGCGCGGCGGCAATAGTCAACCGCAGATTTGTGGATGCATTGCTTGAGCCAGTCGATCGCAGGATTCTCGATGGCTAATATGTTTAAGCTTAAGTAGTCGGTCGTCAATGACGTGTTCCCGGTCTCCTGCTCAAGTATGAGGCGCTCCAATTCGAGGTTTGCGTGCTCATGTCCCGGGAGCGTTCGTTCGAGAAAGAGCAGCGGCCAAAGGAGTCGAAAGCCATTTTCGTCTGCACTATACATATCAATACTTTATAGCAGGGATTCGGTTCTCGCTATCATCACGGTTAAACGCAGGTGTTATACTGCTAGCATAGATAAACGGGATAAAGCGGGATTGAATGATTTCTTCTCGCCGTAAGCTTAGGGTAGTTTTTGGAACCATCCTCATTTTGGGATTGGCTTCTTATTCCGACAGCATGCCGCAAGAAGTTCGCCGTTGTTCCATACATTCCACCATCGATAGCCAGGGGTTCACTGATTTTATCCAGACCTGTCGGATATATATCGTCCGAGAGTAAGCAATCTTTGACCATACACCCCAAAAATCTGATAACTATGGAGTAAAACTTTGTTAGTGACATTTTCCTGTAAGGCTTGGGCCGATATAACCATGTTCGGCGACGTTGCTGTACGACTGCTCAACATCATGGGACATAGCGGAACAGTGCCCGGGGCCTTACTGGCAGAGGACATACCGTCGGCGTTGAACAAACTGAAAGCGGCAGCTGAGGAAGATAAAATCTCAGAAAAAACTGAAAAAACTTCTGATGAGGAATCTGAGGAACAACCGGTGAGCCTGTCTTTACGTGCCCACCCACTGATTGAGCTACTTACGGCTGCTGCTGAACAAAAATGTGACGTGATGTGGGATAAGGGCACCTGACGGGGGCCCGCAGTTTGCGTTAGGCTCCTTGCTGATGCAGTGCGTCCCGTGCCTCGATGATTCGATTCTTTATGTCGGTGGTAACGCCTTCTCGAATACCTTGATATGATCTGGGTAGCTCATATCCGGACGAGCCGACCGCGTCCAGATGTGTGCTAAAACATCAAACCAATTCGGATTGTCGTAGGTACCGCCCGCGATCGCCCGCAGACCGGGCCGCATTTCAAGGGTCCAACTGACTGTGGTTCCACAGGTATTACAGAACTCATTTCTTAGCCACCGCCCACTCTCGTCGGAATGAAACTCGTAGGTGTTCATCTCACCTCGGGTGAATTCTACGTCCGTGTCCTTTAAATAAACTCCGATGCCGTAAGCCGCCCCAGTTCTTCTTTTGCAAGTGGTGCAATGACATGCGATCACCCGCACCGGCTGATCACTTGTACGATACCGAACTGCACCACATTGGCAGCCGCCTTCATGTATTAGTGGGATCATGAGCAGTACAACAAGTGGACGTCGCAATAATATACCAATATAAGGTTGAACACTGGAAATTTAGGCCTACAGTCCCCACACAATTGTTAATGAATTCATTTTCTCCTATTATGCTTCGCCGCTGAAATATCGCATTATTTTTCAGAATAGCTGTAAGTGATTAACCTAACCTTAATTAATCAGCAGATTTTTATCGGTACTTACCCGCAAAACGATGTGGATTTGGATAGATTGAAGGCGGGTCCTAAAATAAGCGCTGTGCTCAACTTGCAAACCGATGCCGACTTTAAAGCCCTTCGCGTCAACTGGCCTAGAATCAAACAAGGTTATTTAGAGAGGGAAATGCTGTGCGAACGATGGCCCATCGTGGACTTTTCTCCGGAAGACTTAGAAAGGCGCTTAAGAGGTGCTGCAGACCTATTGCGAGACCTCGTTGGTGCCGGCCATCGGGTATACGTGCATTGTACGGCAGGCGTGGGACGTGCGCCCGCTACGGTGATTGGATACCTGGCTTGGCATAAAGGGATGGACTTGGACGAAGCCTATAATTTAGTAAAAAGTTTACGTGTATGTGACCCCTACATCGATGCGATTCGAGCCGTCCATGTGAATCAAAATAAGGACGGTTTACCGTCCTGAATACCACACCGGTAATACAAGCCAAAGGGATCCGCAAGCGCTTTGGGGAGTCGGAAGTTGTGCGTGGTATCGATCTGGAGGTGTGGCCAGGTCAATGTTTTGGGTTGTTGGGTCCAAACGGAGCCGGGAAGACAACTACGATCAAGCTTATCCTGGGCCAATCGCCCCTGACCGGTGGCCGCTTAAACGTGTTCGGACAATCCATGCCCAAGGCCGCACGGCAGGTTCGTTCCCGTATCGGAGTGGTTCCTCAAACTGACAACTTAGATCCAGATTTCACGGTTGCCGAAAATCTACAGGTTTACGCCAGCTATTTCGGAATCACTCTTCAACAGATAACAGGGCGCATGGACTACCTTTTAGAATTCGGGGCGCTGGCTGACCGCGCCGGAACCAAAATTGATGCCCTATCCGGTGGAATGAAGCGACGGTTGACCATCGCCCGTGCCCTAGTCAATGAACCGGAACTGATCGTACTCGACGAACCTACAACTGGCCTCGACCCTCAGGTGCGCCATCTCATTTGGGCTCGCCTCAGGGATCTTAAGCAAACGGGAAAAACCCTCCTCCTCACCAGCCACTATATGGAAGAAGCCGAGCGGCTGTGCGATGAATTGGTCATCATCGACGAAGGGCAAATCCTCACTCAAGGCTCACCGCGGACTTTAATCGAAACTCATGTGGAACCCGAAGTGCTTGAACTTCACGGCGAGCCAAACAAAGCGCGCAAGATTTTCGACGGTATACCGGATTGCCGCATCGAATCCGTGGGAGATACATTGTACTGCTACGCTAATGACGTTAAATCGCTCACCCATCGACTGGAAAATCATCCAGAGCTGAGCTTCTTACACCGTCCAGCTACCTTGGAAGACGTCTTCCTGAAAATTACCGGAAGAGATTTACGTGAATAACCCCCCCGACCTTGCACTCCCTCGATTTAGACTAAGCGCGATATCCGTCTGGCACCGTAACGTATTAGTCTGGCGCAAGATGCTCGGCCCGAGTTTGCTCATTCATTTTGGAGAGCCCTTTCTGTATTTAGTCGGTCTCGGCTATGGGTTGGGCTTGTTCATTGGGGAGATGGCTGGCCTGCCCTATCTGACCTTTCTTGCGTCCGGCATCGTCGCCTCCTCTGCCATGAATACGGCAACCTTCGAAGGAATGTACTCCGTGTACACCCGCATGGTGCCACAGAAAACTTACGATTCTATGCTTGCTACGCCGATCGATGTAGACGATATCGTTGCCGGAGAAATGATCTGGTGTGCGACCAAGAGCACTATTAATGCTACCGCCATTCTAGCGGTAGCCACATTGCTGGGTGCAGTGGAACACTGGACCGCAATAGTCGCGATCCCGCTCGCTTTCCTGATTGGACTATGCTTTGCAGGCCCAGCCATACTCATGGTGTCTATTTCCACAGGCTACGAGTTTTTCAGCTATTACTTTACGTTGGTGATAACGCCCATGTTCATGCTCTGCGGCGTTTTCTATCCCACACGTGCACTACCAGAGATTCTCCAATACATTGTCCAAATTCTCCCCCTTACCCATGCGGTACAACTGGTGCGGCCACTTATAGTTGGGGAGGTACCGACCGATGTGTTATTGCATATCAGCGTACTACTCCTGTACGCGTTGGTTTCTTACTATTTTGCTGTGGTGTTGGTGCGCAAACGCCTCATAGTTTAGCCACCAAGCCATGGTCCGAATTCGTACCGAAAGCAGTCGCCACTACTATATGATAAATAAATGTATTCGCTGCCCCCACTCACAGATGGAAAAATCCTAAAGCGATACAAACGCTTTCTTGCAGATGTTCAGCTCAACGACGGAAGAATGATTACTGCACATTGCCCCAATACAGGGTCAATGACAGCCTGCTGGAAACCTGGTGCACCGGTTCAACTCAGTTACAGTGAAAACCCAAAGAGAAAACTGGCGTGGACCTTGGAACGTATCGACATGGGACACGGTTGGATCGGTGTAAATACGGGGCGCGTCAATCACATCGTGGCAGCAGCTATTCGTTCACAACGCATACCGCAACTCGCGGGATACAAGCATATACAGAAGGAACCCACGTTTAACATTGACGGACACCCCAAATCTCGTTTCGACATATTACTAACCGACGGCGCTGCATCAAACGCCTACGTCGAGGTAAAGAACACCACTCTGCTAACCGATAAAGCAATTTTGTTTCCGGACGCAGTCACCGAAAGAGGTCGAAAGCATTTGGAGCTACTGCAAGAAGCAGTGAAACTGGGTTTTAGGGGCGTAATCTTATACGCCTTGAATCGTCCTGAAGGTGAATACTTCGAACCCGCCTGGGACGTTGACCCGGAATATGGACATACCCTGGAACGTGTGGTTGCCGGTGGTGTAGAAGTTCTGGTCGTGCGTCTTAAACACCTTGCCGACCGTGTGACAGTCGCAGGCACAGTCTCGTTATAGTAGTAGAAAGTACAAAGTTTAAAGTAAAAAGAGTGATATCAAACCTTAAAGAACCTATTGAAAAATAGGTTCTTTAAACTCTTAGCTTTATAGCTCAGTTACTGGATTGCTTCATGTGAGTGGATCATACGCTGTCGATGGCGGATATATCTCAGCGTTCGCAAAGACCAAAAATATCTTTGTCTTGGCTTGCTTTGCGCCATGGCGAGGGAAAAATGTATTTTCTGAACCGGCTAGGCACACGCTTTGTCATCGCGGCGAGGGCACCGCTCCTAGGAGCACCTCCACCCAATAGTATGGGTGGTCGGATACACCTTTGCCCAGGTAACCTCCACTATTGATATCTAACCCCCGGACTAATATCCAATCGATCCGTTCTGCTGAATCCTGCGACCCTAGAGCGTTGCCCACAGCGTCGATCGCATCAGCGGGAAGATTCTCTTTAAACGTTGGGTCTTCCCCAGTGGTGTTCAGATCACCCAGGAGAATGGCAGGTAACGGTAGACTTCCAAAATGATCGAGCACGATTTTTAATTGTTGTTCGCGGCCTTTCCGGGTGTGTAAATGTGTAAACAAGATCGACAGGATTTTGTTATCCAACACCACTTCGGCAATGGAATAAACACGATAGCGATGTCCAGCTACATTAGGTAGAAGGTGTGTTTGCCAATGTTTAACCGGAAACCGGGTAAGTAAACCGTTTCCCCGATAGTCTCTAAACCACCTCCTAAGGGTCGGGATGAATAGGTATCCCAGCCCTATAGTCGTCGCCAACCTCTCAGCCTGGTTACTTTTCCAGCAGGTGTGAACCTCCTGTAAGGCGACGATATCTGCACCCTTAATTGCTTGCGCTGTTCTGTTCAGATCCCTAACGCCATCCATTCCTTTGGTGCCGTGAATGTTATACGTCGCTACTTGCAGACTTTGCGTCGGTCTTTGTAGCTGAGAATTTGGTATGAAGTCCAACACCCCGGAGCGGGCGGCGGTGCGTTTAGGTATTGCACTCCAAATCAAAACAGCTGATAAGATAAAAATTGTTAGTATGATGAGAAAAGTCAACGTCCTACACTTGTCTGCCAACCTGCATGCTGCAAGTTCTACTATACCTGAGTCGCGTGGATGATTGTTTTCGATGAAGTAAATAAGAGTTATCGAGAAGGTGGTGTGACACGGCCGGTACTGAGCGCTGTTTCATTCGAAATCGACAAAGGCGAATTCGTCGCTATTCAGGGCCCCAGCGGCTCGGGTAAATCGACCTTACTAAATTTGATGGCTGGTCTGGATGTTCCCGACTCCGGCACAATCCTCATCGATGGGCAGCGCATAAGCAGCATGAACGAGCACCGACGTACTCTATTTCGCCGTAGAAACATCGGTTTCGTTTTTCAAGCGTATAACCTGATTCCGACATTGTCGGTGGCTGAGAACATTGGATTTAGCATCGAGTTAAACCATCTAGAATCTGACTTTAGTGGGCGTGTCAGTGAGTTACTCGAGCAAATTGGTCTGGCTGATCGTGGCAACAGTTACCCAGACCATCTAAGCGGTGGCGAGCAACAACGTGTTGCCATCGCCAGGGCCATCGCTCACATGCCCAGGCTGGTCCTTGCCGACGAACCCACCGGTAATCTGGATATACAAGCAGAAAAGACAGTCATGAACCTCATGAGTCGTTTACATCGGAAACATGAAACAACCCTGGTTGTAGCCACACACAGCACGGAAGTGGCTAGTCAGGCAAATCGCACGTTACATCTACAGACCCAGAAAGACAGCTAATGAATTTACGCTCACGCCTTATTCTAGGTTTTCTTAAAAAACACCCTTGGCACGGTATCTTGTCGATTACAGGCATAGCTCTGGGAATTGCCGTTGTGCTTGCTATAGATATCACCAATGAAAGTGCGCGTCAGGCTTTTCGCATATCAAATGCCGCCATCGCCGGCGGGTCAACACATTACATATACGGCGGCCCACAAAACATCGACGAAAAACTATACGTTGACCTTCGAGTATCACAGAGGACACGCAACATCAGCCCAGTTGTAAGCGGCTATGTGTCTATCACGCGACAACGTTTCTTGCTACTGGGAATAGATCCGTTCGCCGACACGGGTAGCAATATCCTCCCCCAGCAAAGCAGGGGCGGCTTGGATCTTTTTGAATTGTTGCGAAAAAAGAATGCCGTTTTCATGCTGGACACTACTGCCAGGAGGCTGGGCATAAGTACACCGACAGAGATAATAGTAGAAATCAGCGGGTCGTCTTACTCGTTGTACGTGGCCGGTACGTTCCAAGCAAGCGATGAGTTGCAGCAATATGGGTTACGAAATGTTTTGATAACTGACATCGCTACTGCGCAATCGATTCTGGGTATGGTTGGGAAACTATCGCGTATCGACGTCAATACTGATGATCCTACCGGGATTAGAGAGCTGCTGCCGAGACCGCTGAAAATCATCCCCAACGAAGTACGGAGTCAAACTATGGACCAAATGACCCGTGCGTTCCACCTTAACCTTACCGCCCTGAGCTTACTTGCGTTGGTCATCGGCGCTTTCCTAATTTACAACACGATGACGTTATCGGTTTTACAACGTCGCGAACAACTTGCTGTGCTGCGCACGCTAGGTATGACACCGAGGCAGTTGTTCATCGATATCCTGCACGAAGCCTTGATGCTTGCAGGAGTCGGGTTTGTACTGGGCAGCCTCATCGGTACCTGGCTTAGCAAATTCTTGTTGCAACTAGTAAGTGGCACCATGACTGACCTATATTTTGCGGTTGACGTAGCCGTCGTCTCGGTGCCGATACAAAGTGTGCTAAAGGCAGCGGCGTTAGCCCTGATTGCAACTGTAGTTGCGGCGTGGCTCCCAGCCTGGGAAGCGATGCGTACTCCGCCAATAGCGAACATTATGCGTTCCAAAGTGGAAACGGTGGCACGGAAGCGTAGCGTTTATTTAATGATATTTGGTCTATCCCTTTGGGTTGTCGCATGGGTTGTACTTACGTTGTCCGAACGCGCCATCGTTATGGGTTTTGCGGCCTTGTTTTTTATCATTATCGGTTTCGCACTGATTACACCCTTACTAATGTCTAAGCTGCTGCAGATACTGAGCCCCGGATTGCACCGATATTTTGGCGTGCTGGGTCGAATGGCAGCCCGTGGTGTGTTGGCGTCTTTGAGCAGAACACAGATTGCGGTTGCCGCCTTGGCTGTAGCTGTGTCCGCAGTAGTGGGCGTGAGTGTGATGATTTCTAGCTTTCGTGCTTCTGTGGAACATTGGCTTAATAATTATTTACGTGCAGACATCTATATCGCACAGCAATACATTCACAAGGAAACGGGGATAGATAAAAACCTTATTAACCAGATCGCTGGCATGCCTGAGATTGAGACCGTAAGCACAGGACGCTGGGTTACGTTGGAAAATGAGACAGGGTTTACACAAATTTTTGCGGTTGACCTCGACCGCACCGGATTCCGAAATTTTCAGCTTGTAAAGGGAGAAAGCGATGAGTTGTGGTCAGAGTTCGTCGATGAGAACGCCGTTCTCATTTCTGAGCCTTATGCCTATCACCACGATCTAGATATTGGAGATTCGGCACAATTCCCAACTGATACCGGAAGCGCAGCCTTTAAGATCGTTGGCGTGTTTTACGACTATGGTTCCGATCAGGGTGTGGTGGCGATGCACCGCAACACCTACGACCGTTTCTGGGATGATGACGTAGTTTCTTCTTTTTCTCTATACCTCAAGGACGGCGTGAACGTTGAGTCGTTTGTAGATAGATTAAACAACAACCAGCTACTTAAACAGTCCTTACGCATACGAAGCAATCGAACGCTGAGGGAAAAGTCGCTAGCGATCTTTGATCGCAC